>CAZSTN010000013.1:0-13184 GCA_964609915.1 uncultured Candidatus Saccharibacteria bacterium | reverse complement strand
GAAAACAATCAAGCCGTATATGAGCATTGTTGATGAAACTCTGCCGGCTCAGATAGTCAAAAGTGAGGAATTATTGAGCTATAGCGAGGCTATTTCGGCGATACACTTCCCGAAGAATCAGCAAGAGATTGCGAAAGCCAAGGAGCGACTTGGTTTTGAAGAGCTTTTTCAGCTTTTGCTGGCGAGCCGATTGAATAAAAACGAAAACTCCAAGCTTGACGGTGTACCGTTTAAGTTTCAGCAAGAGGTCGTTAAGAAATTTGTCGAAAATTTGCCGTTTAAGTTGACTAATGCTCAGCGACGTTCGGCGTGGAACATTTTGCAGGACATTGAAAGCGGTCCACCGATGAATCGTTTGCTTCAGGGCGATGTTGGCTCGGGCAAAACGGTTGTTGCTGGGCTGGTTGCCCGTCAGGTTGCTTCTTATGGCTACCAGACGGCCCTGATGGCTCCAACTGAGATATTAGCCACTCAGCACGCCGATACGCTTAACGGGCTTCTAGAACCGTTTGGTGTCAAGGTTGCTCTCTTGACGGGAAGTGTTAAGGGCAAGGCTCGAAAGGCCACTCTTGAGGCTATAGCAACGGGCGAAGTCGATATCATAGTTGGAACCCATGCCTTAATACAGTCTACGGTCGGTTTCGCTAAGCTCGGGTTAGTAGTTATTGACGAGCAGCAACGTTTTGGAGTCGCTCAGCGACAAGAACTACTTAAAAAGGCCGAAAGAATGCCTCATCTTCTGACGATGACGGCCACACCGATTCCACGAAGTCTGGCGTTGACGGTTTACGGCGACCTCGACATTTCTGTTTTGAACGAAAAGCCTCTCGATCGCATACCGATTAAGACTAAGATTTGGTCTCCTAATAGTCGTAAACAACTTTATGCCGAAATTGACAGCGAACTAGCGAAAGGTCGGCAAGCTTACGTTGTTTGTTCGTTAATTGACGGCGACACGGCTAACGAAATAAAGAGTGTCCAGGACGAGCATCGACGGCTCAGCCAATCGGTGTTTAAGCATCGAAAGATCGGTTTACTGCATGGAAAAATGCCTAGCGCCGAAAAAGACTCGGTTATGAAGGATTTCTCGGAAGGTAAATACGACATTTTGGTCAGCACTACAGTGGTGGAAGTTGGTGTCGATGTTCCTAACGCCACCGCTATGGTCATCGAA
Source organism: uncultured Candidatus Saccharibacteria bacterium (assembly GCA_964609915.1). Taxonomy (GTDB): domain Bacteria; phylum Patescibacteriota; class Saccharimonadia; order Saccharimonadales; family Saccharimonadaceae; genus Microsaccharimonas. The sequence continues at coordinate 12,010 of CAZSTN010000013.1, read as the reverse complement.
GACGCCGAAAGATTCGGCTTAGCCCAGCTTCACCAATTAAGGGGTAGGGTAGGGCGTAGTGCTTATCAAAGCTATTGTTATTTAGTTATGAGCGACTCTAAAGCCCCAACCATTCGCCTGAAAGAGTTAGAAAGGAGCAACGATGGCTTTTATTTGGCCGAGGTCGACCTAAAACTCAGAGGTCCAGGTGAGATTTATGGTAAAATGCAACACGGTGCATTGAATCTGCAGATCGCTACGCTGGCTGACGCGAAGATGATTTCTCGGGCGCAAAAACAAGCTAAGTGGTTTGTAGATTCTGGGCAAAATCTGCTAGACTACGAAATGTTAGCTAAGACCGTTCAAGAGTATCAGCGGCTGACGACACTAAATTAATTATGAATATTAGAATTATTTCAGGAAAATTTGGTGGCCGAACTATAGAAGGTTCTGGCACCAATAGAACTCACCCGATGGGAGAGCGAATTCGTAGCTCTTTATTTAATATTATTGGCGACGAAATTATTGATGCTGACGTTTTGGACGCTTTTGCTGGCAGTGGCTCTTTAGGGCTAGAGTCTCTAAGCAGGGGAGCTAGAAATGCTGTTTTTGTTGAAAAAGACCGAGTTGCGCAAAGTGTTATTTCTAAAAATATTACAACGTTAAAAGCCGAGCAGTGGTCGAAGTTAGTAAAAGCACCGGTTGCTTCCTGGGCCTCAAGAACTGACCAGAAATTTGATATAATTTTTGCCGATCCGCCGTACCATGACCTGCAGTTATCCACAGTCATGTCATTGTCAAGTCTTTTAAGACCTAACGGGCTTATGGTATTATCATACTTAGGTAGAGGTGAGGTTCCCACCGGATTAGGAGTTGTTGTGGTGGACAATCGTAGTTACGGAGATGCGGCCCTCGCCTTCTACCGCAGGTTAGAGGTCGCGTGAGCGATCTCTTTCTGTTTACGAAATTAATTGCAAAGGAGAATTAATAATATGTATGATCCAGAAAGAATAAACTTTGCAGCTATTGAGGCTGAAAATGAACTACGGAAGTGTGAGCAAGATGCTATAGAGCTTGAGGCACGCATTAGGTTTTGGCAAAAAAAGTTAGCTGAAGCAACAGGTGAAGAAATACCTGAGCCACAAGACTTAGTGGCAGTTTCACCGCTTAATTCTGACTTACTTAAATATTAAATCTATTTCAACTGTTGAATATTGTCGTATGTCGTTCTTAGAGCGGCCACTAGTGACCTTATCTCGTTCGGTTGCTTGACGCCAGCGTTAAGAGTACCAAATGGGTCAAAAGCTTTGCGTATTTCGGCGTAAAGCTCTTTTTCTTCTTCGCTCAAAAGTCCCCAAGCGGCGTTAGCCTTTAGTCGTCCTTCGCCACCTTCGCTTACAAATGCACCGTTATGGCTGTCTATCAGTGCTGCAAAGTCGGTAATTAGTCTAAATAGTTTTTGTTTATCGCTAACAACATTTAATTTTAGTTCTGGGAATGTTCGATATGTACCAGTTATTGTATTTACTACAACAGGTAGTTCTCGATGGTGCTTGGCAGCTAATTGTTCTAGATCAGATTCAAACTCGGCCCTTCTTCCGTGAGGTATGTAAGCTCCGTCAAGTAGTGGTATGGCGTTAGCTTCTTTGTCGTTATGAACGATGTTGTAAGTTACTGCTGGTATAGCCGCAAAATCTTCAATGTCTTTTTCGACTGAGCTAATAATGGTGACCTTCTCATTCTTTAACGCTTTTTTAAGCTTCTTGAGCTTTTGCGCCTGAGCTCGACTACTGAAATCATTAAATCTGACATATACAATTGCGCCAATTTCTCCGACATCTTTTAATATCGAGAAACGGACACCTTCGTCGCCAGCTCGTTTAAACAAATTACCGTCGTAGATAGTTGCTTCGGTCGGTGAGGACTTGCTGATCTTGTCGGCAACTTCGCCAGCTTGCTCGAGAGAGTCGGTAATTATAGCCACGATAGTTTGGTCGCTAGAATAAAAGTCGGCTCGAAGTACCGCTTCGGAGATAATGCCCAAAGTTCCCTGACTCCCAATAAAGAGGGGAGTTAGATCAAAAGAACCGTCTTTTTGCTTAACTTCGGCAATTCGGCTGTAGCCGATAGAAGTCTGCTTACTGTTAGAAGCGATTTTTTCTATGAGAGATTCGTTATCTTCGATCAAACCACTTAGCTTGCGGTAAATTTCGCCCTCGAGGGTTTGTAGCCCAAGTTTGCGGTTAACTTCTCGTTTGCTGATCCGTCCAGTTTCAAGAATGTCGCCATTAGCCAAAACAATTTCGAGTTTTTCTATAGAATCGCCAATGGTGTCAAAACTGCTATGAGCATTACTAGCGATAGCACCACCAACTGTAATATTAGGGTCGATGTCGCTAATGGTTAGGCCTTGCCATTGCAGGGTTTGTTGCAAAGTTTTGATCTGTACCCCAGCCTGAAGGTGAATCAAGCGGTCTTTAGGGGCAATTTCTAGAATATCGCTCAAATGATTAGCTACCGAAATAACAATGCCTTTACCAATGGCCGCACCGGTCGTGTCGTTACCTAGACCCCTAGCTGTGATGCTAACAACGTGGCCTTTTTCGGCTAACTGCCAAGAAAAACGAGCTACCTTCCGGATGTCACTTGTTGACCGAGGAAGTACTACCACCTCTGGAGTAATATTAAGTACGCTAGCGTCCGTTGAATAGTGTTTTCGAACAGATTTCGCACTAGTTACTTCACCTAGTAAATGTTCGTTCAGATAATTAGCAATTTTGTTCATGTATCCCCTGTAAAGCTTTGTCTTTATACATATAATAGCACAAGCGTAAAGTGAGGCATAGAGTCTTCATACCGGCGCATTGAGCCGTGCGAAATTATTTTGTGTTATACGAGTCTATTGTATCAATCGAATCTTTAGTATAATACCCACATGAGCAAACGCCTTAAGAGTCAGGATACTCTGTTATTGACGCATGACGTATTAAACGACTTCTTCGAGCGGTCCATACAAGAAGCGACACTCATAGACCCCTCTTATGAACGATTGTGGCGCAACCTTCATGCACTTATTCAGTCAGGAGGCAAGCGCCTTCGACCTAAACTGACTTTCTTGTCATACACTGCGTTCGGTGGACGTAAGCCGGAATCGATCGCACCAGTTGCGGCCGCTCAGGAGCTGCTACACTTTTCGCTGCTGATTCATGACGATATCATCGATAGAGATTATGTCCGCTATCGAGTAGCAAATATCGCCGGGAAGTACAAGGTGGCTTATGCGCCATTTGTCTCCTCGGAAAAAGAACTTACTCATTATGCCAATAGTGCGGCCCTGCTCGCTGGCGATCTCATGCTTTCGGGCGCTCACCAGCTGATCACAACGAGCAAATTATCAGATGAAGATAAAACCACAGCACAACACCTACTCAGTGCCGGTATTTTTGAAGTAGCCGGTGGAGAACTGCTGGATACCGAGCTGAGCTTTTCGCCTTACAATGACGGCGACGCACTGAAGGTTGCAATTCATAAAACCGCTAGTTACTCCTTCGTCCTTCCTCTCGTGACCGGGGCACGTCTTGCTAGTGCAAGCAAAAAACAATGCGACAGTCTACGCAAGTATGCGCTTGCCCTTGGCGTTGCATATCAACTGACCGACGATCTTTTGGGCATATTTGGGGACGAGACACAGACGGGAAAGTCGACAATTAGCGATATTATCGAGGGTAAGCGGACTTTTCTTGTTGAAAAAGCGCTAGAAGCCTTCTCATCTTCTGACCATGCAATGTTCATGCATGCCTTTGGCAACTCTCATGCCACTCCGCTTGAGATAGAAGCAGCCAAACGCCTAATTGAGTCATCCGACTCTCGAAGAAAAACCGAAGAAAAAATAGACGAATACACCAACACGGCGCTTGAGCACCTTGAGGCTCTTGAGCTGTCTGCAGAGTACCATCAGCAATTCCTCGAAATCATCGATAAAGCAACCCACAGGTCATCGTGATGGACTTATATTTACAGACTTCATACGAACTAAGCGAAAGACTTACGCTACGCTACTCAACATCGTTCGGTATGAGTAGCCGTCTTTTTGCTCGCCATGTCCAACCCCATGTTTACGCAATATATGGACTCGTTAGGATCGCTGACGAGATTGTCGATACGTACCGAGGAGAAAACGCTGAAGTATTGCTCGATGAACTTGAGCGACACACGCAACAAGCTATCGACATGGGCTATAGTTCAAACCCCATCGTCCATGCGTTTGCTCAAACCGCACAACGCTACGGTATTACTGCCGAACTGACTCGGCCGTTCTTCGCAAGTATGCACATGGACCTTAGCCCGCAAACCTACACCGATCAGCTCTATCGTGACTACATCTATGGCTCTGCGGAAGTTATTGGTCTCATGTGTCTGCGAGTGTTCACAGAAGGCGACATGACCCTCTATCAAGAACTTGCCCCCGGCGCACAAGCGCTCGGCGCAGCCTACCAAAAAGTTAATTTCCTGAGAGATATAGGCGATGACTATATCAAGCTTGGACGTATCTATTTCCCTGGGGTTGAATTTGCGACCTTTAGTAACGAGCAAAAGCGAACGATCGAAGCAGATATCGAGCACGACTTTTCGGCTGGCTTAGATGCGATACGCAACCTACCAAGAAGCGTGCGAGCCGCGCTCCTTACGAGCTACGAATACTACCACGCCGTCTTCGTAAAGCTCCGAGGGGCAGACATTAATAAGATCAAGATGAAGCGCATGAGAATACCTAATAGTTACAAGCTCATTCTCTTCCTCAGAAGGAGTATATTCAGATGAAACAAACAGCTATTATTATTGGAGCGGGATACGGTGGAATGGCGTTAGCGAACCTCCTCGCTAAAGCTGGCTATGCGGTTATTGTCTACGAAAAGAATCCTGAACTTGGCGGACGGATCGCTGCCATCAAGCAAAACGGCTACACCTTTGATATTGGACCGTCATGGTACTTAATGCCCGAGGTCTTTGAGCAGTACTACCAGCTTTTCGATCAATCTGCACAACAGCGCCTAGATCTTATCAGATTCCAGCCAGGATACGAAGTATATTTTGAAAACGCACCGTCACTGGTTATTCAGGGAGATGTCAAACAGGATAAACATCTATTTGAGGCGATTGAACCTGGTGCAGGTGAGACACTTGAGCGTTACGTTAAAACCAGTACGCTCTCCTACAATATCGCTTTGAAGTACTTCCTCTACAACAATTTTCAGAGACTAGGTGACATTATTCGTTGGCCGATAATCAAGCACGCTCCTCGTATGTTAGGGCTAGTTGCACAACATCTCGACGGCTATGTTTCGCGGTTCTTTCGCGACCAAAGACTGAAACAGCTTCTTGAATATCACATGGTATTTCTTGGTAGTTCGCCGTTCCAGGCACCTGCGATTTATACACTTATGAGCCACCTGGATTTTGTTAGTGGAGTCTATTACCCTCGTCGTGGCATGCTTTCGTTGGTTGATGATATGCAAAAGCTCGGTGAAAACCTTGATATTAAGTACCAACTCGGACTGAGCGTGCAGGAAATTATCGTTGAAAACGGTCGTGCGGTTGGAGTGAGATTGAGTAACGATAGCGAAGCACGAGCGGATATCGTTATTTCTAACGCCGATCTGCATCACACCGAAACGAAACTTCTTGCACCAGAACACCAGAGTTTTAGGCAAAAATACTGGAAAAAACGACAGCCAGGTCCCGGTGCGCTTCTTGTTTCTGTTGGTGTCCGTGGATCGCTTGCAAGTCTCAAGCACCACAATCTTTTCTTCGTCGATGATTGGCGAGGTAATTTTCAGGCTATTTATAAAGATGGGGTGGTTCCAGAAAATGCTTCAGTCTATGTTTGCAATCCGACAAAAACCGACCCAAGTCTAGCGCCAGAAGGCCATGAGAATCTCTTTTTCCTCGTACCTATCCCAGCTGGTGTCGAGCTTGATGCCGAGGAGCAAAACAAGCTAGCCGATGCGTCTATCTCTGCCTTTGCGGCTGCGTCAAACATTCCCGACCTTGCCGAGCGCATAGTTGAGCGTAATATCTTCGGACCGCAAGATTTTACCGATCGCTTTAACGCCTGGGAATATAATGCATTCGGTGGGGAGTCTCATCTGCTCAGTCAGAGCGTTATTTTCCGTACGCCAAACAAAAGTAGAACCGTTAAAAACCTATACTATGTTGGGGCGGGGACGTTGCCTGGCATTGGTCTGCCGATGTGTCTCATTAGCGCACAGCTGACATACAAGCGCATTACGGGAAACCGTGCCGCCGGCCCACTCCGAAAGAAAGACTTCTAATGCAATACGCCTACATGGCCGTCATATTATTTAGCTTGATGGGAATTATAATTCTCGATAAGCGATACCGCTTGGCACTCTTCCATAACGCACGCCGGGCGGTCGTAACGGTAGCTATTGGTGTGGCGGTATTCATTATGTGGGATATATTTGGGATTGCATTTGGTGTATTTTTTAGCGGACACTCGCCCTATATGAGCGGCATTTACCTCGGACCCGAGTTTCCCGTCGAGGAGTTACTGTTTTTGACTTTTTTGTGCTATTTTACGTTAGTAATGTATAGGCTCGGGGAGGCGAGATGGCCACGTATCTAATGCTCAATTTGGTGTATATGGCGGTGGTACTGGTGACACTCAAGTTGCTTGGTGTCTGGGGGTGGAATAGCACCATGACGATACTACTGGTGATGCTCATTATACTGACGGCCGTCTTCGACTCGCTTATCATTTCTGCTGGTATCGTTGATTATGATCCGGCTAAAATTCTCGGCTTGAAAATCGGTCTTGCGCCAATCGAGGACTTCGCCTATAGCCTGGTTGTGGTTGTTCTCATTCCGGCGATATGGAATAAATTGGAGGCGTCTCGTGCTTGATAAAATCAAAAAACTCACCCTCATTTCCCGTCCTATTTCGTGGCCCAATACAGCCTATCCGTTTATGGCCGCCCTGCTCGTAACTGGTGGAGAAGTCAACACGCTCTTTTGGGTCGGCACCCTGTACTTCCTGGTGCCTTACAATCTGCTAATGTACGGCATAAATGACGTGTTTGACTACGAATCCGACATGCGTAATCCGCGAAAAGGTGGCTTGGAGGGCGCTAAGGAGCAAAAATCACTGCACCCGCTAATTATTACGGCAGCAGTTCTGGTCAATATCCCACCCTTAGTGTACCTTCTGCTTCACGGCTCGTTGACAGCAAACATAACACTTCTTGCTGTGGTTTTTCTCGTCGTCGCTTATTCGGCCAAGGGTCTACGATTCAAGGAAATACCTGTACTAGACTCTGTCACGAGCAGCCTCCACTTTGTCGGGCCAATGCTCTACGCCATGACCCTAACTGGTTTTGAGGCAACATATTGGCCATTTGTCATTGCATTCTTTTTATGGGGCGCCGCTAGTCATGCGTTTGGTGCTGTGCAAGATATTATTCCTGATCGCCAAGCCAAACTAGTATCAATCGCAACAGTGTTTAGTGCAAGATCCACCGTGCGCCTTGCATTTGTATCTTATGTTATCGCGAGTATTATTATTGCGACTCAGGGAGATTTAGCTTTCGTCGTGGGTCTGACAGGGCTCATATATGTCGCGAACGTCGTACCTTATCTTACTATTACAGATGAAACCTCGGCTTTGACTAATAGAGGCTGGCGACGATTTATTTGGCTCAATTTACTGACAGGTTTTGTCATCACGATCATCCTCATAATAAAATCGAACTATTAAATAGTTATGCCGTTTAACCATTACGCCAAAATCAAACGAATTCTATCTAGCCACCAGGGTGAATGGGTTATTAAGCGTATCGACGCACCGACGAGCACCAAGAATTTCAAAGGCGAAACTCTTCATTACGAACACTACTATCGAATTTATGATGCAAACGATCAGCCTATTAAATACTGTAAATTTCAACAACTTGAACGACTAGCAAGTGTCCTTGGCGTACCGGCCGAGGAGTTGCCAGTCGTTACCCAGTGGCGTAGATAGCCCAGGGTGATTTCTGTTCTTTTTCCAAAATGGTGCGGATGAAAGGACTTGAACCTTCACGCCCGGAGGCACGTGCTCCTAAGGCACGCGTGTCTACCAATTCCACCACATCCGCATACTATGTGTGTGAACTAATCTTGGTAAGTATAGCATAATTAGCGGGCAATTTCCATATCATTTTGAGATATTTGTTCTGTAATATGCTGCCATAGTCATGGCGTATTCCGGTAAATATCGACTCCTTCATGTAGTCCCATGAGTACTCCCCGTGCTACGAACAGCCACCTATGCAACGAGTAACTGCACAAGAAGGTAGTGCTCATGTTTATAGCCCCCATATTTGGGCATTTTAAGGCCGTGTAAGGCCGATATAACAGTAGTAGTGGCAGTCATGTGTCTGATGTGGTGTCAATCTACCGATTGGCTAAAACCTATTTTACGACAAAAGGTTGAAAACGAGAACCGCACAAGCCCCGACGTTTGCCAGCCAAAGGCTGACCCGCCCCGCCAGCCCTGACTTTTGCATTTTTTGATGTCCCCCCGCCGAATTTCTTTTTTGAATTAGGAAAAAGTCAGGTCTGTCGGGTCGGCTGCGCTGGAAGCGCAGAAACGGCGTGGCGCGGTGGCTAATCTGTTGGTTATCTGTTAAAATAAAAGTATGAAACAGTTCCAAAAACTTTCAAAACTCCAAAAAGGCGACCAAGTCGCCGTTATCTCGCCGTCAGCGGGTTTGCCCGCCATCTTTCCGTGGGTGCAGGATTTAGGACTTGAGCGACTCAGAGATGTTTTTGAACTGAACCCGATAGAATACCCGACAACCAGGGTGATGGGTGCTTCGCTTGAGGACAGAGCAAGAGATGTTATGGCGGCGTTCGCCGATCCAAAAAACAAAGCGGTTTTTGCGTCCATTGGCGGCTCTGACCAAATAAAACTCATTAAGCACCTTGACCCGCAAGTTTTCATTGACAACCCAAAACCATTTTTTGGTTACAGCGACAACACACACTTGCATAATTTCCTTTGGAACTTGGGTATACCGTCATATTACGGCGGTGGCGTGATGAACCAACTCGGAATGAATGTGGCAATGTTTGATATAACAACAAACTCAATTAAACACGCCCTATTTGACGAAGGCGAGTTTGAACTGGAAGTTGCGACCGAGTATAACGATGAGGGTTTGGACTGGTCTGTTAAAGACAATTTAACCAAACAGCGCAAACTAGAGCCAAATGACGGTCTAACCTGGGACGGCAACAAGGACGCGGAAGGCATATTGTGGGGCGGTTGCGTTGAAAGTCTTATTGTCCAGTCGTCCACCGCCAAATACCTACCAAAAGATGAGGATATAGACGGCACAATACTTGTGCTTGAAACAGCCGAAGATATACCCGAACACTGGATTATTGAATACCTGCTAACAGGTTTTGGTGAGCGTGGCTGGTTTGATAAGTTTAGGGCGGTGCTAGTCGGGAGACCAAAGGCGTGGGAGTTTGACAAACAGAACAATACCGAACAAAAAGCCGCATACAGGAAAGAACAAAGAGAAACCGTTGTTAATGTCGTGCGTGAGTACAATAAGGATATACCGATTGTGCAGAATGTAGATTTTGGACATACCGACCCGCAGATAGCGTTGCCGTTAGGTGGCAGGGTTCGTGTTGTATCGTCAGAGCAAAAGATATTCCTGAATTATTGAGCCACCGCGCCACGCCGTTTCTGCGCTTCCAGCGCAGCCGACCCGACAGACCTGACTTTTTCCTAATTCAAAAAAGAAATTCGGCGGGGGGACATCAAAAAATGCAAAAGTCAGGGCTGGCGGGGCGGGTCAGCCTTTGGCTGGCAAACGTCGGGGCTTGTGCGGTTCTCGTTTTCAATCTTTTGTCGTAAAATAGGTTTTAGCCAATCGGTAGATTGACACCACATCAGAGAAATCTTCAATTTTTCCGCCCGAAAGGCGGATTTTTTGATTTAAGGTTTGGAGAGCCGAATAAAGACCAAAAACGTCTTTTTGCCCCCTTTCAAAAAGACGTTTTTGACTAACGCCCCCAGCAATTTTTTCGCCTTTGGGGGTTATGGTTTTATGCGGACTTCGTTCGCTTTGCTTTGCAGATTTTCGTGCTAAAATATAAATGCAATACAAGACAATTTAAGGACGGATTTTTCTATTTGAACGCTCAAATAGCCGTTCCACACAAGTTAGGTTCGTCCTGTCTTGTATTGCAGTGGAGCGGCTTTTTGAGTTTTTAAGGAGGGTAAAAATTATGGAACGCTATATTTTATACGCACGAAAATCAACCGACACCGAAGACAAACAAGTTTTGTCTATTGAAGCCCAGTTGAGCGAACTCCGTAAGTATGCGAAAGACAACAATTTGACCGTTATTGATGAGTTGGTGGAAAAACGCACCGCCAAAATGCCCGGACGACCAATTTTTAACGATATGCTCGTTCGCATACAAAACAGCGAAGCCAATGGCATTTTGGCGTGGCACCCCGACAGGCTAGCTAGAAACAGCGTAGACGGCGGGCAAATTGTGTATTTGCTTGACCAAACATCACTAAACTTTTTGCGTTTTCCAATGTTTCAATTTGAAAACACCAGTCAGGGCAAGTTTATGTTGTCTATTATGTTTGGTCAGAGCAAATACTATGTAGACAATCTTGCGGAAAATACCAAAAGGGGCTTGCGAGCAAAATTGCGAAATGGCGAATACCCCAGCCACGCCCCTTTTGGCTATTTGAACGATGTTCGCACAAAAACAATAATCATAGACAAAACTTATTCGGTGTTGGTCAAACAAGCGTTTGAATTATATGCTCGTGGCGATAAGAAAATGGCAGATATTTCTGTTTTTTTGAAAGAAAATGGAGCAATAACCAAAGGTGGTAAAACTTTTAAGGACGATAAAGTAAAATGGATTTTACAAAACCCTTTTTACTATGGTCATTTTCTTTATTGTGGCGAGTTATACGAGGGTAAACACGAGCCGATCATTTCAAAAGCCCTTTACGATAAAGTCCAAGCGGTTATTGCCAAGCGTGGCAAAGTCCATAAACAATACTTGCCAAAAGTGTTTTGTGGGCTTTTGAAATGCGAGTGCGGTATGAGTATAACCGCCAGCAAAATCATAAAAAAGCAGAAAAATGGCAATCGCCACGAGTATATCTATTATCATTGTTCTCACAAAAGCAAAGTTGTTAAATGCCATAATTCGCCAGTGCGTAGCGAGTTTATTGAAACGCAAGCGGTGGAATTGCTGAAAAGTTTTGTGCCACAAGGCAACATTGTATCTGCGTTAGACAAAATGATAACCGATGACGAAAATGGCGAAACCGACAAAAACTTTTCAGTAGTGGCAACTTTGCGAGAACAGATACAAACGCTTGTTGTAAAGCAAAAAATACTTTTAGAAACATATCTTGACCAAGATATTGACCGCCAAACATTTGTAGCCAAAAAATCGGAAATTATGGGCGAGAAAAAGACGCTTGACGAGCAATTAGCCAATTTACAGCGCAATGAAAATTGTTGGGTCAAACCTATGCGAAATTGGCTTGAAAGCGTCAATTCTCTCTGTGAAATAACCGAAAGTGGCGATTTTTTGGCTATCAAGAACAAGTTGGCGGAAATCTACGGGTCAAACCTGTTTCTAAAAGATAAGACCATAACCCCCAAAGGCGAAAAAATTGCTGGGGGCGTTAGTCAAAAACGTCTTTTTGAAAGGGGGCAAAAAGACGTTTTTGGTCTTTATTCGGCTCTCCAAACCTTAAATCAAAAAATCCGCCTTTCGGGCGGAAAAATTGAAGATTTCTCTGATGTGGTGCGGATGGAGAGAATCGAACTCTCGTTTCTACCTTGGGAAGGTAGCATAATAGCCATTATACGACATCCGCTCGCAGGGAAAGATCAGTCTGTATAAAACTTGCGGTTTGTCTTGGTGCGAATGTACGACGAAGCTCGAACCTATTTCGAGCAAAATGGCTAAAGCT
>CAZSTN010000012.1:0-13384 GCA_964609915.1 uncultured Candidatus Saccharibacteria bacterium | reverse complement strand
GATTCCGCTTCTTCGCGCTCGCGGTAGCGATTTTTGCTCTTCCTGGCGTCTTTGCAGTAAACCTTCCGGCTTACTGGCCTGACTGCCTTCCTTCTTTGCGGCCGTCTACGCTTGGCCACCAGCCCACCTCCTCTCGGTGTCGTCGGGGGCTATCTCTATATTATATCACATTACTTAATAATTGTCTATTGTACCGTCGTAGCAACCGGCACACTTAGTCGCCAGATAGTCAAAGACCACCCATGCGCACTCAGGTTAAAGACCAGAAATTTCCCCCTAGCGGCCTTATGGCGCCGCTAACTTCTAGCATGGTTAGAGTTTCTAGGTATTCATTGACCTCAAGCTTAGACCTCTTCAGTATTTCGTCACCATCTTTAACGCCCTTTTTCATGATCGCTAAAACAATAGCTTCGTTAGTCGTCATAGCTACTGGCGACCGATTTTCGTCAAGGCTTAGCTCAGGAGCTATAACATTAATAATGTCTTTGGCAGATAAAACCACCCCCGCACCCTGTCTTATTAGCTGGTTGGGCCCTACCGACAGCAGACTGTTGATTGGCCCTGGTGCGGCAAAGACCTCTTTGTTCTGCTCAAGAGCATGGTTTACGGTCGATAGTGTTCCGGAACGCTCTGTGGCCTCGGTTACGACCACTGCATCGGCTAGGCCACTAATTAGACGATTTCTTTGTAAAAAATGATGCCTCATTGCCGACGTGTTGGCCGGGTACTCGCTCAGCAGAGCCCCGCCGGATTTAACTATTTCTTCGGCCACCCCTGTGTGACTGGCTGGGTAAATACGGTCCAAGCCCGTTGGCAATATAGCAATAGTCTTGCCTCCTGCTCGCATTGTCGCTTGGTGAGCGATGGTGTCGATTCCAAAAGCTAGACCGCTTATTACATAAATCCCTAATTTTGCCAAGTCGTAAGCTAGCATTTCGGTAACCTGTTTACCGTATTCGCTAGGTTTTCGAGTACCAACGATTGCTACGCAGACCGGTCGCTTATCAGGAAGCTCGCCGGCATAATTAAGCGTTGCTGGAGGGTCGTAGACCCCACTTAAAACAGAGGTAAAAGCATTGCGCAAGGGGCTTATCTGTTTGATTTTTCCGATTCTGATGTTCATCTTGAAATTAGTATTGACATAAAGTCAAACACCTGCTATAATCAAAGGTAATTGGCTAGTCTAAAAAGACCAGTCAAGCACCTTATATCCCCTATTTCTAACGGCAGTTATATTTATTATAACTGTTATGTTAGGTAGTGTGCAAGGCGCTTTTGAAAGTAACTACCCTCCACTTTTGAAGCCTAGAGTTTATCTTGAAAAGCTTTGCATGCTTACTAACCCCTTTAACACTTGTCCTTATGGTCAAGGAGCCCGTTTAAAGAAATATCATCAGTGACTATACAGTAGTGGTTGGGACTCTGCGAGGTTCAATCAGGCGCACACCTTATAGATTTTTGGTTTGTGACGCTTTACTTGATATTTCTGGGGTGGGTTAAAGGGTAAAATAGCATCAGGCGATGCCCACCCTTGCCTGGTGCTTTTTTACTTTTTAATATCTTTTTTAGCAGATAAGCTAGTTGCCTCAAACTTACCTTCAATAAAACTCTGCACTAGAGGTGCGACCTTGTCATCTATTATTTCTGACAGATTGCCACGCTCTTCCTTGCTCAACTTGCCAAGAACGAAGTCGGTATCGCCTGCGTGGTCATGCATTTCACTGTGGATACCTATTCGTATGCGTGCATAATCTTCTCCAAGATGACTATTGAGGCTTTTGATACCGTTATTGCCAGCATCGCTGCCCCTGAGTCTGGTGCGTACCGTTCCGAAAGGCAGGGCTAGGTCGTCGTAAATAACCAGTAGGTCCTGCTCGATGTCTAGCTTATAAAAGTCGACTAGCCCTCGAGCGACGATCCCCGTTTGGTTATAAAAAGTTAAAGGTTTCACTAAGATTATTTTTTCTTGGCCAATTCCGGCCTCGGCAACTTCAGCATTCACTTTTGACGATTTTTTCCAATCGCTGGCTTCTAGCTTTTCGTGAAGTCTGTCGATAGTTAAAAACCCAATATTGTGTCGGGTTTGAGCGTATTCTCTACCAGGGTTTCCTTGGGCAAAAATTAATTTCATGCTTAATTATATAACTACTTATTTTTATCTGAATCTAAAGAGGCTTTCTTTTCGGCTTGCTCTTTCTCTCGATTGGCTTTGATCTGTTTTTCGTCTCGGAAGCTTAATTTTATAGAGGTGCCTACAAAGTCGAAACGCTCTCGGAGTGACCTCTCGATGTGGCGTTTGTAGCTCCAGTGGATAAACTTGAGATTACTGCCGTAAATGACGAACCAAGGTGGACTTTGGTCGGTTTGAACCATATAGCGAAGCTTGGGGTGGGTATTTTTAAGTCCAGCTGGCGGGTGTTTTTGGACGATAGTTTGGAGCATGTCGTTAAGCTGGCGGGTTTTAACCTCTTGGGTGCGACGTTCGTTAATCTCAAGAGCTAGGTCGAAAAGCTTGGTGACGTTTTGGCCGGTGACGCTACTTGTAAATATAAGAGGCGCCCAAGGCACAAAGTCGAAAGTTCGAGCAATTTTTGGCGCTAAAGCGTCACGGGTATAAGCATCTTTGTCGATGACGATGTCCCACTTGCTGACGACCATAACTAGACCCTTGCCTGCTTCGCTGATTATACCTGCAATACGCTGGTCGAGCTGAGTGTTGAGTTCGTTGACGTCCATCAGTAGGAAACAGATGTCGCTCTCTTCTATAGCCTGTAGTGTCCTTAGGACACTAAACTTCTCGATTCCAACCTCTTGCTTGCCCGGTTTTCGCATACCGGCGGTGTCGAGTAGTTCTAAGTTTTTGCCCTTATATTTAACCGTTACTCGGTTAACGTCTCGGGTGGTGCCAGCAAAGTTAGCTACTAAAGCCTGTTGTTTGCCAGCCAGAGCGTTAAAAAGATTGCTTTTGCCGACATTGGGCCGACCAACCAGTGAAATACGAATAGCATCGGTCACGTCTCGTTCTTTTTTGGCCGGAATCAGCTCTGAGATGAGTTCTAGGGCCTCATAAACACCAACGTTGTGTTCGGCACTAGTTCGCACGATATCTTTGATACCAAGTCGTTTAAACTCGTCACTGGGTAAATTACCAGCTAGGTCAGTTTTGTTGATCAGAAGAATGACTGGCTTTTTGCTTTTTAGGGCTTTTTTGGCAACTAGACGGTCTTTATCGCTAGCGTATTGAGTGCCGTCGACGACTACCAGGATTACGTCAGCCGCTTCAGCTGCCTCGTCAATCTGCTCTTGAATAGAGGCTTCAAACTCGTCGTTGGGGTCTTTGAGGCCGGCGGTATCAACTAGCCAGAACTGGTGGTCGCCGTGGCTGACTTTACCTAAAACGTTGTCTCGGGTGGTGCCAGCTTCTCGGGCAACAATCGCCTGTTTTGAGCGTACGAAACGGTTAAAAAGCGAACTCTTTCCGACGTTCGCTTGACCAATAATTGCAACAGTTGGTAGCTTTGATGCCATAACAGAGGTAATTATATCAGAAATTCGCTCTAGATGCGAGCATAAGAGTTACTAAATAATTAAATTTGTTTTACGAAAGGTGTAAAGCGACCGTTTATTTATAGTAAATTTAACTTTTCGAACTCACCAGATTTTAAATCGCCAAGTATATAGCTACCAAAAGTCAGCCGATGTAGCTTCGTGACCGAGTAGCCAAGAGCAGAAAAAGTGCGTCGTATTTGCCGGTTTCGCCCTTCGTGCATAGTCACTTCCCAATCTAGACGGTCGTCGCTTAGACGCTCCAGAGTCAGCTTACTACCACCGTCTTCGAGCTGTACGCCGAAGTCGTTAATCATCTGTTGATGCAGTGGCTCGAGGGCTTTATCCAGCCGGGCTCGATAAATCTTATTTTTTACAAAAGATGGGTGTGTCATTTTAAAATTAAAATCGCCATCATCGCTTAACAAAAGTAGTCCACTGCTCTCTCGGTCAAGGCGGCCAACTGTTTTTAGGCTATGTAAGTCATTTGGCAAAAGATCGTATATAGTTGGCGAGTCACCCTGTTTTTTACGAGAGCAGACATAGCCCACTGGTTTATTTAAAACTATATAAGTATAGCCCTGTTTTTTCGAAATAGGCTTGTTATTGACGATGATTTCATCTTGCTCGGTCACCCTTGCCCCTAACTGAACATCTTTGCCATTAACGGTTACTTTACCGCTAGCTATGAGATCGTCGGCCTCTCGTCGGGACACACCTAAATGAAAAGCTAAAAATTTATTTAGTCTCTCGGTGTTTTCTTGGTTCATGACAACGGTGCTTGAGGTGGCATCGGTGCTGGCTGTAGTGGTTGCTCTTGGGCAAGTTCACTAGCAATCTGCGCCTCTAGGTCGGCGGCAACGTTAGATTCAGCCGGTGGAACTGGTAGCTCGAACTTTGGCTGAGGTGGAAGCTCAGGTTTTTGCGGTTCGGCAATTGGTTGCGCCTCTGGCAACGGTGGCAATGGTGGCATGGGCACAGCTTGTGGCTGAGTTAGCGGAGCTGGCTGAGCGATAGGTGCCTGCACTGGAACTGGCTCTTCTTCTGGGTCGAGGGTCGTATATATCGATGCTGGAGCTGGTTCTGTTGGCATAGTTATTGGTGCTGGCTCTGGGATTGGCTCCTGCGCTAGGGCTGGAGCCTCTACTGTAGTTATCTCTGGCTGGGTTATTTGGTTACCCAACGAAGCTGGTGCTGGTGACGAGAAAGGCGCCAAAGGCTGAGGAAGCTCTGACTCTGTTTGAACCTCTGGCTCTGGTGTCGCTACAGGTGTCGATGAAAAATCTGGCACTGTAGTCGGTAGCGGAATTGGATCTGGTGCTGATATTTCTGGCATTGGAGCTGGCTCTTCTTCTGGGTCGAGGGTCGTATATATCGATGCCGGAGCTGGTTCTGTTGGCACTAGAGGCTCTACTGGCTGTGGTTGCGGTGGCACCATTGTAGGGGCTGGCATAGGTGTAGGTGCCGATGGAAGCTCAAAATTGGGCGCAACTGGTTGAGGAGCGACTTCTGGTTGCGTGGTCACTTGAGCTGCGGGCATTTCTACTGGTTGGAAGGAACTTTCTGGAGCTGGAGTGGCCTGTGGCTCTACAGCAGACGCTGTGGCGTCGTTGGGTGCAGGTTCGGCTTCTGGAGCAGGATCGCTTTCTAGGACCTCTCGGACGCTACGAACGACATCTTCGATGCCGACCTGTGACTTCACTAAGTACTTGTTAGCGCCAAGTGACTCGCCTCTTGCTCGTTGGTCTTCGCTAGAAAGAGCGGTCATCATGATGACCTTTACGTTTTTAGTTTCGCCAGTACTGCGCAAGATGTCTAGCATATCAAAGCCAGATATTTTAGGCATCATAACATCACTTAATATAAGGTCTGGTTTTTCTTTGATAGCTAAGGCCAGTGCCTCTTCGCCATCACCTGCAGAAACTATAGTGTACCCCTCGGCCTGAAGTCTTACGCCGTATATTTCTCGTAGGCTTTTGTCATCTTCAACTAATAAAATTTTTGCCATATCCACCTCTATTTTAACTAAGTCCTTCTAATAATACCATACTACTCGTGCTTAATCTCCAAAAATTCAGAAATTAATCAGAACCAATCGATTTCACTGCTGAACCGATGCCACCGAAGGAGTATCTAGCCTGGCAGCGCCGAGACTTTCGTTCCAGGTGTTGTTGCCGAGTGCCAGTACAAGAAGCCAAATAAATGGCAAGAAAACCGCCAGGGCTGTCATGCCACCGTCGTAGCCAAGTTTTTTGTTTATATTATGGAAAGCGATATACATAAAAACCAAAGAAGCGAGACTCACTATAGGCATTAACGATAGGACCGCCCAGAAGCCTTGCTGTCCACCGATTTCAAGAGTTTTCCAGTTGTTGTAGATAGGCACCCAAGCGATACCTTGCGAGACGCCGGCTTTTTTGAACACTAGTCCGAGCAAAATTGCATAAACCGCATAGACTGCTAGGAAAATGAATAAAAGCGCCAGTAAAACGACGAGAAAAATACCGATATCCGTCCCGTATATACTGATGGTTGTTGGTGTTGTGTATATCTCGTAGCCGTCATAGTTGTACTGGTTGTTCATTCGTTACCTCCTATTTATTGTCCGTTATTTTCTAATTCTCGCTGTTGCCTGGCGAGTTCTTCTAGTTGTCTGACTCGGGCAGCTTTTTGTTCTTCGCTGAGTAGCTCACCACGGGGAACTGTTGTAGCTGGCGTTGCCATTGCTGGCTGGGGGGCAGTAGCTTCTGGCGCTGGAGTTGTTGATAAGGTTGGCGTCGGCGCTAATGGTTGAGGATGAGCAACCGCAGCTTGTTGAGCTTTTGCGGCCGCTTCGGCGTCTTGCTGTTCTTTTAGTCGGGTAGCTTCTTCGTTAGAGATCCTCGGTAGCTGTAAAAAGAAGGTGCTGCCTTTACTAAATACGCTTTCGACCCACAACCTGCCCTGCATGGATTCTGCGAGTTGCCTGGCTAAGAAAAGACCAAGCCCTGTGCCACCTATTTCTTGCCTGTCCATGTTCTCCACTCGATAAAACTTTTGGAATAGATGCGGTATGTCTTCTGCGGGTATTCCAAGACCAGAGTCTTTTACGCTGATAATGACCTTGTCCTCGTCGCCACCTAGGTCAACAACCACTTCACCTGCTGGCGTGTATTTAATAGCATTTTCGACCAGATTGTCGAGTATTTCTCTGATGTGATTATTATCTTGGTTGACGTAGAAAACCGGCAAGAGCTTTTTTTGACCAGTAGATTGCTGGGGTTTGAATAATAACTGCAGCCCCTTTTCCTGAGCTTTTTGGCTCAGACCCTCAACGACCGTTTGAGCTATTGTTGTAATATCTACAACCTTTGGCGTATTCGTCATACGACCGTCTTCGGCTTTTGAAACGTCAAGCAGGTCTTGAAATAGCCGGCCAAGGTGCTGAGCTGACTCGTGAGCCTTATTGATGAAGTCTTTCGCTCGGTCGTCTATTTGTGCGGTGCTCGGGTTCATGGCTAGGCCTAAATAGCCTTCTATAGAGGCCACCGGTGTGCGCATTTCGTGGCTTGCGGTGCTAATAAATTCAGCCTGCTCTCGTTCTTCGGAGCGCTCTTTGGTAACGTCTCTGAAAACTGCAATCGCACCAGAGCCAGCTTCACCGATTGGCGAAACTACTAGGGCGATGTTTATCTTCTTGCCTGAGCCGGTCAAGGCGACGAGCTTACTGTCTCTCGCCTGCTGGTTGGTGTTGAGAACCTCCAAGACAGGATCTTCGGCTTCGCTTAGTTCGTTGCTGTTTTCGTCGTTTAGTTTGAGTACGGACTTGTAGTTTAGCATTATTGCGTCTCGCTTTGGTATGCCGATTATTTTTTGAGCAGCTGGGTTAATAAGCTCTACAATCCCCTGCCCGTCAACAACTATAACTCCGTCACCAATGGCGTTAATTATGATTTCAGACTTAGCCGCAACCTCTGAAAGCTCGCTAGCTAAGTTTTTTGTGCTTCTGGTTATCTCGTCAGAAGCTCCAGAGTCTTCTCGCCATAAAAACGCTCCAATTAGGGGTAACAGTATACCTATTGTAGAAAACTGAAGCGCCAACGTGGGTGTTAGGTGACCATCGATATACGAAAAAGCCATAACAACACCTGTCAGAGTTATGACCGCAACCCAGCCAAAAGCTCCGAATATGCTCGAAAACAGCACCAGCAAGCCCCACAGTGGTATAAAAGGAGAGTTGATCTGTCCGGTCCTGTACACCAAATAAGATATAGTGGCAAAAAGCACTAAGTATATTGTTAACGATGGCAAGGTGGAGTTGCGAACGCCCTGGACCTTTTGCACCAAAAAGAAGAACACGGCGCTAGACACTGATACTACTAAGGAAGCTATGGCTATCGGCAGGCTGACTTGCAATGAAGCATCTAGCCTGGAGAGCTCAAAGTAACTGACGGCAAAAAGAGCCACTAAGAAAATCGAGACTATAAACGTCACCTCGTAAAAACGACGATGCCATGTTATAGGTAGCTTCAAAGGCTTCATGCTTATGATTAAGTATGACAAATTAACAGGTATAATACAATACGGTCAACTATTCGACAACACGAATTTTGATAGTATCAGTTGCCCCGACTAGGCCTGGCTGTCGACCGCTGACGACTATTATCGTGCTAGGTAGGTCGCCAAAAACTCCTTGGCTTTTGAGCTCCCTGGCTATTTTTAGCCCAGCTTTTTCGCCATCTGGACGAACGTATGGTCGGTTGCCAAAGGTCAGAGCCAGTTGTTGAGCGGTTCTGGGAGAACTGGTGACGCTAACTATTGGGACTCTAGGTCTATAGCTTGCAATGTTGGTGGCGGTGGCTCCAGATTTTGTTTCGGCAACTATTGCTGAAACATTGAATTGATCCGCCAAGTAGGCCGCTGAACCACTGATGGCATCTCTTAAGACGTTTTTGCGAGCGGTTCGCTTTGACGATTCTATGACTGGTACGTTTTCTTGTGTATAAATGATGGTTTTTCTCATAGATCCAACCGCTTCTACTGGGTAAGAGCCGTTGGCAGTTTCGTCTGACAGCATTACGGCGTCGGCACCTTGAATAACGGCGTTGGCTACGTCGCTAACTTCGGCACGGGTTGGCTCGGGGCTGTCGACCATGCTGGCCATCATTTGCGTAGCGACAATAACAAGCTTGCCGTATGCCCTACAGAGCGATATCAGCTTTCGCTGGACTATTGGCACGACCTCAGAGCCAGCTTCAACCGCTAGGTCACCTCGGGCAACCATTATGCCGTCACTAGCTTTAACGATAGATTCCAGCACATCGTCTTTAATGGCTGCTTTTGTCTCGATTTTGGCGATTATCTGAGCCGTTGAACCACCAGCTACTAGCATCTGCCTTAAGCTGTGAATGTCTTCTGGGCTCTGAACGAAGCTAAGTGCCACATAATCGATGTCTTTATCTAGGCCGTATTCTAGGTCACGAAGGTCTTTTGGTGTTAAAATGTCACCACCAAAGTCGGTATCTGGTAGGTTGATTCCCTTCTTGCTCATTAGTGTTCCGGGGTTTTCAATTCGAAGGCGAACAGCCGTCTCGGACTCTATAGCAACAATTGTGGTACGGATTTTTCCATCAAATATGTAGATTAATTCACCAACTTTAACTTTTTCGGCTAAGTTGTATTGAACAGGCAGGCGGTTTGAACCGTCGTGCTCTTTAATTGCGTGATCGAGTATTATTTCATCGCCAGTATGCACCTCAAACGTTTCGTCCTTTAATTTCCCAAGTCGGATTTTTGGTCCTTGAATGTCCTGAAAAATAGCGACCGGTCGCCCGTTCTGTGCGCTAGCCTCTCGTATCCAGGCGATTTGCTGGTCTCGTTCAGAGTATTCACCATGACTGAAATTCAAGCGAAAGCCGTTGGCTCCAGCTTTGATCAACTCATTAATTTTTTCTGAGCTATTGGTTGCTGGCCCAATAGTAGCCAAAATTTTTGTGCGTTTGAAAGTATTACTCATAACGACTATTGTACCAGATTAAGTAGTGTATTTATAACTAAGATATGTCACGCTTACGAAAAGCTATTAGCCCAACAACTATTAACACCAGTGTAATGGAGCCAAGAGTAAGTGTTGATCTTAAATTGATGTCCTCTGCTGGCGCTACGGCAACGTGCCACAAAGGTGAAGCTTTCATCGCCCACTCGGGTAGTTTGAGTAAAGCTCCGAACTGACTGATAACTACGACGAAAGTAAAGGCTAGCCAAGATACGCCCAAGGCGAGCTTTGGGTAAAGCCCGATGCCCATAATTGTCAGGCCAGCAAAAATTAGCAGGGCTGGTGCATAGCTTAAGCCAGCCAGCGTGTAGTCCAGCATGCCCCATTCTGAGACAGGCAGCTCAAGAGCCAGTCCTGCAGTTACGGCAACAACAAGCCCGGATATGGCGGTCATGAATGCCGTGCCGGTTACGATTAATACAATGTTTGACAGCATCCATCTATTGCGACTTAGATTGGTTGCTAAAAGAGGCTCTAGCCTATTACTGGTCTCTTCTGTGCGAATCCGTCCGGTGACTTGGATTACGTAGGCCATCAACGAGAGCATTATTATAGCAAGCATAGCACCTAGCATCGACTGAATTGCTTGAGTTGTTCCACCGAGTCCCGAAAGGTATTGTTGCATGATATCAGAGCTATTGAGGAGGTCGCCTATTTGGTCGGCAATGCCACCTACGATAGTCGCAAACAGGACGGCGACAATAGTCCAGCCGATAAAAACTCCTTTTTGTAGTTTCATGGCCAGTCCTAACGGCGAGGCTAGCAGTAGTTTGCGGGAGGCTCGGGCTGGGCCTGGTCGAGCTGGGAGCAACCCAAAGCCGACATCACGCCTTGAGAGTAGAATATAAGCAACAGTAGTTATAGCGACGATACCGCCGACGAAAATGAAGATGATTGGCCACCTGATTTCAGCCAAAGGCCTGAGTAGTTGGAACCAGCCGAGCGGGCTTAACCAAGACGTCCAGAGTGCTTCGTAGGCTCCATCGGCTGTTTTGGTAGCAAACACATCGCCTATTGCTCTTAAGATAAAAGCTTTACCTATGCTTAAACTACTTAAGCTAGTTGCGACCCTTGTAGATTCGCTTACCTGGGCGGCCACACTAGCAATCGCTGCAAAGCTTAACCCAACTAGACCTTGCCCAATTCCGTAAGCCCAGGCCTGCTCGGTGGTGACTACATCTGTGACCTGAAGAGTGATGGCTAGCAACACAGCCGTGATTAAGTTGACTAGAATAGCCAGAATCAATGCACTAGTTAGAGCACTGTAGCGCCCGACTTGGGCTGACTGTAGTAATTCTGAGCTACCGAGCTCCTCGTTCTGCCTAGTGTGCCTGATGATCAAGAGTACATTCATAAAGGCCATTGCTAGCCCAATGTAAATGGCGGTTTCAGACATAATAACACTGGCTATGTTTATTTCTCCAGGCAAACCAGCAAACAACCTTCCTATTGCGCTGGTGTCGACAAGCTGAATATAGGTTGCCTGATCTGCGAAGGTGCCGTAGGTTTCTTTGAGGGCTTGAACGGTTATGGCCATCATGCCAGTTATTGCTATGATCCAGGCTGGCAGTTTCAGTCGGTCTCGTCGCAAGGCTAGTTTTAACAGCCTACCCGTCCCTGTGAGTGATTTCACCTTTATACCTCCTCTTTGTCGCTGTAGTGGCTCAAGAACAGGTCTTCGAGTGTCGGTGGATGACTAATTGCGCTGTGCTGTCTTTGCAGTTCCTCTAGGGAATTGGACGCAACGGTCCTGCCTTTACGTATAATCGTTACTCGGTCACAAAGCGCTTCTACCTCGGCTAATATATGACTAGAAAGCAGAACGGTCTTCCCTTGTTTCTTTATTTCTAGGATTTCTCGTTGGAAAACTGCTTCGATTAGTGGGTCGAGGCCACTGGTTGGTTCGTCTAGTATATAAAGCTCAACGTCGCTAGCTAGGGCTGCCACCAAGGCTACTTTTTGTCGATTACCCTTCGAGTAAGTTCGAAATTTTTTGGTTGGGTCTAGGTCAAATTTAGTGAGCAATTCTTGACGTCGAGATTCGTTCAATCCGCCACGAAGGTCGCCGATAAGATCGATAATCTCACCGCCCGTTAGATTGGGCCAAAAGCTAACTTCACCAGGTACGTAGGCTAGGCGCTCGTGTAGTTCGACGGCATCTTTCCAGGGGTCTCTATCAAACAGGACAACCTCCCCGCTCGTTTTCTTGAGTAAGCCAAGAATGATTCGAATTGTTGTCGACTTTCCTGATCCGTTTGGTCCTAGGAAGCCGTGTACCTCACCCTTCTTAACGGACAGATCGAATTTATCTAGGGCAGTAAAGGATCCAAATTTCTTAGTTAATTTTTCAATTTCTATAACAGGTTGCAGATCAGTCATTTTACCCTCCAAAATTTTGTGCTTAATCTAATTTTAGTACGTCGCTAAGCGTCTAAAGACTCAGATAGCTTTGTCCGCATATCTGGGATAATACTTGCTTGACTGGGGGTGACTTCATCACTGTTTGGTAGTCGAGACGAGACACGACGCAAGACAACAGAAGACATAGCCTTAACGACGAATTTCTCGGGAACAATGCCGATACCTTCTTGTTCAATCCGTCCCGTTGCGGTGTCTGCTAGAAGCTCGTATTCGCCAGCCATAGCGAGGCTGGTCGGTAAACTTACTGAAGCATCGTGTGGCAAGCCGTTTGAGTAAAATAAAATGCTTTCGCCACCGCTTACGACGCCAGATGTGTATCTTCCAAGTAGCCTGCCTGCCCAGTCTTCGTGTGTCATCTCCTGTCCCCATAAGTTGACCCAGTCGATGCCCTTTTCCCCTATCGGGCTAAATGCAATTGCGCCCATATTTCTTTTTAGAGAGTCGCTACCAACACCGCTACGTTTGTGTAAGGCGATTGTTTCTGTGGTGAAGCCAACCATTTCTTTTTCTTGTTCTGCACGTTTAGGGTCGTGCCAGGCTGTTTCGTTATCTTGACAGTAGGCGTTGTTGTTTCCGCTTTGGGTTCGAAGATATTCATCGCCTCCGTTAATCATCGGAGTTCCAGCGGACATTTGCAGAGTCAGCATCATATTGCGGACGGCTTGTCTTCGTGCGCCAATAATGTGTGGGTTATCGGTCGGGCCTTCGACACCCCGATTGTTAGAGTGGTTGTTATTGTTACCGTCTCGGTTGTCTTCGCCGTTTGCTTCGTTATGTTTGTGGTTATAGGAGACTAAATCATTAAGCGTAAAACCATCGTGTGCGGTTATGAAGTTTATTGTGTCGTGTGGGTCTGCAAGAACAGCAGCAAGTTCCCCGGCGTTTGCTTCGCCGAGAATCCAGCGTCGCACCACATCTCGAGAAGTATCGCTCCACTCTTGCCACCTTGGCCCTTTAGGCTCTATCTCGCCCTGCTCTTGTAGGTTCGGAGCAAATTTACCACGCGCATAGCCGTCTGGACCCATATCCCAGGGTTCTGCAATAAGAATAAGATCTCTTAAGTCCTCATCTTCTCTCACTGCCTTCATGAAAGTACTGGTCTTTTCGTCAAGATGGCCCCGACCGTCCCTTATCATAGTTGAAGCTAAGTCAAAACGAAACCCATCCACGCCGATCTCGTTTGCCCAATAACGGAGAGAGTCTATAACTAGCTTGTGACCTGGGGCGCCTGAGGCATCGATAGCATTACCGCAACCGCTATAGTTATGATATTTTGTTTCTCCGTTTTCTTCATACGTGTGGTAGTAGTTTTTATCAAGTCCGCGCAGGGACACGATTGAATTGTTTTCGTAGCCCATTGGCTCGCCACCATCGGCGGTGTGG
>CAZSTN010000011.1:0-14127 GCA_964609915.1 uncultured Candidatus Saccharibacteria bacterium | reverse complement strand
GGTAATTACTGGAACTACTACAGTAACTGGGAAAACACCGGTCCATTTAAAGGAGCCTTCTCCGGCAGCTGGTGGGAAGGCTTCGTCGGCCAGGGCGGCAGCGGTGAGTTTTGGTCCCGTTCTGCCCATCCGGGCGGCTCGGATAGTGCTTTCGGCGCGTACTTCTACGCCGGTGTAGTCAGCCCGGGCGGCAACGGCAGCAACCGTGGCTACGGTATCGGGGTTCGCTGTCTCTTAAATTAACATCGACGGGGTTGTCGCTTGGGGCCTCAAGGACCCAAGGCGATGACTCCAGAGAAGTTAATTTTGGAAAGTCCACAAAGCGAGGCTAGCGTGAAGGGGTGACCACCCCTGAGCCAGCTGAGTCGACCGACGTCGACTTTCTGGGTTATGTTTTGCTATAACCTCTGCTATAATAGACTACATTATAGGAGTATTAGTGATGTTTGATATCAAGCCGTTTGAAGAGAAGTTGAATGTTGCAATCGCTCATTTCGAAGATGAGCTTAAAAAGGTTCGGACTGGCCGGGCGCACCCTTCGGTGTTGGACGGTATTTTTGTAGAGACCTATGGCCAGAAGATGCCTCTTAATCAGGTGGCTAATGTAAACGTGTCTGAGGCTCAACTTTTAACGATTCAACCGTTTGACCCTAGCAATATACAGGCGATATCAGCAGCTATCCGTCTTGACCAGTCTTTGGGGCTAAATCCTAGTGACGATGGCCGGGTTGTCCGAGTGCCTATTCCGCCACTTACCGAAGAGCGTCGTAAGCAAATAGTTAAGCAGACTAGTGAAAAGGTCGAAGATGCTAGAATCACTCTCCGAAATCATCGCCAAGACGCACTAAAAGAGGTTAAGCGCCTTAAAGACTCTAAAGAAATCTCCGAGGACGACCAAAAGCGTCACGAGAAGTCGATAGACGAGCTTGTGTCTCGCTTTAATAATAAAATTGACGAACTTTTCAAGAGCAAAGAGAAAGAGATCCTAACTATTTAATGAGTGACCTTGACCAAACAGTCCTCCCGAAGCACGTGGGCTATATTATCGACGGTAACCGTCGCTGGGCCAAGAAGTACGGCCTACCTGCCTACGAAGGCCACCTGGCTGGCTATAATGCCATAAAAGACGTCGCCGATGCCACGCATAAGGCTGGCATAAGGTATATGTCGGTTTATATTTTTTCTACCGAAAACTGGAATCGTAGTGCTGACGAGGTTTCGAAGCTGATGGGTCTAGTTTTACGATTAGTTACAATCGACTTGCCAGAATTTAACAATAGGGGTGTAAGGTTGCGGATATTAGGCTCCAGGGAGGGCGTTGACCAGAAGGTGCTTGACGCCATCGACAACGCTGAAGCTGAAACCGCCAACAACAAAGACGGTGTTTTGGCTCTCTGTTTTAATTACGGCGGTCAACTTGAAGTTGCTGATGCGGTTAAAAAAATTATTCAATCGGGCGCTAAGCCCGAAGATGTTACTCTGGAGCTTATTGCCGACAATCTCTACGCACCAGAGGTCCCACCGCTAGATTTGGTCGTACGAACCAGTGGCGAGCAACGATTGAGCAACTTTATGTTGTGGCGCTCGGCTTATAGCGAATTTCTTTTCTTAAAAAAGATGTGGCCAGACATGACAGGTAAAGACGTTGAGGGTATAATTAAAGAATATGCACGGCGCAATCGTCGGTTTGGAGGGTAGGCATGTTGTTGTTAGGTATTTTTGTCGGCTTATTTGTATTAGTACTTTTAGTGGTCTTGCACGAACTCGGCCACGCTGTGGTGGCTCGCCGAAACGGTGTGGTAGTTGAAGAGTTCGGCGTTGGTTTTCCGCCCAGAGCCTGGAAAAAGAAGCTTAAAAACGGTGTTCTGTTTACTCTGAACTGGCTGCCTTTGGGTGGCTTTGTTAAACTGCAGGGCGAACATGACGCCGCCTCTGGTAAGGGCGACTACGGAGCTGCTAATTTTTGGGTCAAAACGAAGATATTGCTAGCTGGTGTGTTAGTTAACTGGTTGACGGCAGTGGTGTTGCTGGCTGGTATTTCCTTAGTCGGCTTGCCAAAGATCATTCCAAATCAGTTTAGCGTCGCTTCTGACACCCAAGTTATTACGACACCCTTGTCGATAGCTTCGCTGGAGTCTGGTTATCCAGCTAGTGAGGCTGGTTTGCAAAAAGGTGACATTCTAAAGTCGGTTGACGGCGTATCTGTGCAGACATCTGCTGAATTTATCGAACTTACTAAAGAGCATCGTGGCGAGTCGGTCGCTGTTGGTTACGAGCGAGAAGGGCAGAGTGGTGTAGCACAAGTTGCTTTAAGAGATGCTGATTCGGCCGTCTTTGGGGCGGGCTTGTCTCAAAGCGAGAGCCTTCGGGCGACGTGGTCAGCGCCGATTGTCGGCTTTGCAACGACACTTCAATATGCGGGCGAGACACTAAAAGGCTTAGGCGGTTTGGTCGTTGATTTCTTCGGAGGCTTATTTGGGCAAATATCTATTGATGAAGTTTCACGCCAAGAAGCTCGAGAGCAACTCGACAGAGCAGGCGATAGTGTGGCCGGACCGGTTGGTATACTGGGTGTAATTTTCCCTTCGGCCAGTGAGGCTGGGCCTTTGCAAGTTTTGTTCTTGGCCGCAATAATCTCCTTAACTCTAGCAGTCATGAACGCTTTGCCTATTCCAGCTCTTGATGGCGGTCGTTGGTTTGTGACGGCTCTATTTAAGCTTTTCAGGAAGCCTCTGTCTAAAGAGACCGAAGAAAGTATTCACGGTACTGGCTTCATAATCTTACTCGTTCTTGTGATGTTAGTGACGGTAGCGGATGTCTCAAAACTCTTCTAAATTCTGGCATCGGGCGTCTGGTGTTTTCGGGGCAACCCTTTGGGTATTCTTGGGCTTCATGTTGGCTCAGGCTGTACTATTGGCAATTTTCTCGATTGCAGGCTCTCTCGGGGTATCGTTCGAAGGTGTCAATGAAAACGTTTTCAATGCGGCCGTGACGGCTATTGTTTATGCTCTAGCTGTGGCTATAGTTATTGGTGCGCCTTGGCTGGTCAAGAAAAAATTCACCTCCTTAAAGGACCTAGGGCTTCAGAGGTTGCCGACTTGGCTTGATATCTTGGCGGCTCCGCTTGGGTATATGGTCTATATGGTTGTCGCTATGGTTTTTATGGCGATAGCGATTATTGCTTTGCCATTTGTTGACCTCCAGCAAGCTCAAGATGTCGGTTTTAGTAACCTGTTTTACAATTATGAATACATTCTAGCTTTTATCTGTCTGGTGGTTTTAGCGCCTGTTGCCGAAGAGGTTCTGTTTCGTGGTTATTTACTCTATAACCTCCGAAAAAGAGCGCCTTTATGGGTGGCGATATTTGTAACCAGCCTGCTGTTTGCGGTCGTGCATTTTTCTTGGAATGTTGGCATAGACACCTTTGCTTTGAGTATCGTACTTTGTATCTTGAGGGTTGTCACCAAAAGTCTTTGGGCGCCAATCTTACTTCATATGTTAAAGAATGGCCTAGCTTTTTATCTTTTATTCATAAACCCGTCAATTCTTAACGTTTTAGGAGGATAACACTATGAGAGTATCGCAATTATTTACAAAAACTTTGAAGCAAGCACCCGCCGACGAGGTAGCAAAAAACGCTCAGCTTCTTATTCGGGCCGGTTTTGTTTATAAAGAGATGGCTGGCGTCTATGCTTACCTGCCATTGGGCCTTAGGGTTTTAGAGAAAATCAAAAGTATTGTTCGTGAAGAGATGAATCTCGTTAATAGCAACGAGTTAATTATGACCAGTTTGCAACGAAAAGACGTCTGGGAAAGTACAACTCGCTGGAGTGACGACGTTGTTGACATTTGGTTTAAGACTCAGCTGAAAGATGGCACCGAGTTAGGCCTCGGCTGGAGTCACGAAGAGCCGATAGTCGACATGGTTAAAAATTATGTTAATAGTTACAAAGACCTGCCGGTTTCTGTCTACCAGTTCCAAACCAAGCTCCGTAATGAGCTTCGGGCTAAGAGCGGTATCATGCGGGGCCGAGAGTTTGTCATGAAAGACATGTACTCTATGCATCACACTGCCGAGGAGCTAGAAACTTACTATAATGATGTTATTAAGGCCTACGAGAAGGTCTACGACCGTTTGGGTATAGGCGATGATACTTACGTCACTTTTGCCAGTGGCGGGGCGTTTACGAGGTTTAGTCACGAATTCCAGACTATTTGTGAGGCTGGTGAAGATGTCGTTTATCTCCACAGAGAGAAGAATATAGCCATTAACGAAGAGGTTATAGATGAAGCGGCAAAAGAGCTTGGTGTTGAAATCGCCGATCTTGAAAAAGTTAAGACCGCCGAAGTTGGCAATATATTCAATTTCGGGTCGCAGAAAACTGACGAAATGGGGCTGTTTTACGTCGATAATAACGGCGAAAAGAAGTCTATGTATTTGGGTTCTTATGGCATTGGCATCGCTCGAGTTATGGGTGTTATCGCCGAGAAGTTTGCCGACGACAAGGGTCTGGTTTGGCCTGAGAGCATCGCTCCTTTTAAGGTTTATTTGGTCAGCATAGGCGACGTTCTCGAGCAAGCCACTATGTTGTACTATGAATTGCGGGCTAGGGGAGTTGAGGTTCTGTTTGACGATCGTGACGATCGTCCTGGAGCGAAGTTCGCCGACGCTGAACTTATGGGTATACCTTACCGTTTGACTATCAGCGAGAGGCTACTGGCTGAGGGCAAGCTGGAGTTGACTCGTCGCTCGAGTGGTGATACTAATATATTGACACACCAAGAGGTGCTTGATACACTATAGTGACTAGATTTTTTGCATGCTCGTCCTACGCTATATATGGTGTAGGATATAACTTAAGAAACACGAATAACAGGAGATTTTACCATGAAGAAAAATTATCAGATTACTGCTGATGGAAAGAAAGAGCTAGAGGCAGAGCTAGAAGAGCTAAGGTCTCGTCGGGGTGATGTTGCTGACAAGATATCTGAGGCTCGTGACTTCGGAGATTTAAGCGAAAACGCCGAGTATGACGCTGCTAGGGAAGAGCAGGGGCTTTTAGAGACTCGTATCGCAGAAATCGAAGATATTTTGCTGAATGCAGAAATTATTAAAGCTACCAGAAAGAGCACTATTGACCTCGGTAGCCGAATAGAGCTAAAAGTTGGTGAAGGTGCTTTTGTTTACAGTATAGTTGGTCCAGTCGAAGCCGATCCTCTTGAGGGTAAGATAAGCAACGAATCTCCTCTCGGTATGGCACTGTATGGTAAAAAAGTTGGTGATAAGGTCAGTATTTCTACGCCCAAGGGTGAAGTAATTTACGAAGTGTCTGCAATTCTTTAATTTTGGTTAAATTACTTAAAGTCGGGCTTTGCATAAGGCTCGACTTTTGCTATACTTAGTATAGTATTAAAATTAGAAAGAGTAGAATAACATATGACAAAAGTCGCAGTTTTAGTAGGTAGTTTGAGTAAAAACTCAATCAATAAAAAATTAGCTAAAGGAATAGAGGCTATGTTGCCGGAAGGTGTCGAACTTGAGTATGCCGACCTTGAATTGCCACTATACAATCACGACAATGACGCAGACTTCGATAGCAAAGCAAGGGCTTTGAAGGACTTAATTGAAGGTGCTGACGGCGTTTTGTTTGTTACACCTGAATATAACCGAAGCTTTAGCGGTGTACTCAAGAACGCTATCGACTGGGCGTCTCGTCCTTGGGGTACAAACTCGTTCAACGGCAAGCCAGCAGCTATTATAGGTGCTTCAATTGCGCCACACGGTGCGACTCAGGCGCAGCAACAGCTACGAAACGTCGCTCTTTACCTCAACACTAAACTAATGGGTCAGCCAGAAGTTTATTTTGACGCTGGCAGGGGTCTTGACGACAAGGGTCAGCTCACAGACTCAGCTAAAGAAATCTTGCAACCCTTTGTAGATACTTTCGTTAGTCACGTCAATTCTTAGTGAGCGGTAAACTGTAGTTGTTTAGTAATACCTTGTTAAAAGGTATTACTACTAATGTTGCTACCATTATAAATATGCCGGCAACAATGAACAATCCGTCGATGCTCCATTCGGCAAGTATTCCCGATATGCCTTGCGACATAGGGTCGAAGGCTAGGGCGGCTATCATGGTTATAGCACTAACTCGACCAAGCATACTGCGACGAGTATTTAGCTGTATCCAGGTGGAGTTGATCGTTCCAGATACGCCACCTATAAAACCAAGCAGAAGAGTCAATGCCATAATTAACCATATATTTGGCAAGAAAGCGATGCTTATTAGCCCAAGGCCATTTATTATATAGTTAGCAATTATTATTCTTCCAGGTCCACGAACATTTTGGCGTAAGCCCACCGAAAGGGCACCAATAAGCGTGCCTACTCCGAATAAAGCAAAGATCACCGTATAGTATATCGGCCCAAGACCGAACTTTTCGGTGACTATCAGCAAGAACCCGATCGTGATTGGTCCGGAAATGGCAATGTTGGTAGCGGCCAAAAGGAGCGTATTGGCCCTTAGTACTGGTTTTTTCCAGACGTACTTTAGACCGTTCTTTATTTGTTGTATCTCTGAGGCTTTTTCTTGGGTTTTTGCATCAACTAAAACTAATTTTACTGACAAAAACACGATAGCCGAAAGGGCGTACAGCAGTAGGTTGACGATTGTAGCAAATTCCAAACTCCCAAACTGGATCGCCGCACCAGCCAGCAAAGCGCCACCGACGAATATCCCCATTTCAAGACCGCCTATTAAGCTGTTAGCCTTCAGGAGTAGTCGCCGAGGCACGATTCGTGGTATCGCCGACATAGAAGCTGGCGTGCTAAAGGCATCGATAATACCGAATACTATCGCCACCAGGAAGAGGCCAGGTATAGGGATGGTCCCGATCATAATCCACACTAAAACAACGCCTAGTCCGACGGCTTGAATAATATTACCAACCCGCAATATGGTGTGAGGCTGTATTTTGTCCGCTAGGACTCCACCGAATATCATTAGAACTAACCTTGGAATAGAGTTGGCCATCAGTAGCATTCCAGCGTACGCCGGGCTACCGGTTTGCTCAAGAGCCAGCCAGGTTAGGAAAATAAAGAAATAATTATCGGCGATTTTACCGAGGCTGTCAGCTATAAAGTAGTGTAGAAAGTTTTTGTTTTTAAATATTTCTTTCACAGACACTAATTATAGACATAAATGTGATATTATAGAAGCATGAAATACTGGACGGCTTTAGTGGTTAGCGTTATCTTGGCAGTCGTAGTTCCCGTGGGGTTCGCTAGTGCCGATGTTAATAACTTTAAAATCGTTTCTTATGACATTGAGTATTACCTGAGCCGTGGGGAAGACGGTGCCTCTCAGCTTCGCACGGTTGAGACAATTACCGCTCAATTCCCAGAGACCGACCAAAATCGTGGCCTAGAACGAGCCATACCAGTTAAGTATGACAACCGAAAGTTGCCTTTAGAGATCATTGCGGTTAGCAACGAAGTCGGACAGGAGCTACAGACGTCTTATAGTGACAGTGGCGAATTTAAAATTCTGCGTATTGGCGATCCGGACAAGTATGTTCACGGCTTGCATACTTACCGAATCGAGTACTCACAGCGTCACGTTACCCAATTCTTTCAGGATACTAACGCCACAGAGTGGTACTGGGACACTAACGGTACGGGTTGGCGAGTACCGATTGAATCGCTAAGCGTTACTGTCAATGTTTCAGAAGACTTGGTAGACGACATTAAAGGCTCTAGCCAGTGCTATATCGGCGTTTTAAAGTCTGGCATTCATTGTGATATTTCTGAAGTGACACCAGGCAAATACAATGTCCCGTCTGTACCGCTTGGCATTGGCGAGAACGTTACTCTGGCTATAGCTTTTGAGAAAGAGACTTTTGCTAACTACAGTAAGGAGCCTCTTGAAAGATTAATCGAAGGGTGGCTAATTGTTACGGTTATAACTTCGGTTATAGGCATCGTCGTGATCATCAGGCTGTCTATGGCCTACCATCGTCGTAGCGAGCGTTCTAAGGAGCTTAAACCGATACCCGTTGAGTTTTTGCCACCTAAGGACTTTAGCGTTACTGTTTCGGCTCGTGTGTCGCAAGCTAAGGTTAGAGGCTCGACTCTCGTGCCACAGTTAATTGATTTTGCCGTTAGAAGGTATATCCAGATAGTTGAAGCCGGCCCTAGGTCTCTTTGGCGACCAGCTAAGTACGATATTGTTATATCTAAAGACGTCAGTTTACTAAAAAGTGAAGAATTAGAGATTATAAGTGACATGTTTGGGTACGTGCCGGCGGTTGGCGACAGATTGTCGCTATCTAGTCTTATAAGTAACTACCCTTATGCGAGCACTTTAGACGACGACAAAAAGCTCGACGCTCTTTTGGTAGGTCAGTACAATCTGAGGGAGAAAAAGCAGGCAGATTCAGATTACTTCAGAAAGTGGTCAATCTGGCTGTTAGTTTTTGGCGTGCTGTTGCTTGCTCCTGTTTTGCTAATAGGTGGGCTAATTCTTATCTTTTCTAGCATGACGATTAAACCGCTCACAGACAAGGGACTGTCCTTAAAGAGATACCTGCTAGGTTTTCGAGAATACATCAAGCTCGCTGAGGTCGATCGACTCAATTTCCTACAGGGCCCAGATACTGCCGAGAAAGTAGCAGAGTCTATCGACGTTAAAGATAGCGGGCAGATTTTAAAACTTTACGAACGAACCTTGCCGTATGCCATTTTGTACGGTTATGAAAAAGAGTGGACTAAGAGGCTAGGGGAGCTATACGAGAGTTCTAGCGGAGCGCCAGATTGGTATAGTGGAAAATCGGCTTTTAACGCTACTGCCTTCGTCTCAGCTTTGAATAGTTTCTCAGAGGCGGCTTCATATTCTTCTAGTGCAGCGTCTAGCTCAAGTTCCGGTGGGTCTGGTGGCGGTGGATTCTCTGGCGGTGGCGGAGGCGGTGGAGGCGGTGGCGGCTGGTAGACTCCATTGATTTTAATTTAGTCCTTGATTTTTTATAGTACCTTGTATAACATAGAACTATGACACAGCAAGATCAATATAGCGAACAGTACGCAGAACAGCTTGCAATACAGTTTCGTAAGGGGTTTTTGGCCTATTGTGTCTTGAAGGTCTGTTCTCATCAGCCAATGTATACCAGCGACATAATCGTCAGGTTACGAGAGGCTGAAATGGTTGTCGTAGAGGGGACTATTTACCCGCTACTCAGCCGTTTGCAAAAGGACGGACTGTTAAAGCACGAGTGGCAAGAGAGCGAGCAGGGACCACCCCGTAAGTATTATTTGACTACTGACAGTGGTCTAGAGGTGGTTGCTTTGACGGCTAAGATAATAACAGAGCTTAATAAAACCTTAAAGAAATTATAGAGAGGCGCAGCATGAAAGAAATAACCCGAATACACCTGGCGAAGATATCTTACGATATTGAAGTTGAGGCCAAGAAGAATTTGGAGAAATATGTTAACAGCCTTGAGGTCTACACGCAAGATGAAGATGTTCTCTCTGATATAGAAATTAGAATGACCGAGATATTAGCTGAGCGTTCGGTTAAGGCCGGCGGTGTCATCTCTTCAGCTGATGTCGAAGCGATTCGTAGTCAGCTCGGTGAACCACACGAGTTTGCCGACGAAGGTGGGGACATGGCAGTAGGCGCAGACAAGGGGTCGCTTGATAATCGTAGATATTATCGTGACCTTGACGGAGCGGTTCTAGGCGGAGTTTTGAGCGGTGTTGCTTTGTATTTCGGCTTTAACCCACTTTGGTCACGTTTAGCCTTTATTTTGCTCATCTTCATTTCCTGGGGAGCCGCTTTGCTAGTCTACGTAGTCCTCTGGATAGTGGTTCCGCCAGCTAGAACTGCAGCTGAACGTCTACAGCTCACCGGTAAGCCAGTAAACTTAGCCGCTATTCGGGAGCTAAATGAGCTTCAGGGCGACGGAGTTAATAAAGTTTCAAGATTTGTGCGTGAATTTCTTCGAATAAGCCTCGGACTGGCTAGCGTTCTTGGTGCTGTAGTCTCTTTTGTGGCAACCGTTTGGGGGAGTGTTGGCTTGACACTTAGAACTTCAGACGAGTCATATCTTAGCAACTTGATTCCAGGTGACGAAGCGACTTCCTGGATCATTTACATCTTGGCAGTTGTTAGCGGAGTTCTACTGACGCTATTCTTCTCGGTGCTATCTTACGCCATCCTTAAGCGTGACTGGAGCAAAAAAGTCGCCATATTATTGGTTGGGATAGTAGCCGCCGGGATAATCACCTCAACTAGTGCCGTGACCACCGGTGTGTTTGCTAGCATCAATCAAGGCAACCAGGCTAGGGAGAGCGTAAAGCAAACTACCCGGACGTTGCCAGCAGAATTTTCTAAAACTAAAAAACTAACGGTGTTCACAGGGATGGCTATGCAGGGTTACGGTGATTATGAAAACGTAAGTTTTAATTACGTCGTTGATGAAAAGAGGCGAGAGTACCAACTCGAAGCGCCAGAAGGTATTACACCAAATATACAAATAGACGGCGAGAGCACTCGTATCTCTATAAGAGTTCCGCAGAATATCCAATATTACACAGTTCCAAAATTAACTGTTTACGGACCAGCTATTAATGAGCTGTTCGTCGAGAGGGGTAGCGTTGCCTATTATTCTCAGAAACAAGAAGAAATAAAAGTAGACTCCCTAGATTCTTCAGTAGAGATTCGAGGAGAATACAGCACGGTTCACAGCACTGGAACAGGTAGAGTCAGTCTAAACGAGGCGACAATTGAAAATGCCGTCGTTGAAGCAAAGCCTGGTGGTCTTGTGACTATCGGGGTGGTGCGCAGTTTGACTCTAACGCAGCCCGATATTTGTCCGTCATCTGGAGACTACTGGCAGAGCCGAGTCTCGGTAATATCTGTGTCTTCGGGCGTGTTTACCTATAATGGGCAAGAGTCAAAACTTGAATCTCGCAACAGCTATTGTTCGCTATTCGTGATTGGCGAAGAAGAAGACTTATACGAAGAATATAACTACGAAGAGAGGTCTTAGTGAAGCGATTAGATATTATTAAGCGTTCAGGTCGAAATTTGAGCCAGGCAAAAGGCAGGACCTTTTTGACCAGTTTGGCGATAGCTGTAGGCGCCTTCACCATAACTCTGGCCATGGCGGCTGGAGCTGGTGGTCGAAGCTACGTCAACCAGATAGCCGACCAAGCTGGCGATAGACAAGCCATTAGTGTTTACCCTAGGTACGAAGTTGAAACTGAAAATCAACCGGCTATGCAGGAGTATGGAGTTGTCGAGGAGTCTGTCGAATCTGGCAACAGGCTGTCGCTTACCGACAAAGACCTAGAAACTCTTCGTAATATTGACGGCATTGAGTCGGTTAGCCCGCAATATTCAATCGAGCTTCAGTATGTTACCCGTGGTGGTGATGCTAAGAAGTTCGAGGCACCGGTAAGAGTTAGGATCGACAAAACCGAGCTTAACATCTTAGCTGGTCAGCTAGATGACGGCTTTGTGGCTAAAGGCGGTGTGATTGTTGCTGAGGAATTTTTGCCACAATTCGGTTTTTCGTCGGCTGAAGATGCTATAGGTAAGCAGCTTACTCTAAATATTCCAAAATACGCCAAAGATGGTCCGGCGGTTGAGTTTAAGGACCAGACCGTTAAAATAGTTGCCGTTGACGGCAAGAGTGACACGATGCTTTATTATCAGCCGTCACTATATATTTCAAGTCAGGACGGTCTAGGGCTTTATGAATACCAAATGGAGAACATCGGCACGTCAGAATATTACGGCGCTATTGCTCGCATTGAGGCCGGTCGTGACGTAAAAGAGGTTCAAGCCAAGGTTAATGAGAATTATGAAAGTTATTCTTTTGACCAGCAAAGAGAAGCTTTGAACCAAGTCGTCTCTATAGCTCAATACGGCTTAATGGGCTTTGGGGCGTTAGCCATACTGGCCTCGATATTTGGGATCATCAATACTCAGTACATTTCTGTTTTAGAGCGTACCCAACAAATCGGCTTAATGAAGGCACTCGGTATGCGTGGTCGTGACATCGGCAAGATGTTCCGATACGAAGCGGCCTGGGTCGGCTTTCTGGGCGGTGCTTTAGGTGCTGGCCTGGCTTCGTTATTTTACTTCGCCAACCCTTTAATAGCCGACTTTTTGGGACTAGAGGGCGTATCTTTGCTGATTTTTGAGCCACTCTCGATTCTAGCTTTAATAGCATCGTTAATGCTGGTGGCGGTAGCTTCCGGGTACTTCCCGTCACGAAAAGCATCGAAACTCGACCCAATTGAAGCATTGAGAACTGAATAAATTTGATATAATAAGAGGTAGACATGATAGAAGTAATAGGTGTAACCAAGACATACGGCAAAAAAGAGAATACCTTCACGGCGTTAAATGATGTAAGTTTTACAATACCCGACGGAGCAAGCGTAGCTATAGTCGGTAAGTCCGGAAGTGGCAAGTCGACATTGATGCATGCTATGAGCGGTCTTGACCGCCCAGAAAAAGGTCAGGTTATAGTTGATGGCCAAAATATCTTAAAACTGAAAAACAAAGAGGTGGACGCTTTTCGGGCAAAGACCATCGGGTTTATTTTCCAGAGCTTCTTCGTACAGGGCAACGAGTCTGTTTTTGACAACGTTAGCTTGCCCCTTGAGATAGCTAAATTAAGGCCATCGACTCGTAAGCGCAAGATCCGCAAGGCTCTAGATAGCGTCGAGCTATTAGACAAGATAAATGGCAAGGCGAAAAACCTTTCGGGTGGTCAAAAACAGCGTTTGGCGGTGGCGAGGGCAATCGTGAACGAACCTAAGATAATTTTTGCCGACGAGCCAACCGGAAACCTCGACAGCGTAACTGGCGCCAAGGTTGAGGACATGCTTTTTGGTTATAACAAAGAAAAAGGCGTTACTTTGATAATTGTCACTCACGACCACGAGCTGGCTGGGAAGTGTGACATCCAAATAAATATTAAAGATGGCGAAATTGAATCTATCACAGGTTTAAACAAGCCTTCTGTTAAGAATCGTAAGATTCAATAAGGGGGCCTTCGGCTGGTATGCGTTTAACAGATATAGTAAACAGAGCAGGCAGAAGTTTAAGAGGCGCTAAAGCTCGCACTCTTTTGACGAGTCTTGCCATCGGTGTTGGTGCTTTCACGATAACGCTGAGTTTTGCTGCTGGCGAGGGCGGTAGGGGCTATACTGACGCTATAGTTACCGCTAATACTAGTCGTACAGAGATATTAGTTTCGCAACCTCAACCCGAACAAGTCGAGGGGCCTCGTAAATATTCTGAGTTTGGGGGGCCTACTTCAATAGAGTCTTCTAGCGGTGGCCTCGCAGTGGCTGGACAAATCGAGTTCCTGAAAAGTGATGACATCGATAAAATAAACTCTATTGAAAATGTTGTTTCGGTATCGCCAAACTATAACCCGACAGTACGCTACATAACCACCGAGGGTGCTGACAGGTATCTAGTCGACGCTATTACAATTTTTAGCATCGGTGTGTTGGGTGAGTATTCGGCTGGGTCTGTCGATGGTGGGCTTCTGGACGACGAAATTATTCTTCCAGCGAGTTATTCTGAGGCTTTAGGTTTCGCATCGCCAGCTGATGCAATTGGAAAGAAGGTTACAATAAAGGCCGACAGGCTTTCTGTGCCACCTAGCGCACCCGAGAGCAAAGACTTCGAGTATACGATCAGAGCTGTAAGTAGCGACAGCGGTATGGCCCTACATACGCAAATTTCGCTGCAGCTGTCTCATGACGCCGTTAAAGAGCTTTATACATATGTACATGAGGGTACTCGATCTTACGGTAATTTCCTGATAGCTGCCGTAGAGGTCGACAATGAGGGAAATGTCGAAGTAGTGCGTGACCGTTTGGTTGATGCTGGTTATGAAGCACAAACTTCTGAAGACATCCTTGGTGTCGTGAATACATTTATTAACGTTTTGCAAACTATCTTAGTTGGCTTTGGGGCTCTAGCGGTATTAACATCGGTGTTCGGCATTATTAATACGCAGTATATATCTGTCTTGGAGCGTACTCAGCAAATCGGGCTTATGAAAGCTCTTGGTATGAGGGGTCGTGATGTCGGGCGCCTG
>CAZSTN010000010.1:8518-15514 GCA_964609915.1 uncultured Candidatus Saccharibacteria bacterium | reverse complement strand
ATTAACCTGCCTTCTAAAATCCTCGACGTTGCTAGCTGGCAATGTCACTCCGGCAGCCAGCTTATGACCGCCACCTTTAGTAATAATGTCGTCAGTCGCCCTAATAGCATCGGCTGCGCTAAAATCACCGTAAGACCGAGCCGAACCCTTGGCTTCGTCCCCGTCTATGGACAGGACGTAGGTTGGTTTTTTGTAACGCTCCAAGAGTTTGGCCGCCACAATACCAACAATGCCGTGATTCCAGCCCTCGGAGCTAACCACTAAAACTGGGTCGTCGATATATTTTTCTGCCTGCGACAGGGCTTCCTCAAAAATAATGTCTTGGTCATGGCGACGAGTTTTGTTCATGTCGTCAAGTTTTTTTGCATAACTAAGGGCCGTCTCGCCGTCGCTAGACATTAGCATATCTAGAGCATACTGTGCCGTCTCGAGACGCCCAGCGGCATTCATACGAGGACCCAAGCCAAAACCAAGCGACCTAGCGTTGATCTTGTGTGGCTCAACCCCAGAAACTGCCAATAAAGCCTTAAGCCCCGGCCGACGAGTCTTGGACATAACCTTCAATCCCCAATAAACGTGTGTTCGATTTTCATCAACCAGCGTTACAACGTCACAAACCGTTCCTAGCGCAACCAAGTCAAGCAACCACTTCTCTTGACCCTCTCCTAGACCGTCTAGACGAGTCTGAAGGGCCTGAACCAACTTAAACGCCACTCCTACTCCTGGGAGGTCTAAAAACGGATACAGCTCGCCTCGAAGCTTAGAGTCCTTTTTTAAAACAAATTTGTCATATTCACCAGGATGGTCATGCAGAAGTCTTTTTGGATTGATAACGGCAACAGCTGGTGGTTGCTCCGGCGCCACGTTGTGATGATCGGTGACTATAACGTCAACGCCTAATTCATTAGCTCGGGCTATTTCCTTATGGCTCAAACTGCCACAGTCGACAGTCACTATAAGCTTCGCTCCAGTGGCGGCGATGCGTTCGACAGCGTCAACGGTTAAACCATAACCTTCAGTAAAGCGGTTCGGTATAAAAGCTTCAACATCCGCAAAACCAAAACTATCAAAAGCGTCGAGAAGAAGCGTCGTAGCGGTCAAACCATCGATGTCATAATCACCGTAAATAGTAATTTTCTCTTGCTTTTGCCGAGCATCGACCAGTCGCTCGACCGCTTCGGTCATGTCTGGTAACAAAAAAGGATCGTGCCTAGATTCATACTTTGGCAACAAAAAATCCTCTGAATCCTCAGGAGACAGTCCACGAGATTTTAGAATACGCCCAAAAAGGTCCATTAAACCTTATCGACAACGGTCCGCTTAGTCCGAGTTGCTTGTTGCTGAGACTTTATGACAATACTTTGAAGTTCTTTAAAAATTGGAAATTGCTTATTGGTGGCATAAATTTTGGTATTGCCTTGCTTTTCGCTAGTCAAAAAACCAGTTTTCTCTAGACGCCTAAGTTCACGCTGAATATTGCCTGGGTCCTCTTTGATTAGCTTAGCTAAGCCTCGAACATGTGTCCGAAAGTCAGGATATTTGGCATAGACAACAACGATTTTACGTCGCACCCTTGATGTAATAAAAACGTCTAGCATATTCCCCTTTTATTCCCCGTTTTGCATTCTCTTGTTGTAGCTTATTCTACACCCTGGCTCTCGCAAGGTCAACGCCAATTGAGAATTATCTCGTTAATTTTCTCGACCGTATCTTCGTGGGAAGGAATCTCGTTGTCGTCATAATAGTGATTAGTCTCAAGGTAGTTCTGTTTCACATCTAGTATGAAAAGTTTGTCGGCACGAACGTGAAGCTTGTCGACGGCCTCGACTGAAATAAACGGAGCGGCAATAACCAACCGCTCGATTCGAATCGGTTTCAAGAAATCGACCACGGCATCGATAACAGTGGCGTCGTTCATTCCATCACTAACAACTATAATCGTTCGATTGCGGAGCAAATCACGGTCGATGGTACCACCATCGCCGATCAGTCGATTGATACGCTGGAAAGTTTCTCGCTTTTTCTCCTGAAAATAACCGCTGTATTCAGAGACATAACCATCTATTTCGCCAGATGTCATGTCGCTGTTGTAGGTGAAGGCTCCTGTCTGCGAGACCTCGCCTATAATCAGGCCTTCGCCTGGTATTTCGATCGGCTCAACTACCAACATGGTCAAAACACAGTGAAGAAACGAAGCAATCTGCTCACCAACGATTACTCCACCATCGCCAAGGGCCACCACGGCACAGTTCTCGTAACGATAAGCGTCATAAAGCTGCCCAGCAAGCTTAACCCCTGCCTGTTCTCTACTTGTAAAATACATATGCTTATAATACCCTTTAGGAGTTTTTATCTCAAGAGCTTATAATATAAAGGTAATGAGATTTTTCGAGGTTGCCCCAAACAAGATTATTAGAGCCGATCAAGCGGTCTTTACCTATAGCTCAGATCTCGATATTAGCGTTGGCCAAATAGTATCAGTACCGGTTGGCAAAAAAACACTTATCGGCATAGTTATGAAAGAAGTCTCTAAGCCAAAATACGACACCCGTGAAATTGAAGACATCATAGAAAGCACACCATTACCGCAACACCTCTTAAAAACAGCCGAATGGATAGCCAAGTACTACAACACCCCCTTAGCAACAGTCTTACAGACCATCTTACCGAGTGGCGTTAATAAAAAACGACGTCAACCAAAAAGCACTCCGACCAAAGACAACGTTCGAGACCGAACAAAAATTGTACTCAATAAAGAACAGTTGGCGGCTGTCCAAGAAATAACCGACTCTAGCGGAACAATTATCTTACAGGGAGTCACTGGCTCTGGGAAGACCGAGGTCTATAAAGAAATTGTTCGACGAACAGTGACCTCTGGTAAATCGGCTATAATTTTAGTACCCGAGATAGGTTTGACTCAGCAAATTGTCGATGAATTCTCGGCGGAGTTCCCCGAAGCGGTAGTCACTCACTCCAAAATGACCGAAGCCGAAAGGCACCTCGCCTGGAAGAAGGTTCTAGAAAAGTCTGGGCCACAAGTTGTCATCGGACCACGTTCGGCACTATTTATGCCCGTCAAAGACATCGGCGTCGTAGTCATCGATGAAGCTCACGAGCCAAGCTACAAGCAAGAACAGTCACCACGCTACTCGGCATTACGTGTTAGTAGCGTTATTAGCAAACTAGCAGGCGCAAGGACCATCCTCGGCACCGCCACCCCCTTAGTAACCGACCGTTTTACAGCCGAACTCAATAAAGCACCTGTCGTTAGGCTAGAAAATAGAGCCAGAAGCGACGTTCAAGCTACCGAAACTACCTGCATCGACATGACTAAGCGAGACAATCTGTCGACTAACAAATTTTTCTCTAAAAAGTTAATACAGGAAATTGAAGAGGCACTAGTTCAAAAAGAACAGGTTCTGCTATTCCACAACCGCCGAGGCAGCGCCAGTACAACTCTTTGCGAGAACTGTAGCTGGACGGCACTATGTCAAAAATGCTTCCTGCCCTATGTCCTGCACGAAGACTCGTTCATTCTTAGGTGTCACGTATGTAATGCTTCCCAAAAAGTACCGACGAGCTGTCCCGACTGCCACTCAGCCGATATTATCCATAAAGGTATCGGCACAAAAAGGATCGAAACTGACCTCCAGAGGCTGTTTCCGCAAGCTCGAATCGCTAGATTTGACTCTGATAACAACAAAGAAAACACTCTCGCCTCTCGATA
Source organism: uncultured Candidatus Saccharibacteria bacterium (assembly GCA_964609915.1). Classification (GTDB taxonomy): domain Bacteria; phylum Patescibacteriota; class Saccharimonadia; order Saccharimonadales; family Saccharimonadaceae; genus Microsaccharimonas. Next base: position 11,787 of record CAZSTN010000010.1, on the reverse strand, counting down.
CTCTGAACTATACAAAGGTGATGTAGATATAATTATCGGCACTCAGGTCATCGCCAAAGGCCTAGACCTGCCCAAGCTACGGACCGTCGGCGTTATTCAGGCCGACAGCGGGCTTTCACTCCCCGACTTCGCATCGGCTGAGAGAACTTTTCAATTATTGAGTCAGGTTGTCGGCCGAGTTGGCCGAGACCACCGAGAAACACATGCTATTGTTCAAACTTATCAGCCGACCCACCCGATAATCCAATTCGGAGTCAAACAAGACTACGAGGGTTTCTACCAATACGTTATATCTGAACGAAGAAAAGCTAAATTTCCGCCGTTTAGGTATCTGCTCCAACTAACTACAGTTCATAAGACTGAAGAAGGCGCTGTTAGAGCCAGTCGCAATTTGAGCAAAAAGCTTCGCTTGGAACTACCTAGCTCGGTAGAGGTACTTGGGCCGACACCGGCCTTCTACGAAAGACAACACAGTAGCTACCGCTGGCAAATAATCTTAAAAAGCGCTAAAAGACAAGATTTGATAGACGCACTAAAACACCTACCGGCCCAAAGTTGGCAATATGAGCTAGACCCAAACAGCCTTATATAGAATTTTCTGATATAATTGTAATGATGGCCACAAAAGAAGATATTATAACCCTACCAAACTCTCACCTTCGAGAGAAATCTAAAAAAGTGCCGGCTGTAACCGAAGCTACTTATTCTTTGATCGACTCAATGACCGAGGCTGCCCTAGACTGGGAAAGCTCTCGTGCACACGAAGTTAGCGCTGCCTTAGCGGCCATACAAATAGACTCCCTCGACCGAGTTATAATCATCAGAAGCGACTTCGATGACAAAAGCTCAAAAGAATTCACCGCTCTCATCAACCCTGAAATTGTTAAATATGAAGGCGAAATAGTTTCCGACTACGAAGGGTGCCTAAGCGTTAGAGATATTTACGGCAAAGTCCCTCGACACAGCAAAATACGTGTCAAAGCCCTCACTATTGCAGGCAAAGAAATCCGTTTTAAGGCTACGGGCTTCTTAGCAAGGGTTATCCAGCACGAAATAGACCACACCAACGGCGTGGTTTTCATTGATCGAATAAAAGACCAAGAAGATGCTTTCTACAGACTCGACGACGAAGGTGAACTTGAGAAATTGGACTACGAAGAACATGTCAAAGACAATAGTATTCTTTGGGACTGAGGAATTCAGCGCAGTTAGCCTACGCCGTCTTATAGACGACGGCTTCTCTATTTCTGCCGTCATCACCAAACCAGACAGCAAAAAAGGTCGAGGCAAAAAAATGGTACCTTCGGCCGTTAAAATCTTAGCTGAAGAGTACAAAATACCCGTCTGGCAACCGAGAAAGCTCGCTGACATAGTTTCAGACATTAAAAGCCTCGACGACCCCATTGGAGTACTAGTAAGTTACGGAAAAATAATTCCTCAAAGCGTCATTGACCTTTTTTCGCCTGGCATCGTCAATATTCACCCCTCGCTATTACCAAAATATCGGGGTCCTTCGCCTATAGAAACGGCTATTTTAAACGGTGACGACAAAACGGGCATCAGTATCATGCAACTCTCGGCCGACATGGACGCTGGACCGGTTTACGACCAATTAGAAGTAGGTCTAGACGGCAACGAAACCGCCCCGCAACTAGAGGAAAAGCTGGCCAAACTTGGCGCCGAAAGATTAAGCGCATTATTGCCAGAAATAATATCAGGGCGCCTTATTCCAGTCGAACAAGACAGCACCAAATCATCATATTGTAGTCTACTGAGTAAAGAAAGTTCTCAGTTGCACCCTTCTGAGATGACTGCCGATCAAGCCGAGAGGCAGGTTCGAGCTTATTTAACTTTCCCGAAAACTAAAATTGAAGTACTTGGCCAGCAAATAGTAATAACCAAAGCTTCAGTCGTCGACAACGCCGAAAACGACCTCTGCGTGGCCTTTTCTGACGGTAAATTCTTAAAAATAGAGCAGCTCGTCGGCCCAAGTGGTCGGATTATGACCACCACAGACTTCTTAAACGGCTACTCTAGATAATATTTCGGTGCGCTCCGACTCCGACTAGTTGGCTGGCCCGCTATTTCCTAAAATAGCGTCTTTGTTTGAGGTTATTTCTTGTTTGATTTCCTCTAAAGTGCTAGCAACTACCTGTCGATAGTCTGGGCGATTAAATTCTAGCCATTTAGTGGCCACATATTCCGAGATAAGATCTAATGACTCTGGCGGAAAACCGCTAGCCTTCTGGAGGCGCTGAAAATCTTCTCTAGTTTGATAGTCGGGGACGTGAGATTGGACCCAAGCCTTAACAACATCTTCACGATGATCTATAATTGCTCCAAATTCATCGAGCTGCTCTTCGGTCATGCCGTCACTAAGCTTCTCGCCGACTCTTTTCTCTAGCTGAGTATAAATATGTTGTAAAAATGGCTTTTTTTGCTCGTCTGGCAAGCCGCCTAAGCCAAGCTCTTCTAAAAACTGTTCATTTAGATTAAACATCTTGGCCTCCGTAGCTATCGGACAGCTCTCTGCTGAAGTCTTCAATGGCTTTTGCTACTATCGATTCTTTGTTAGGAACGTTTTTCTCTACCCAAGCGATTGAAGCCACGACTTTGTCACCTGGCACCTTCTCTGGATCGGACTCAAAACCAGCCTGAACCTCTTTATAGACTTCGGTGTCTTTGTAATTAGGCAGATTCTGGTCCAGCCAAGCGTCAATGACGACCTGTCGGCCATCTATAATCGCCTGATATTCGTTAATTTGTTGTTCAGTCAAACTCATTGATATCGATGCGCCAATACGCTCGTTTAAAGTATCGATTATCTCTTCCTGTTCGTCGGCAGGCAAACTCTCTATCCCTAACCGCTTGATTATATCTTCAGCGTCAAACTGCATACATTACTCCTTAAAGACCTAGCCGGCCAATTATAAACTGTTGAACTTCGTTCGGTAAGGCGCCAGGGTTAGATATCCTGACGTCACCACCTTCTTTATAAAACGAATCTGGAAACTGCTGGTAAAGATCTTCGGCGATGTCGTACCACTTGGAACTATCGACACCCAATGACTCCATCAGTCGCTCGCCACCACCTCCGCTAGGAATATCGAACCCGGGCATAGGCACATACTCGCCACCAAGGCCCGCTATGTCTTCAGTCGTAACGGGCTGTGCGTCGCCACCAGCAAGCTGACTAAAATCAAAATCCACATTACCCAGCTCAGGCGTAGACGCAATTGGAGTAGCATCTAGGCTATCGGTCAAAAAAT
>CAZSTN010000010.1:0-8418 GCA_964609915.1 uncultured Candidatus Saccharibacteria bacterium | reverse complement strand
CCCAGCTCAGGCGTAGACGCAATTGGAGTAGCATCTAGGCTATCGGTCAAAAAATAGCCAACACCCACCACGCCAACGACCCACACAGACGCGCCCAGCACCTTATTGAGCCGACGCCTGTTTATAATCTTCTGCTGTTCAGCTGGAGTCATGTCTTCATTTATCTCTAGTCGATTCCTGGACTCCTGTCTCATGATCGTCCATTTGGCAGCCCAGTAGGCAGGACTAAATTTTTCCTTATATTTTGCTATGGCTCTCCTAAAACCAGCCTGAACTTCAGGGTCGACAGGCGCCTCTTCCGGCGCTTCAGGCTCAGGGGCCTCGGGCTCAGGTACTTCAGGTTCGGGTACCGCAGGTTCAGGGGTCTCAGGTTCTGGAGTCGGTTCAGGCGCTTCAGGCTCAGGCGCCTCCGGCTCGGCAAATTCGGGCTCATCACCGGCCTCCGGCTCGGCAAACTCAAGTCCGATGGCTTCTTCTACGTGATCATCGTATACATCGTCAGGCGACTCTTCGATTTCGGTCCCAGCCCCTTCATCGTCCGCATCGGGCTCTTCTTCTTCAGGCCAAGACTCGTCGTCTACAGAAGGCTCTTCGTCTACTGGATCGTCCACGACCTCGCTATCAACAGGGGTTTCTTTATCGTTGACAATCTTACCTAGCAAGCTGAGCAATTCATCAAACTGTTCCTCTAATCTATCAAGTCGAGCGCTGACGCTTTCGGCTCTTAGTCGAAGCTCTGTGTTTTCTGCCATAAGCTCCGAGTTCTCTCGGGTCAGCCTATCGATAATTTCTGCCGAATCGTCGCTCTCAGTGCGAACCTCTATGTCTCTAACTGCTCGACCGCCCATCTGGCTTTCTAGGTCGGAGCTGTGGCTAGCCTCGGTCTGTTCCGGTGTAGCATTTACCTCTATTTTTTGTGGTTGCTTTTCCGTCATCTTGAAATCCTTTTTTTGTTTATAGTTTTATGCCTATTTTGAGGTAATTTTAACAAACTTCTTATGTTTTTGCAAGTTTGCAGTAGTTTCTAAAGCGAGCGCTCGACGACTTCACGACTGAAGAAGTCTAAGGTGTCACCAATCTCCAAAAGAATCTTTTTAGAAGTTTTTAGACTTAGACCACACATATCACCTTCAAAGACCTCTTTGGCCTCGGCTTTCTCTCGCTGGACGTGTATAACCTCGGCTTCGCCAATAATCTCGCCGCCCCGCTTCATTCTTACTAATAGTCCAGGCGTAACTTTACCGCCCTTGACTAGTCCACCAGCGATAACTTCGTCTTTCGATGTCTTAAATACACCCTTAATTTCTAGTTTGCCGATTTCAGATTCGACAACCTCAGGGGCTAACAAATCGCTCATAGACTTTCGAGCATCGTCGAGAAGCTCATAAATAACGTTATAAATTCGAACATTTATTCGCTCTCGGGTAGCTAGTCGCTTAACTGCTGGCGGTAGTGAAACATTAAAACCATAAACTACTGTATTACCGTCGGCTGCCAGACGAATGTCATTTTCGGTGATGTTGCCAATTCCGCTACCGACGACGTGGAGGGTTATCTCGCCCTTGGTGTCGATAAGCTTCAGGCTGTCGATAACAGATGTTAGTGAACCCTGAACATCGGCCTTAACCAAAACGTTAAAGTCAGCAGCTTCATGCTTTTGAGTCATAAGTTTGAGCAGGTCAGCACCGGTAACGTTAGTCACCGCAAGGGCATTCTCACGCTCTAACCTGTTAGCCTGGGACTTAGCCCGAGCCTCTTTTTCGCTCTTAACCACCTCAAAAGTATCACCAAACTGTGGAGCTTCTTTAAAACCAGTAATATTAACCGGAACAGATGGCCCAGCTTCTTTCAAAGTCTTGCCCATGAAATCCTGCATGGTGCGAACTTTACCGTAGGTACTACCGGCCACCAAGAATGAACTCGGTTTTAATGTCCCCTCTTCAATAAGCAGGCCGACAACAGCACCCCGACCGGTTTCCATGTGAGCTTCAATAACCAGCCCGTCAGCCGGCATGTTAGCATTAGCCTTCAGCTCTTCCATGTCAGCTACAAGCAAGACCATGTCGAGCAAATCATCTATACCTTGGCCGGTCTTGGCACTAACTTCCACCATGACGGTATCGCCACCCCATTCTTCTGGGTTAAGTTTGTGTTCAGTCGCCAGTTGGGTCTTAACAAGTTGCGAGTTAGCGGTCTCTTTGTCGATTTTATTTATAGCTACGACAATTTTTGCATTAGCAGTGCGAGCAAAACGAATCGCTTCGACTGTCTGTGGCTTAACGCCATCGTCGGCAGCCACCACAATAATAACTACATCTGTAAGAGTCGCTCCGTGTTGCCTCAAAGCCGCAAAAGCTTCATGACCAGGAGTGTCCAGAAGTGTGATAGGACGGTCCTTACGAACCGTCTGGTAAGCACTAATATGCTGAGTGATACCACCGGCCTCGCCCTCAACAACCTTTTGACCCAAAATTGCATCAAGAAGGCTGGTTTTTCCGTGGTCAACATGACCCATTACCGCTACAATTGGTGGTCGCTCGGTGGCCTGGTCGGAAACTTCCCGAACACGCCTATCGGCAGTAGCGACTTCTTTTTTATTAAGTTGAACGTCGAGTCCGAGCTCTTCAACAATAATAGTAGCGGTCTCAAAATCTATCTTCTGATTGATAGTAGCCGCAATACCATTCTTAAAGAGCTCGCCAATCAACGTCGTGACGGAAAGGTTAAGTACTTCAGCAAGTTCACCAACTGTGATAGAATCAGCAATCGTTAAAACTTTCTCAGACATAATGTACTCCTCTCCGCCACTTTAAAGACGTCTTGATTGTTTTTATTTAGTCTTAGCAAGACCAAGAGAAATTTTGCGATTCTCTTTTTCAACGCCTAGAACTACAAAGCTCTTGCGCTCGTTAAGAGTAAAGACTTTCTCAGGGTCAACCCCGTCGCTGCTACCAAGCTCACTAACGTGAACCAGAGCTTCAACAGCTGGACTTATTTGCACGAATGCACCGAATGGTGTTATTCGAGTAACCGTACCCTCAACGCTGTCACCAGCCTTGAATTGATCGACTTCTGTCAACCATGGGTCTTCGGTAAGCTGCTTCATACTTAAGCTAAGACGGTCTTTATCGATAGCGATAATTTTCGCCTCAATAGTTTGCCCCGCTTTAACGTAGTCGGATGGGTTACTGACTCGCTCCCAGCTAATTTCTGAGATATGCACAAGTCCCTCTATACCGTCAACATTAACGAATACGCCGTAGTCTACAACACCGGTAGCTACACCCTTGATGCTATCGCCGATACTTAGTTTCTCGAACCTAGCGGCTAGACCTTCACGAACTGCCTCTTTTTCAGAGAAAATGAGCTTGTTAGCTTTTCGGTCGGCATCTAAAATGCGCACCTTCAACGGTTTGTTGATCAAAACGTTAAGTCGTTGCAGGATTTCATCCTTCTCATTGCTGCCAACCCGAGGGTAATGCTCAGCTGAAAGTTGTGAAACCGGCAAGAAACCACGTACGCCTTCGTACTCCACCAACAAACCACCACGGTTTGCGTCGTATGGAGTTATCTCGATAACTTCACCGCTCTCGAGTTTGACGAGTAGCTCGTCCCAGCCCTTGTCTTTGGCTGCCTTACGAAGAGACAGCAATACGTAACCATTCTCTAACTCCGTATCTACGATACTGGCGGTAACATCTTCACCCTCTGTTAGGGCTTTAGAGAAACCAGCCTCACGTCGAGGCACAAGGCCAACACCGTGTGGCCCAAGGTCAATAAGAATTTCGTGCTTTCGAACAGAAAGAACACGTCCGTCTATAACCTCCCCCTGAGTTAGTTGCTTAAGGTTGTCTTCTTCACTAGCAAGAAGATCATCCATTGTTATTGTTTTGGCTTTAGCCATAAGTCTTTTAAAGACTCCTTCCTTAATTGTATTTCGGAGGCACACTCTAAGCAGAGACACCTCATCGATTGTTCTCATTATATCTTAAAGAGAGGAAAAAGTCCACATATAGGGGCTACAGGCCAGCTAGCTTCTCTGCGGAGCGCTCGTTCACGACCTTGGTAGCCGTCGCTTCGACTCTGCAAATGCCGAGGCAGAAAATGCCAAGGCACCTAGGGCTATTGCCGCAAAAGCGTCAGCTGGACCAGTTTGTGGGAGTTCGTCTACGGCGACACCGCCTTGTGGCAGGCTTTCGCCTTCAGTGTCGTCATCAGTTGATACGGCAACATCGTTGTTGTTGGTCTGAGTCCCAGACCGCTCTTCGTCTTTTTCGGCGTCTTTTTCAGTAGACTCGTTTTTAGCGATTTCATCAATTTTTTCTTGAGCTTTTTCAACAGCAGCGTCACGTCTAGCTTGCTCGCCTCTTTGGCTGGCGATTTTTAAACCACCCCAAATACCAGCGGCTAGCAGTATGATTGCGACCGTAAAAATGATGCCTCTTGTAGTTATCCACCCGTTCCGTTTCGCCATGGCCAAACCTCCCGATTTATTGTATGTGTAATTATACCCTATTATAGAGGTAAAATCAACTGAAACAAGCAGTTGTCGGGAAATTGTACAAAAGCCAACGCTCATGCTAAACTGAACCTATTATGATTATCGCAGTAGACACCGGAGGAACAAAAACATTAATAGCTGGGTATGACGAGTCTGGCAAAATAGTACGGGAGCCTGTAAAGTTCCCTACCCCACCAAGAGAAAAAGATTACATCGAAGCTGTTCGCAACTTCCTTGAAGAAAATTACGGGGACGTTGAGGCTGACGCTATTGTCGTGGCTATCCCTGGAATCATCAAAAACGGTGTCGCCGTTTGGTGTAACAACCTTAAATGGAAAAACTTTGACGTTGCTGGCGCCCTAAAAGGAGTTCTAGGCGGAGCACCTATATACGTAGAAAACGACGCCAACCTCGCTGGCCTAGCCGAAACTAGACAGCTAAAAGAGATGCCTGTTAGTTCGCTTTATCTGACCATCAGCACCGGTATTGGTAGTGGTTTCATAACTAACGGCAAAATCGACCCCGGCCTTCGCCATAGCGAGCCAGGACGCGCCCCTATAGAATACGACGGCGTAGTTCGTGAATGGGAGTCATTTGGCTCCGGTAAAGCTATTTACAACACCTACGGCAAGTTCGCTAAAGACATCACTCGTAAAAAAGACTGGTATCAAATCACCGACCGCATGAGCCGAGGTTTCTTGATTATCATCCCTATTACGCAACCTGAGATTATAATTATCGGAGGTAGTATTGGTACTTACTTCGATAGGTACAGCGAGTTCCTTAAGGGTATTTTGCGCGAAAAGCTTCCTGAGCATATTGCTTTACCGAAAATAATTCAAGCTAAACACCCCGAGGAAGCCGTCATTTACGGTTGTTACTACTATGCCCTCGACTGCCTCACTGATAAGTAAATTATCCAAAGACTTTCCCAGCGTGTCATTTTCGGCCAGTGACTCTTTTTACTGGTCGTCAAAGGAAAAGACGATTTTCTACGTGCCAGATGCTGACAACGCCGAGTCTTTGATCTTTCACGAACTTGGTCACGCCCTCCTGGGTCATAGTGACTATCAAAAAGATATCGCTCTTCTGGGTATGGAGAGCGATGCTTGGGAAAAAGGCCTCGAGGTAGCGCTAGCTAATAATGTACTTATCGAGGACAGTTTCGTGCAGGAACATCTGGACACCTACCGTGACTGGATGCATGCTCGTAGCACTTGCCCCACCTGTGGCGCAACCGGCTTCCAGGCCTCTCGCAGTGAGTACTCCTGCCCAGCCTGCTTCCAAAAGTGGCGAGTAAACGAAGCCCGAGCCTGTGGCCTAAAACGCTACAAAATATAAAAGCCCGCTAACTAGTAGCGAGCTTTTTCGTTAACTACTTGAATTATTCTTCAGTAGCTACTTTTGCACGTCGGCGTGAAATACGTCCACCCTTAGCACCAGCAATACGAGCTAGTTCAGGATTAGCCGCAAAACCACCTGTTCTGCCGTTCATTCCACCTTTGCGACCGATTTTTGCGTAAAAATCTGGGTCTCTCTGTAAGTTCTTTGCAGCAGCCTTCTTGCCGCCTTCTTTTGTTCCTGCCATGTTTTATACTCCCGTGAGATTTACCCACATATATTAAAAGATTTCCACATACCTTACGGTGCGGAAACCCCCATTTATACCTCACATACGAGATTATCCTCTCGATGCTTATGTCTTCATTTTAGCATAGCATAGGCTTTTTGTCAAGTTTTACAGACGACAATTTTATTGTTTAATATTGTTTGAATTTCCCAGACAAAATGTTAATGCTACTGTTGCATATATGCACCCTATGCGATATTATAGATACAAGCCTTTACCACACGCCTAGCGTATAAGGTAAAGACGGCACCTGTTTGAGTCTTTTTCAAAACAAAGAAGATTCAGCGAAAATGTTTGCGGCTCGCAGTAGCCACCACAGCAAACAAAAATGAAACACCCTATCTGCGAGATGGGTGTTTTTTATATGCGCATCAGTAGGTCAAGACAACGAAAGTATCTTCAGCAAAGCGTTCAGTTGCGAATTGAGGTAGTTGCCGTTATGCGACGGCAGTTCAATCAATATAGCTGGGATGCCCATCTGTTCACCCATCCATCCTTCGTATTCACCTGTGATCGAATAGCCCATGATCTCTTCAGCATTGTCGTACATAGTGCTATAGCCAACTATACTAGCGTAGATATTACCAATTGCAACCGAGTCACCTACTTTATTCGCCCCAACTAAGCGCCCCTGTGAGTGGAATGAGACCTCAAGACGAGGCCTAAGTTGACTTGTTAAGGCCATAATTGCTTTAGTTTCAGGCTCCGACCCAGGCTCGGCACCCCCGCCTGTCGGTAGTATGCCACTAGCGGTGTCTATGCTTGCTTGCCAGTTAGCCGATGGGTAGTTACGGCCAAGATTAACATTGTTCACGTTGTTACGCATGCCAGATGCAATTCCGTCGGGATTAAGATTAGGCACCACGACCACTCGCTTATTGGCTGGGATTTTATAGGCATTAACCATTAAATAATCCGCCCAGGCCTGCATTGTCTGCTGAGCGCTACGCTCATTACCGTGGATACCACCGGTAAACAGTATGGTAGACGGGCCATTACCAAAATAGTAGGCGATTATTGGACGGCCTTGAACTGAGTGGCCGATTACAGACGAGGTCCCGCAAACTGTTTGGCTATCAAACTTCCAGGCCTCAGACAGTTCAGTGTTCGAGGCGCTAGCCACACCCTTATCAATAACAAGACTAAACGCTTGGCATAACCCAGCCTGAATACTGAAAACTAGCTCGGTATCAGACTTCTTCGACACACCGCCATTCACACCCTCTACACGGGCGAACTTGGAAATGTCGGTGTCCTCCTTCATAGGCTGATCTAACCCAACTATAATTTGAGCATTTTGCGATACACCAGAAGAGCCAACCGATACATTAGTCGGCTTTGGACCACCTGAGGTACTAAAATTCAGTGAAATTGGCGCCTCAAGGGAACTTCCGTCACTGGCAATCACTTAGTTAAGTGTAAGATTTAGGTCTGCCTTCCTGGGCAGATCAGCTTCTACAGAAATATAAAGAGTATTATTATCAAAACGTTCGGTAGTTTTAATAGTTTTCTCCTGTTCGCCCTTTTCGGTAAGAGTTACATCTGCCTTTGCGACGGCTTTATCAAACTTAAAGCTAAACTCTTTGGGCATATCGTAAAGTATTTTACTGTCGGTAATACTACCCTCTTCTAGGACCAAAGACAAAAGAGTTTCAACCCTACTCTCTAGTAATTTAGTGGCGGGTTCTTCGTTGAAGCTACGGAATAACGATAGGCTGTAATCAGCTCCAGGTTCAAGGCTTAACTTAGCGACCTCACACAGTAGCTGTGAACCATCCTCCAAATAGCCCTACGGAGGCTGTGTACTTGCCTACTTCTGGAGACTCTTTTGGACTGGCGCAAACCTTAGTTGTGGCGTAAGCGAATGAGCCAATCTTTAGTTCGTCTTTGATATCTAAGGAATAGCTTTCAGATTTAATAGTTTGGGCACCAGGGAATAGGATTAACTGAGGTGAACAGCTTTCGCCCGCATACGAAAACTCAATCTTCTTAGGAGTAAAAAAGATAAGGCTATATGTAAGAATTGAGACGGCTAAAAGCGACCCAAATATCCAATACTTCCTAGGGATTTTTTGAGTTTTTGTTGGTATTTCTTTATTTTTTCCAATAGATTCACTATGATTTATTTTAGCACAAGCAGTATAAGATGACAAAAACCCTCCTATTCGGAGGGTCTATTGTATAATTCGGCACCGTGCTAGTTTCCCACTTGTGGCAGTATAATCGCCGCTACTGGGCTTGACTTCTGTGTTCGGAATGAGAACAGGTATTTCCCCAGCGCCATGGG
>CAZSTN010000009.1:15864-16235 GCA_964609915.1 uncultured Candidatus Saccharibacteria bacterium | reverse complement strand
ATGACCACGGAACAGTTCACGAGACCAAAGAAATAGCTGACGAAGCTGAGCACGAACACGATTACTAAAAATTGTCACCCCAGAGGGCGACAATTTCCGTTTTAATTCCGATTTGGTGCGGGCGGAGAGAATCGAACTCTCATCATTTGCTTGGAAGGCAGATATATTAGCCGTTATACGACGCCCGCTTATTTTCTTATTATAGCATATTTCAATATCAGGCTCAATCTGTTATAATTAAATTTGTTCATATTCGTGGCGGATGTAGCTCAGTTGGTTAGAGCGCCTGATTGTGGTCCAGGAGGTCGGGAGTTCAATTCTCCTCGTTCGCCCCACGATATTATTTATAATTCACGATAAGTTTCAATATT
>CAZSTN010000009.1:0-15854 GCA_964609915.1 uncultured Candidatus Saccharibacteria bacterium | reverse complement strand
GCATCACAATCAGAACTAAATCAAGTATCTATTCCCTATTACTAGAAATTATATCTTCAGCAATAGTTTTAGTTTCAATTATTCCTTGAATCCTATCTAGAGTAAGCTCTACTGTACTGCCGGGCATAGCCTCACCACTTAGAAGCATGGTAGCGACCGTACTTTCGACAGCCCGCTGGACAACACGGCGAAGCGGCCTGGCCCCAAGTCGAGGGTCGTAACCTTGCTCCACCAGATACTCTTTGGCGGCAGGCTCGACAGTTACCGATATATTTTGACCAGACAGCGTCTTGTTGATGCCAGAAAGTATTTTATCTACAACCTGCAAAAGTTCCTGTTTAGAAAGTGTCCCAAAGACAGTTATTTCGTCAAACCTGTTGAGGAACTCAGGCGCAAAGACATGGCCCCCGATTAGCTCATTAACAAACGATTCCTCGAACTGCTCGAGTGAGTAGCCACGACTAATGTATTCCTGAATTCGATCAGAGCCAGCGTTGCTGGTTGCTATAACAATAGTATCTCGGAAGCTAATTTCTCGGTTACGCTCGTCCCTTAGAACACCCTCGTCCAAAAGCTGAAGAAGCGTAGCTAGAACACTGGAATGCGCCTTCTCAAGCTCGTCAAGCAATATAACGCTAAAGGGTTTTTTCATAACTTGAGCCGTTAGGCTGTTTGGGTTTTCGGCTCCATCAGCGATTAGACGGGTGACGTCTTCGGGCATAACAAATTCGTTCATGTCTAGGCGAATTAGGTTTTCTTCACCGCCAAAATAAACATCCGCTAATGATTTTGCGAGCTCTGTTTTACCAACACCAGTCGGCCCCAAAAACAAGAACGTTCCAACTGGGCGAGACTGATTTCTAACTCCAGCTCTCGCTCGTCGTAAAGAATCAGCCACCACCCTAACGGCTTTAACCTGACCAACCATTCGTTCGTGTAGTCTTTCTTCAAGATTAAGAAGTAGTTCCTTCTCTGAATCATCGTCTGCTATAGCAGTTTTTATGCCGGTCGTGGACTCGATGGCTTTATGCACAGAACGAAGCGAGACTAGCCCACTCTCGGCAAAATCGGCTGACGACTCTAGTAAACTAATAGCCTGCCCTGGCATAGCCACATCATACACATAACGCTTACCTAGCCTATAAGCCTCAATTAAAGCCTGGTACATAATTGTAACCTTATGCTTATACTCGATAAAAGGAACGTGTTCTTGCAAGATTCTAATAGCATCTTGCTCTGAAGGCTCAGGAACATTTATTCGCTTAATGACCGCACTCATCTCTGGGTTGCGCTTAGTCAGCTGTAGATATTTTTGTTCGTCAAAGGTCATAATAATTGGGATCCGACGTGCCGTGAATATAGGCAACAGAGTTGACGTTAGGTCAACCGACCCAATACCTTGCTGAAAGAACAGCTCGGCATTATCTAGACAAACAATTATGTTTTTTGCCTGGAAGGCCTCACCTAGCAAAAGCTCAATTAAGCCACCAACGTTACCATTCTCGCCCGCCGCCGAAAGCAACCTCGAGGAACTAAGCAAAAACACCTGCTGATAATGAAGGTTCTTCGGTATGTCCTGGTCTGGGTACATCAGAGCGTCAGCCAATTCATAGACCAGCTCTGTTTTGCCAACCCCTGAGTTACCGACAAGTGCTATCGCACCGCCGCCCTTAGCTAGAGAATCAACAAGCTGAGTAAAAATTTCTTTACGCATTTCTTCTCGGCCACGAGAACTAGACCGTGATATATTTGTGCCAAAATGCGACAAGCTTGGTATCCAGCCGAATGACCAGTCTCGGCCTATTCCACCACCTCTAGATAATCTTCGCTGTTGAGCTTCTCTGTACATATCTTGGTGATGATGCCAAAAAACACCCTCTTGAATGTCAGCTTCTGTTAGTTGCAAATGCCCCAAGAGCGTTAACCTAACATTCTCAGGGAGCTGGCGCAAGATCGCTAAGATGATTATACCGGCACTAATACGACCAGCATTTAACTCTTTAGCTATGACTATAGATTCTGCAAATATGTCTGCTGTCTGAGACGGGTCGTCGGAGAGTAAATCTCTCAGGAAACTACCGACAATTCCAAAACGAGCTCCGAAAAATAGACCGCCAGGTGTACTGCCGACAATTTCAGACAAAACTTTTGGAGATGGTTTCTCTGGCAGAAGCGACAAAATACCCGGATCTAGCCAGTCGTCAACCTTTTTAAGTTCAGTGCTTCTTTTAGGTTGACTGAGGTCATACTTATGCCACATCACAACCATAAAAAACGGTGCCGATAAACCTATCAGTAGCCACCCCACCGGCATACCGACATAAAGCAGGGCAAGACCGAGTACAGGCAAAATTATAAACAAAACCCAAAGCAATATTAGCCATATCCGCAAACTTCGCCCCAAGCGAGCTTTTTTAGACCTTAGGCTATGCCAATCAAAATAATCGCTTACCATGACGGTACCCAACCTATTGCAAACATTACTGCTCCTACGACAGGAGCCACCGGAATAAATAACCAAAAAGTTGTAATAATGGTTTCAAAAATAATTTGAAAAAAGATAACAACCAAGCCAACGATAATCGTAATTGACCGCACAAAGAAACCTATAACTCTTGAAATTAGTTTATCGAAAAACCCATGCAACAACTCCGGGAATGAGCTCCCACCAGAATTAGCAGATATTTGCCTATACGGTGCAAAAAGTGTTCTTAAAAGCTGACCTATCGAAAAGAACTGCAAAGTCTTAGACCAACGCCCAACAACCCTTGCCCATTGCCCTTTCCAGCCTGCGTCATACCACCATGAAATTAAACCCACCGAAAACATATTACTATTATACGATATAATAGATAATATGCCTCCTCTTTTTAGTATAATCATCGGAAAATTCATTCGCACGCTGTCTCGTCTTAGGGGCGGTGGTACGGCACTGCCAGGCTTAGTGGTTGAAAAGATCAACCCCCAATTTGCCCAAAAGGCTTTATCCAAACTACCTAAAGGTGTCGTTGTCATCAGTGGAACAAATGGCAAGACGACAACTACAAAGATGGTCGTTTCTTTGCTAGAATCCCAAGGGTTGAAAGTGTTCACTAACCGAAGCGGTAGCAACTTTATTAGAGGCGTCATAGCCGAGCTTCTAGGGGTAATGTCGCCATCCGGAAAACTAGATGCCGACATAGCCGTCTTAGAACTAGACGAAGCTCATGCAGTACAGTTCGTAAAGCAAATCAAACCCGAGCATAGTCTGCTACTTAATGTCATGCGTGACCAACTGGACCGCTTTGGTGAAATAGACAATACCGCAAAACTACTAGAGCAAATTGCTCAAAACACCTCTAACACTGTTGTGATAAATAAAGAAGACAACCGCCTACTCGCTATCGGTGAAGAATTAGAAAACAAAGTAGCCTTTTATGGGCTAAGTGCACAACTAAGATCTTTATTCCCTAATGACGATGACCTGCATCATGCAGAAACCCCAAAAAGCCAACCCATCAAAGAAGCTTCAGTTATTTTGACAGAAATTTTAGAAGACGGCGCAGTTTTCTCTATAGACGAGGTACTTCTAAAAACAGATCTCAAAATAAATGGCGCTTACAACATTTTTAACGCCGCCGGTGCGCTAGCTTTAGTTAAGACAATCTTGCCTGAGTCTAAAAACGATGAACTTTTGAAGTCACTGTCAGAAGTAAGCCCTGCTTTCGGTCGTGGAGAAACCATTATAGTCGACGGAAGGCCACTAGATTTGGTACTAGTAAAAAACCCCGCCGGCTTCAGACTAGGCCTAAGCTCTTTTGATAATACTAACCGAGCCGTCATGATAGCCATTAACGATAGTTATGCCGACGGCCGGGACGTTTCTTGGTTATGGGACGTCGACTTTAAGTCGCTGAATAATATTCACTCGGTCAGCGGGACACGAGCCTATGACATGGCCTTAAGGTTAGAAAATGACGAGGTTACGTTCAAAAACATAGACACCAACATATCATTAAGCCTGAAGAAGTTTCTCAAAGAAAACCAAGACCGAGACAAAAGAATTTATTGTACATACACCGCCATGCTAGCGATTCGCAAAGAGCTATCAAAAATAGCAAAAGTTGAGGACATTTAATGAAAGACCAAATCCAGATAAAGATCCTGCAATTATACCCTAAAGACATGAACATATACGGCGATATGGGTAATCTGCTATTGCTAGAAAATATGCTCAAAAACGCTGGGCTTGAACCCGTAATAATTAGCCACAACCCAGGGGACTCGTTGCCAGAAAATATAGATATAGCTATTGGTGGTGGCGGGCAAGACAGTGGACAGGAAAAAGTTCAAGAAGACCTTTTGCAGATATCGCCAAGATTAAAGCAATGGGCGGATGCTGGCGTGCCGATGTTAATGATTTGCGGACTTTATCAACTATTCGGAAACTTCTTCAAGACTTTAGACGGCAAAATAATAGAAGGTGCTGGAATTTTAAACATCGAAACCCACGGAAGTAAAGACCGACTGATAGGCAACATTATAACGGAAAGTGCCGAATTCGGAGAAATTATTGGTTACGAAAACCACAGCGGACAAACAAGGTTACTAGAAGGCACCCAGCCTCTAGCTCAAGTCATAAAAGGCGAAGGCAATAACCTGCAGGACAACCACGAAGGCGCTCGCTATAAAAACGTTATCGGTTCTTACCTTCACGGACCGCTACTGCCGAAAAATCCACAAATAGCAAAGTTTTTGATTGAGACCGCTCTTAATAATATCGGCGCCGACTTCAAACTGGAATACGCTGAGAGCAAATATCTACAAAAAGCCAGGTCAGAAGCCGCTAAAAGGCCTCGCTAAGAATCTCATAGAATTAGGTTATGCGCCCGCAGGTCAGTGCTTGTCGCACGCTTCATCAGGTAACAAGCAATCATCAGAACCATAATATAAATGCCCCAGCCCCAAGGAGGTATATCAACTTGGCTCTGAGCCCAAGAAAGCTCCGACAAATAAGTTGAGATCGTCGTCATGTATTCAAGAAGCCACTCCGTCGGAACACTGACTATAAAAGGAGGTAGCCCAAAAATTACTAGCAGTCCGACTATAAATGTCAAAAGCATGGCTAGTGGCACAAGAGGCACGACCAGGAGATTAGCAACCACGGCTACGTTTGACATAACCCCAAAACCACCAGCTATTATAGGAAGAGTCACCAAATGAGCCGACACCGTCTCGCCGAGTATTTGTCGAAGAGAACCTGGCTCTTTTTCACCAAAAAAGTACTTTTGGAGCAACGGAGCGACAATCATGACGCCAGTAAAAGCCGCAAAGCTCAACTGCCAACCGAGATCGCCCCAGGCGTAATAGGGTTGCAAAGCAACCGTCGTCGTTGCGGCTATAGACAGCAAGACAAACGGATGAAAAACTCCACCATAATACCAAACCAGCAAGCTTAACCCAGAAACTAAACCAGCTCGAGCCATACTCGGACTCAAACCCGTAACTGACATGAAGGCAACAACCATAAAACCTGCCGACACTATAGACAAATACCTAGAGGACCTGACGAAAAGTCGGCGAGCCATTCTGACTAAAATAGTTAAATTGTAGCCACTAGCAACCACTATGTGAGTTAGGCCCACCACCTTCATAGCCTCAGCGAGATCGTCCGGCAGAGCACTTTTTTGACCAGTCAAAAAACCAATGCCTAGACTAGCCTGCGGATCTTTTATGGCTTCCCTGACCTTGTCAGCAAACCAATCTCGAACTCGCCTGCCTATATCGCCAGGAAAAGGCCGAACCACACTAACCACTTTAGCTCTATACATCGAACCTAAGAAGCTACCAAAACCCTCACCAAGAGAACCCTCTACGGTCAGGGTATCGCCCCTGAGCGCATCTCGACAAGGGGCGGTCACCAAAACAGAGCCAGGCAGACTGTATTCAGAAACGACTATTGAGTTCAGCTGAAAAACGCATTGACCGCCGGAAGATTTCGAAGGGTCGTCTCGAACATTACCTGTCAGAACGATAGTCTTGTCGACCAGGCCACTATAAATAGTAGAGGTACCTTTAACCTGACTGCCATAGGCAAGACCGATACAAACCGAACCGACGACGCCAAAAACTATAAGCGAATAGCTCTTAAAAATAATCGAAACTACAGTAAAAGCCACCCCGAAAAACAACCACCACAAATCAACACGGAAAATTGCTGCCAGCCAAACGCCGAAAACAAAACCGAAGCCACAAAAAGCTAGAACCCACGAAAAATGAGCCTTTTTAAACCACCAGTCCATATATCTATTTTAGTAAAACAATATTAAAAAGCTCCATAATGAGGAGCTTTTATAAAACTTTCTGGAGGAACCAGTGGGGCTCGAACCCACGACACTCTGGTTAAAAGCCAGATGCTCTACCGACTGAGCTATGGTTCCAGACTTTACAAACTATACAGCAACAGGGGTGTTATGTCAATATAAAGCTAGTCCTAGTGCCTCTTTTTTGGAGCTAGGGAAGCCGGCTTTGTGAAAAATAGGTCGACGATAGCCAGGACAACCCCGACGCTGATCACTAACCCCTTATATTCAAGCATTGTCTTATAGATCGCCGCCTCATTGCCCTCTAGCACCAAGGCGTAACCTATAGGCTCGATCAAAAACGCCAATGCAAGTAGCGTAAATAAAAGCGAGCCGATAAATCTACCGATTTTGTTCTTGTAGCTATAACCATGAAACAAAAGAACCAGCGGTGGCAATAAAACCACTGAAGACAAAGTTACGGCGTTAGCGATTGGCCCGTCAGGTACGAACCCAAAGCTCGACACCAACAACCCTGCCTCGTAGCTCCAGAGCGTGCTCAGAGTCGCTCCAGCGGTTAAAGCTAGCCCAAGCAGGCCGAACCTCCTCTTTGAGATAAAAGCCCCGAAAAACAGCGCTAGAGACAAGCCAGCGAAGATAATTATTACCATAGGCCCGTGCTATCTTGATCAAATTCAATTTGACTACCAATCCGTAAGCCCTGTTGTTTAGCGGCGCCAGCGTTAACTTCTATAATGTAACGAGCTGGTCGCTTAGGGGTAAAAATCTTACTTGTACCTAGGCTGGGACTGGCGTTATGGACTATATAAATAACCTGCTTGCTCGCGTCTAGCCAGATTATATCTATCGGAATTTTCATGTCTTTCATCCAGATGTCGTACAGGCCGTCAACGTCAAAAATCATCAATAAACCTTCATTTTTGCGTAGCTCTTCCACCCCAGACAGTCCTTCGACTCGGGCCTGGTCGGTGTCAGCAACGGTCAGCTTATAGGTCTGAGTGCCAATTGTTACTTCTGCCTTACTTTCAAAATTAGTGCTAATAAATGAAAAAAATGAAGCAAGAATCACCAAAAGTAACCCACCAACCAAGAAGACAGATGTTATCGTTCGCCATTTCAAGGTTAAAAACTTCATACCTTAAGTATAACACCAGGTATAAAATTAAACGATTGAGTTTATGCTCCGACCTTGTCTTTTTTATTACGGCGCTTGGCGTTAAGCTCGACGTATTCAATTATCGGAGCTGCGACATTGCGACCAGTGACCTTCTCGATGCCAAAACCAGGGCTAGCATTAACCTCAAGGATTAGCGGTCCTCGTTCTGAGCGCATCATGTCAACACCTGCAATATTAAGACCCATCGCCTTGGCGGCTTTTATAGCCATCTTGCGCTCTTCTTCTGTGAGCTTGATAGCCGTACCTTCACCGCCCTTGTGTAAGTTAGACCGAAAATCATCATCAAGACTTTGGCGCTTCATGCTGGCAACAACTCTTGAGCCAACCACAAAAGCACGAATATCTGTACCAGCCGACTCCTTAACAAACTCCTGAAGAAGAATGTTGGTGCCGTCTTCGTTGGTCAGATAAAAGGCCTGCAACACCGACTTAGCGGCTTTTTTAGTCTCAGCTAGGACAACACCGTTACCGTGAGTTCCACGAGCTAGCTTGATTATTACGGGAGTGCCACCTAACTTATCGAGCAAGTCATCGATATCTGCGGAGTTCCGAGAAACAACCGTTTTGGGAATACCGACGCCAGCCTTAGCTAAGAGCTGTAAACTACGGAGCTTGTCACGTGACCTATTTATAGCCAAAGAGCCAGAAACTGTGTAAACACCCTGCATTTCAAGCTGGCGGACAATTGCCGTACCGTAACGAGTCATATTTGAAGCGATCCGTGGAATTATAGCATCAAATTTACCAAGGTCTTCGCCTCTATAGCTAACCGTTGGATTGTTCTTTTCAACCGAGGCATAACAGTCACGATATTTAATAACCTTGACCTCGTGTCCTCGATTTTTAGCCTCTTCTACAAGTCGTTTAGTAGAATAATTACCATTGCCATTTGAAAGAATCGCTATTTTCATATTACTCCACCCCCAACCTTCTATTCATAAATTTCGCAAACGAACTAACCTTCTCATCAACAAATGCCCCGGAAGCTATTTGCGGACCGTCATTAACTTCTAGGCAGTACCAAACGCCGTCTTCAGAGCCTTGCATCATGTCAACGCCAGCCACATCTCTGCCTAACAAAGCAGCTGCTCGCAAGGAGTCGTATTTAACCTTCTCGGGTAAGTAGTCCATACCACGCAAAACCGCAGAACCACCCTTTGAAGTATTATTCAAATACTCTTCATCTGCAGCTCGTGTTCTTTCAATTATAAGTTCTATAACTTGACCAAAGATTAGCACTCTGTAGTCACTATTGTTCGGTATAAACTTTTGAGCTATTAGATAGACTGGTTCCGACTGAGCTGTGTCGCTAAAGACGGCATCAAAATCATCTTTATTTTTTATTAAATAATTATCAGTACCTTTACTGGAATGGATACCCTTCAGTACAAATGGCAGTCCGACACCATCTTTCATAACCTCAAAATTATCCTTAATAACTCTTTCGGATACGAAAACTGAATCTGGAATCATTATACCATTATTAGAAAGTATCGTGTACTGATATAGCTTACTAGTCGTTGGAAAATATTGCACAATAGGATCAAGAATTTTAACTCCGTTGTTAATACAATATCTAGCTAAAGAGGCGGTTATATCACGAGTTTCAGAAGTCTTAAAATGAACAATATCATAATGAGCCAAGTCTTCACCCGTAGACTTCAAAACAACTGTCATTTGTCCATTTAAGAAACGTATAATAAAGTCCGTGTAATCTGTGTGACGAACTTCTAGGTTGTTAGCTTCAGCTTCTACTGCCTTAGAAAATTTTGAAACTTTTGGAGTGATTTTTCCACTGACTATAAGCATTTTCCTAGCTAAACTGAAGGGTGGTTCTTTAGAAACATCTACCACAAACCTACCTTTTAAGGAACGACGGCCCACGAGTATAGGAAAAGAATTCCTTGACCTGTCAGCTAGTGTAAACTCAGTTCGGAATTTCTTTTTGCCAATTTTAACAGACAAAACAACACAATAACGATCTTCGGCATCGCCAAAGGAGTTCTTTATTCTTCGCTTGGTATACTTGTCGGTTTGAATAACGTTACCTGTATAAAGCTTAGATTTCTCTCCAAAAAGAACAAAGCTTAAGACACCCTCTTTTTCTTTAATATCCGAAGCCCATATTGAAGAGTTATCAGCACCTGTATCTACCTTGGCGGGTACGGCAAAAATTTCCTGCCCAGGGAAGTCGATTAAAATCTTTGGCCCAATGTGGACTATTTTAGATAATTTTGTCATATATCTTTATATTTTAGCATATTTTGCTATTTTTTGCAATATGCTTGAGCTAGGAATTTAACTGTTCTTAAACTCTTCAAGAATCTTCTTTTGTTTTCTACTGAGCTTCCTTGGTGTATCGACAACAATATTTACGATGTGTGGACCTCTTCGGTCGCTACGAAGATGAGGAACTCCATGATTAGATAGCTTAAAATCATCGCCGGACTGAGTGCCAGCCGGAACCTTCATGCGAATATTGCCGTCAACAGTTTCGATGTCTATTTCGGTGCCAAGAGCAGCGTCAACCATTGAAATATGCTCTTCGGAGAGAATTATATCGCCCTCACGGGTGAACTTTTTGTGAGCCTTAACCCGTATGTGAACATAAAGGTCGCCCTTTTTGCCATGACCGACGGCCTCGCCATAGCCACTAAGCCGAATAACTGCCCCGTCATCTATACCAGCTGGAATTTTAACCTTTATAGACTGCTTCTGCCTCTGGGTACCAGAACCACGACAAACCGTACATTTCTTCTCTGGGACCTTGCCTCGGCCCTCACAGGTACTACAGGTCACAGACTGCTGGATAGCACCAAACATGGTGTTCATTACCCTAGTTTGCTGGCCAGAACCTTTACAGTCTGGACAAGTTTTCATCTCGTGACCAGGCTCAACCGTCTTGCCTTTACAGTGCGGACAAGTGTCTTCTAGATCAAGAGTTAGGTTATGCTCCAGCCCAAAAACAGCCTCTTCAAACGAAAGCTGAAGCTCAACCTCTACATCCCTACCCTTCTGCGGTTGACGCTGACGACCACCACTTGTTCCACCAAAAAACTGGCTGAATATGTCACCAAAGCCCTCGCCGAAGTCAAAGTTGATATTTTGACCGCCGTAGCCACCAAAGCCTTCAAAAGGATTACCACCAGGTCTTCCATTAGATGCACCACCGACACCAGCATGGCCAAACTGATCATACCTTTGACGCTTGTCTGAGTCTTTAAGAATGTCGTGGGCTTCATTTACCTCTTTGAACTTAGCTTCGTCGCCACCCTCTTTGTCGGGATGGTACTTAACAGCTAGCCTTCGGTAGGCTTTTTTTATTTCATCGGGGGAGGCGTTTTTTGACACCCCTAAAACTTCGTAATAGTCACGCTTGCTCATATCTACCTTATTATATTTCACTAGCACTCAAATGTCTAGAGTGCCAATTAAAAACGCCCCCTCATTGGGAGCGTTTTTGAGTTATAGCCTTAGTTACTTACGGCCAGAAAGCGCCCGCTTGATAACAAGTAGCAACAAAGCACCGACAAAGGCAACCAAGAAACTCCAAAGGTTAAACCCAGTGAAGCCTTCTCCGCCCAAGAGCTCGATAGCTAAACCACCGACAAAAGCACCAATAACACCTAGAGTGATGTTACCGACGAGTCCTTTATCCCCGGTCTTCGTGACGCTTGAAGCCGCCCAACCAGCTAAACCACCTATTACTACCCAAACTAATATGTTCCACATAGCACACCTCCTAGGTTTATTGTTGTCAGATTATTATACTACAACTTAGCTATGCATAGCAAAAGCTTTATGGAAACCGATAGAACGGATTTAACTACTTATCGACTACTTCGCCTTCGACAGCCTCGTCTGATTTTTTGTCACCAGCGTCACCGTCACCTTCGGCAGATTCAGCATCCTTGGCAGCTTCTTGATACATCTTGGCACCAATTGGCATGATAGCGTCATTTAGAGCCTTAGCTGCAGCCTCAAGCTCGTCCTTATCTTCGGAGTCTTTGTGCTTTTTAGCCTCTTCAACGGCGTCAGCTATGATCTTCTTGTCTTCATCGGAAATCTTGTCTTTGTACTCGTCAGGCATTTTTTCAGCCTGATAAATAGCGTTTTCTAATTGGTTACGAGTGTCGATAGCTTCACGCTTTTTCTTGTCTTCTTCAGCATGAGTTTCAGCCTCTTTTTGAGCCTTCTCGATATCGTCTTTACTTAGGTTTCCGCTGTCTTGAATAGTTATAGACTGTTCTTTTCCTGTACCCTTATCTTTAGCAGTAACATTCAAGATACCGTTAGCGTCAAGATTAAAGGTAACCTCAATTTGCGGTACACCACGTCGTGCAGGAGCAATGCCGTCAAGAATGAACCGACCAAGGCTCTTGTTGTCACTAGACATTTCACGCTCACCTTGCAAGACGTGAATTTCTACCTGTGGCTGATTATCGGCAGCTGTTGAGAAAACTTCGCTCTTAGATGTCGGAATTGTCGAGTTGCGCTCAATAAGCTTAGTTGACACACCACCCATGGTCTCAATACCAAGACTTAGAGGTGTAACGTCAAGAAGTAGAACGTCTTTAACATCACCAGCCAAAACACCACCCTGAACAGCCGCACCAATAGCTACAACCTCGTCAGGGTTAACGCCCTTAAGAGGCTCTTTGTCAAACAGCTCCTTGACTCGCTCAACAACAGCAGGCATACGGGTCATACCACCGACAAGTACGATCTCGTCGATATCTTTAGAAGTCATCTTAGCGTCTTTTAGAGCCCTGTTAACTGGATCGGCAAGTCGCTTAATAAGGTCCTTGACCAACTCTTCAAGCTTGGCACGAGTCAATTTGTACTCAAAATGCTTTGGTCCATCGGCGTCAGCCGTAAGGAAAGGTAGGTTAACTTCGTACTCTGTAGTTGAAGAAAGCTCTTTCTTGGCCTTCTCTGCCTCGTCCTTAAGACGTTGCATAGCTGCATTGTCGCCCTTAAGGTCGATGCCTTGCTCTTTTTTGAATTCGTCAAGGAAGTGGTTAACTATACGGTTGTCAAAATCCTCACCACCGAGGTGAGTATCACCGTTTGTAGATTTAACCTCAAAAACTCCGTCGCCTAGCTCCAAGATAGAAACGTCGAAAGTTCCACCACCGAGGTCGAAAACAACGATCTTTTCGTCTTTTTTACTCTCTAGTCCATAAGCTAGAGCGGCCGCAGTTGGCTCGTTGATAATACGCTTGACCTCTAGGCCAGCTATCTTACCGGCGTCCTTAGTCGCTTGCCTTTGGGAGTCATCGAAGTACGCAGGAACCGTAATAACGGCTTCGGTGACTTTTTCACCAAGGAAAGCTTCGGCGTCAGCCTTAAGCTTAGAGAGGGTCATAGCCGAGATCTCTTCAGGAGAATAGCTCTTGTCGCCCAATTTAACAGCTACACCATCACCTTTTTTAATAATTTCATAAGGCAGAATGTCGAGGTCTTTTTGGATCTCTTTGTCCGAAAACTTACGACCAATTAAACGCTTAACACCATAAATTGTGTTCTTCGCATTAGTAACTCGCTGACGTTGTGCAACCTGACCAACCAAACGCTCGCCAGACTTGTTAATAGCCACCACGCTCGGCGTAGTCCGATTGCCTTCAGCATTAGCGATAACCTCTGGCTTACCAGCCACCATGTAAGCAACAGCGCTGTTAGTCGTACCAAGGTCAATACCTATAATTTTACCCATATTTACTCTCCTTATTATTTTTCGAGTTGTTTATAACCTATATATATTCTAGCACTCTCATACCGAGGTTGCCAAGTATTTTTATTATAGACCAATTAGCACTCGTGTGTCAAGAGTGCTAATGTGAAAAAATCAAAATTCATGTATACTATGCTTATGGCAATATCAAAGCCAAGTGCCCAGAGCTTACGGTTACAAGATTAGCACTTGCTATGCCTTGAAAATCCTAAGCCAGAGGTTGTTTCAAATCCGGCTCGACGCTAGGTATACAAAAATAAACCTAGTCCTTCCCATGGCAACACGACTTAGGGCTTTCAGCGTCGTCGGGGCTCTTGGGCTCTCAAGAGAGTGCAAGAAGTATAGTCGAGTCTCTACAAGAGCAGTCCTTGGCTAGCTCAGCTTGGGGGCAACTGGAATGGTGGGTTCGGCGAACAGGGTAGCAACGGCAACTATTGGTCTGCCTCACAGACCTCCGCCACTAGCGCCCACAACCTGAACTTCAACAGCTCCAACGTTAATCCCGCAAACAGCAACAACAAGAACAACGGACGGTCCGTCCGCTGTTTAGCTAGCTAAGTGCTTGCCCCTAGCGCTGGAACATAGACCTAAATCAGCTTGAGTATTTTGATATTGCCATTTCATGCTTTTGTTTAGCAACTTGCTACCAAAGATCTTCTTGAATGTGTTTTTGTAATTGTAATGCATCGACAGCCCTTTATACACCACGAGCCTATTTAGGCACTTTTTAGATAAACCGCCCCTAATAATAGAGGTATTCAGCTCGCTTATATTTTTTCTTAACCTCTTGCCAAGCACAGTTCTGCCCGGATAGACCACAACTCCTAAAAACGACACTCCCTTAGATGCTGGCTGTAAGTAGAACTTTTTTGGATGAACCGTTAATCCTATGGAGCTTAAAAAATAAGTAACCTTTTTTCTTATTGCCAACAGCTCCTCTTTTGTGTCGGCAACAAAATAAGCGTCGTCAACATACCTGCCATAGGACTTGCACTTTAAATCAAAGTAGACACACCTGTCCAGCGGGTCTAGCGCCATATTAGAGACCCACTGTGAAGTAAGGTTACCTATGACCACACCCTTGCCCTGAGGTGAGTTAAACATACTTTTAGAGGGAGGTAAAATGCTCCAGTCGCTAGGCGGACCTTTTAGCTTAACCCCAAGAAGCGGGTCGTCGAAAATAATTTTTGACCACAAAAACCTACACATATCATAAATCGGACCGCCTGCAGGTAGTTGCTTTTCAAGCCCCCAGCAAACCCTTTCAAATAAATAGACTCTAGAAAGGCTCATGAAATAACCCTGCAAGTCAATCTTCATCACCCAAGGGTCCTTAAACTCACTAGTCGCCTTTTTAATATCTTTTTCCAAGCACCGTGTGCCGTAAAGGTTACCCTTGCCGTCACGGCAACTAAAACTTCTTGAAGAAAATCTTTTATCCCAAAAGTTACCAACCTGTTGAATCAAAAAGTGATGAACAATTCTATCTCTGAAGGAAGCTGCAAATATTTCCCTCGGTGTTGGCTTCGTAATAATGAAAGCCACGCTACGCTCTGGTTTGTACGTCCTGTTTATAATCTCATCAGCAAGCCTAGACAAGTTAATATCTCTGTCTTCTTCGAAAATCTGCTCGTTTGCAGTTTTGGTCTTTCTCTTGCGGGCATCTGCAAAAGATTGATATAGTCTTTTAAGCAACCAGTCCCTCAGATCTTCGTCATCCGACTTGTTCAGTCTAACGTTCTCGGCGAAAACATCGTCTTCAGGCTCTAGTCTTGACATGATTCTCCTGCTTATGCGAGAAGGAGCGCACTTCATTTAAGCTACGTCCTATTCTAGAAAGTCTACCTGACTGCTCAACGAAGTTTGGCACTAGCAATAAAAGACCCTGAAGGTCATCCGCCGTATCTTCAAGAAACACTAGTTGCTCTTCCGAGGGAACCTCTGTACGCATAATGCTTCGAATAATAGCCTGTAACTGCAAAGTTTTCTCTATTAACACCCGACCTAAAACCATGGCATCTTGGTTTTTCATAGCCCTAACGAGTAGTCCTATTTCGGTGAATATGTCCCTAACCTCTTTGCCCAAAGGGGTAAATTTCCTGTGCTTCAATAATATGTCTTCCGTGGCTTCAGTTTTCAATTCTAAACTCGACCTAGCTTTTTTATACGCTTTATACTTATAGGTGCCTTAAGTCTAACGACGTAAAATTCTTCGTCATTACGCAACAAGCCAGAGCTTATAGAAACTAAATACTCTTTGGTCTCTTTAATTTTAGTCGAATGTAAATTCAGCCCATAGACTTCTTGTTCGTAGGCTTTATTGTATACCGATTTTATTTTAGTCTTAGCACCAAGTATTTTTAACATGATCGCTGAATTTCCGACAGCTTTATGGTACGCACCGGACTTCCTTAAAACTATAGTGTCTTGATTAGTAAATTCATAGCGAACCTGGTCAGTTTGAGTTCGCATCTTTAAGTAAGATTTATCTATATCCATATTTCAGTGAACCTCAAAAGTTTAATTTAAACGAGCTTTCGTCAGTTTACCTGTCAGCCACGGAAGCTAAAGCTTCTGGTGGCTTCTTGGTTACTGCCGACTGCACTTCGTGTTATTCTTCAAATCTAGGGGCAAGCACTTA
>CAZSTN010000008.1:15146-18441 GCA_964609915.1 uncultured Candidatus Saccharibacteria bacterium | reverse complement strand
TCACCGCCCTACGGGCAATTTTTTATTGAAGCTAACCATTGACAATATGGAGCTTCATCTGTTATAACCTTAGAGTAAGAATAACTCAAACATACACAGATAGGAAACTGCGAGATCATGTCTGAACTACCAGAAAAACAAATAAAGCGACTACATGCGCTTATTCAGGAGGCTGAAACAAACTTAGCGGCCGCCAAAGAGCTACTAATAAGCATCGTTGGCGACGACGGGTCTGTCATCGCACCACGAGCTACAGCAAATAGCGAAGACCTTAGCGGAAAAGTCGTCGAAGGAGTGTTCGACGGCCAAAAAATGATAAGCGCTGACGGAAAAGAGTACCCTGTACCTGCCAATTACGCTAGTAAGTCGAAACTCATTGAGGGCGATATCCTTAAATTAACCATCGTTGACGACGGAAGCTTTATCTACAAGCAAATTGGTCCTGTTGATCGTACTCAAGTCATCGGCACCCTAGTGCAACACGACGGAGCATACTACGTTGAAGCAAATGGCCGAGAGTACCGCATTCTGCTTGCTAGTGTAACTTACTTCCGTGTTGATGTTGGCGACCAGGTAACTATTATTGTGCCGACCGAAAACCCAGACGCTACCTGGGCGGCTGTTGAAGCGGCTCTCTAGTACGCTGACTTCATAAAGACATAGTTGTACAAATCACGTCAGTATTTGTGACATAATTCTCCCAAAAAGGTTATAATAGACTAAGAGGGGGAAGTTGTGTCAAAAGCGCTATACCGAAAGTACCGTAGTCGGTCACTTGACGATGTCATTGGCCAAGACCATATTACTGGTATTTTGAAAAATGCCCTAGAATCTGGGCGTATTGCACATGCTTATCTATTTACTGGCCCCCGTGGTGTTGGCAAGACCTCGGTTGCCCGCATTTTGGCTCATGAAATTAACAAGCTACCATATGACGAAGAAAATGGTCACCTTGATATCATCGAAATTGATGCCGCTAGTAATAACGGGGTAGAAGACGTCCGTGAACTTCGTGAAAAAGTTCAACTAGCACCAATATCGGCTTCCAAAAAAGTTTACATTATAGACGAAGTCCACATGCTATCTAAGCCGGCCTTTAACGCTCTGCTCAAGACGCTCGAAGAACCACCGGAGCATATAGTTTTCATTTTAGCGACCACCGCTGCCGACAAGCTCCCAGCTACGATTATCAGTCGCACCCAGCAGTACGGCTTTCGACCAATCTCCACAGACGACCTAATTTCCAGACTAAAATTTATCTCTAAAAAAGAGAAGATTAAAATATCTGACGATGCTCTTCAGATAATAGCCGAACGTGGCGACAGCAGCTTCAGAGATGCTATTAGCCTTTTAGACCAACTGTCCAGTTTGTTTAGTGATGGCGAAAAAGTCACAGCTGAAATTATAGAAAAATCTTTAGGTCTAGCTCCTAAAAAGACTATTGTAAACATCATCAAGAGCATCGAAACTAAAGACTTTGCGGCACTTGTCGACCAATTACAGCAGGTTTCAGCAACTGGGGCGTCGGCTACGGTCCTCGCAAAACAGATGTCTCAATATATCAAATCTAACATCATTAAGTTGCCACATCTTTTGCCAGTTTTAGACGGTCTAATAGAAGTTACGAAATCGGCTCACCCGGACATAAAAATGTTAAGCGTTTTAGGTTCCTTTGCTCAAGACGATACCCAAACGCAAGTCGCAACTAGCAAACCAAAAGTAGTTGAATCACCTAAATCAGCGGCTCTTATAGCGCCCGTCAAAGAGTTTACGGCTAGTGTCGAAGAGCTAAAAGCCGAACCGCAAACGGTATCAAAAACGCCAAAATCAAGTCTTAAGAAATTTGACGGTTCTTTAGATTGGAGTGCGCTTGTTGAATATGCCAAAGAAAATTACGTTGCTCTTTACAGTGTAATTTCTAAATGCGGCCATGAAATCGAAGGTAGTACCTTGAAGCTCTACACTGGTGGTAAATTTTACAAGAAAAAAATCGACGACCCAAGGTATAGCGCCCATCTTTACGAGTGCCTCGACGCCACTGGCGGTACCGGGTTAGAAGTTGAGACCATACCGTCAGACCCACCAATAAAAGACAGCCAGGCGGCTATTGTCGCTGATATTATGGGTGGAGGGGTGGTAGTAAAGGTAGCTGACGGGTTATAATAGGTAGATACTATGGTGAATAAGACTAAGACCGACAACCCAGCGGGACGAATACCCCCACAAAACCTCGACGCCGAGAAAAGTCTTCTTGGTGCAGTTTTGATTGACGAAGAGGTTCTTGCCGACATCTCCGAGCACGTTAAGCCAGGTGACTTTTACAATCGTATCCACGGTATAATTTTTGGTGCAATGATGCGTCTTTATGAAAAACATAGGCCTGTTGACCTTCTGACGTTAACTGACGAGCTAAAAAAGAAAAATGAGCTCGATGAAATCGGCGGCAGCGCTTTTCTTTCTGAACTTACAAACTACGTTCCAACATCGGCTCATGCCGAAGCTTATGCCGAGCTAGTCGGGCAAAAAGCTATTCGTCGTCGCCTCATAAAAGCTAGTAGTGAAATAGCCGAGCTCGGCTTTGACGAAGAGACCACCACTCAAGAACTTTTGCAAAAAGCTGAAGCCGAAATTTTCTCCGTTAGCGACCAATCTCTAAAACAAGACTTAGTTAGCCTTGAAAGCATATTGACAGACAGCTTTGACCGACTAGAAGAACTCAGCCACAACAAAGGTCAGCTCAGGGGCGTTAGAACTGGCTACCGAGACCTAGATAACATGACCGCTGGCTTGCAGCGAAGTGACCTTATCGTCTTGGCGGCTCGTCCAGCCATGGGTAAAACTACACTTGTTACCAACCTAGCATTTAATGTCGCCACAATCGCCAAGCAGCCAGTATTGTTTTTTAGCCTCGAGATGAGCAAGGAGCAACTAGTCGACCGTATGCTAGCCGACGCTTCTGGCGTCAACTCTTGGAATATTCGAACTGGAAACCTGTCTCATGACGAATTTAGCAAGCTTTCAGATGCTATGGGCGAACTGGCCGAAGCCCCAATATTTATCGACGACACGCCTGGGCTTAGCGTCCTAGAAATGCGCACCAAGGCCCGCCGAGCTATGCACGAACACCCGCTAGGTTTAATAATCGTTGACTATCTGCAGCTTATGCAATCTTCTCGTAGTGATGGCAACCGAGTTCAAGAAGTTAGCGAAATATCTCGTGGTCTTAAGCTGATAGCTCGTGAGCTTGACGTACCAGTAATCGCTCTGAGCCAGCTGTCTCGTAGCGTCGAATCTC
>CAZSTN010000008.1:0-15136 GCA_964609915.1 uncultured Candidatus Saccharibacteria bacterium | reverse complement strand
GCTCACCGCAAATTCCGCAACTAGCCGACCTCCGAGAATCGGGTTCTATCGAGCAAGACGCTGACATTGTTATGTTTATTTACCGAGAAGCTTACTACAATCCCGACACCGACAGGGGCAACACAACCGACTTAATTATAGCTAAGCATCGTAACGGACCAACCGGTTCTGTCGAGCTCTACTTCCACCCAGAGAGGCTCCGCTTTATGTCACTAGACAAGAAACACGAGTAAAAAACATGGCTATTTCTGACTTTTCAAAATTCTTCCTATACAAATGGCGTTACGTCATCGGTTATGTCGCCATTGGGCTAATTATAGCCAGTCTATTGGTTTTTGCTGGTTTATTTGTACCAGGTGGCCTGTCTAATCCAGAGGTTCTCTCTGTAATAGAAAGTCATCAGTTAAATTATGGCGAATTATCAACAGTCACAATACTAAACTTACCGTATCACGCCCTGCAAGACGCACTATTAACCCTGTTCGGACCGTCGGTATTTGTCGTCAAGCTACCTTCTCTGATACTCGCCCTGTTAACGGCGGTGGGCTTAATAATACTTCTCAGAAAATGGTTTCGGCCAAATATTGCCGTTATGGCGTCAATCATAGCCATCTCAACTAGTCACTTCGTGTTCATAGCCCAGCAAGGTACACCAGAGATTCTTTACGTCTTCTGGCCGACGGCCTTGTTGCTACTGGGTACACTAATAACTAGACAAAAAGAACACCGAACTTTATGGAAGGTGATTTTTGGTGTAACGGTAGCCTTAAGTCTCTATACACCGCTAAGCATCTATATGGTTCTGGCTATCGGCCTAACTATTATGGCCCATCCTCACTTGAGGACAATCATCAGGAAACTATCGCCACAACGACTGGTCTTGTCTTTTGGAGCATTCTTCGTCACACTAATACCGCTTATCATAGCTATTTTCCAAGACCCATCCCTAATCGTTAAGCTACTAGGTATCCCAAGCGAGTGGCCTAATCTAGCCGAAAACATTGGAATAATCTTCCAACAGTACTTCTTATTCTGGGCGCCAGCAACATTAAGCTTAATAACCCCAATCTTCGGATTAGGAGCCTTTATACTAATTGTTTCCGGTATTTGGCGACTTATTAAGACCTTTGCCACAACTCAAAGCTATCTCATTATTATTTGGTTTGTCTGTCTTACGCCGGTAATTATCATCAACCCCGACATAATAAACGTTACGTTTACGCTAACCGTTCTACTAATAGCGTCCGGACTCACTAGCATCATAAGCTACTGGTACAGGCTCTTTCCAAAAAACCCTTATGCCAGAATAACCGGCCTTATTCCAATAATAATACTGATAGCCGCCCTAATAAGCTCCGGCGTAATAAGATATATCTACGGCTATTATTACAACCCCTCAGCCGCCAACCTGTTTTCCAACGACATAAGTCTCCTGCCAGAAGATACAACCCAGCTGATCACCAACAGTGAAGAGCGACCCTTCTATGAAGCTATTTCAGGCTATAAAAAAGATTCCTTCGAAGTAAGCGATAAGCCAACTTCCGAAAAGGTCGTCACCACCAGAAATGCTAAATTAAACTCAAAAGAATATACTTTATCAAAAATCATAACTAATAACCGTATCGAAAACGCCGATCGGTTCTATATATACACTAAAATTTGATATAATAGGTAGATATTACTAAGGAGGCAGTTATGGCGTTTGATCAAGTCAAAATGCTTAATAAATTACGCAAAGCACAAAGCGACTTAAAAAAAGAAATTGTTGAGGTTGAAGCTGGTGAAGGAGCCGTCGTTGTTCAGGTCACTGGCGAGCTCAAAATTAAGAAAGTAACTATCGACCCAGCTAGGGTTGACCTTGAAGACATCGGCGAGCTAGAACACTGGGTAGAAATAGCAGTTCGAGACGGTTTAACTAAGGCTCAAGAAATAGCCGCTGAAAAGATGAAACCGCTGATGGGCGGTCTAGGCAACTTGGGGCTTTAGTTGAACTCAAGTAGGCTCTTACCGCCAGCTCTTGAGAAACTCATCGAGGAGCTCGGACACCTACCGGGAGTAGGGCAACGTACCGCCGAACGGTATGCCTATTATTTGTTACGTGCCAATGACAGAATAAATACTAATTTAGCAACAGCTATTCAAGATATCCATGACCGAGTCAAAACCTGTCCGATAACTTTCGCTTTGATCGATTCTGAAGAAGATATTTCGCAACTATATAGCGACCCTGACAGAAATAAAAAGCTCGTAGCGGTCGTCGAAGAGCCTCTAGACATAGTTGCCCTCGAGAAAACTGGTCAATTTAAGGGTACTTACCACGTTTTAGGTGGGGCTATGAGTCCAGTAGACGGCATTGGCCCCGACCAATTGCATATTCCTGAGCTACTAAGGCGTCTGCAGGATGACGCCGTTGAAGAGCTGATAATCGCCACCAACGCTAGCGTAGAAGGCGAGTCCACGGCTCTTTATTTACAGAAACAAATTAAAGAGGCCGGCCTAACGCTTACAATCAGCAGGTTAGCTCGGGGCATACCAGTTGGCGTTGACCTAGAGTACGCCGATCAAATAACTCTCAGCCATGCTCTAGAAGGAAGACGAATAATGTAATGTTTGAAGATGCCCTAAAGTTAATCAATGAAGCACAAAAAATACTAATCGTTCAAGCCGAGAACCCCGACGGCGACAGCTTAGGCAGTTCTCTGGCTCTAGAAGAGCTACTATCCGACCAAGGTAAAGACGTAATACTTTATTGCGCCATCGACCTCCCAAAATACCTACGTTACATAAAAGGCTGGGACCGAGTTATTAAAGACTGGCCAAAGAAATTTGATTTAGCTATCATAGTTGATACCGCCAGCAAATTATTGCTTCAACAGGTCTTAGATATTCCTGAAGCACGAAACGCGCTGGAAACTCGACCGGCCCTAGTCATAGACCATCACCAAGACGAAAAAGGCGACCTACCTTTTGACTATACGATATTAAATGTCCCAGAGGCGGTAGCCACAAGTGAAATAATCTACGAAATGTCAAACGTGGCAGGCTGGAAGATCAACCCTCAAGCTGCTGAAAATCTTTTCTTGTCTATACAGGCTGACAGCCTCGGACTAACCACCCAGGGTACAACGGCTAGAAGCTATCAAGTAGCGACCGATTTGGTTGCTTTAGGTGCCGTTCCGGCCGACATAGAGGCCCGTAGACGTGAATATATGAAAAAACCAGCAGATATACTAACTTACAAGGGCGAGCTGTTACAGCGCATTGAGTACCATCTAGAGGGCATTTTAGCGACGGTTCACATAACGTGGGACGACATATCCAAGTATAGCGACAAATATAACCCTAGTGTGCTGGTTTTAGACGAAATGCGCTTGGTTGACACCGTTCAGGTCGCCGTGGCCATAAAAACATACCCCGACGGCAAGCTAACTGGTAAAATTCGAAGTAATTTGCCAATATCTCATGTTGTAGCTGGTTTCTTTGGGGGTGGTGGCCACGCCTACGCCGCCGGCTTTAAGGTTCGAGCAGATTATGATGTAATTATTAAAGAATTATTAACAGCAACCGAAAAGGCGGTAAAAGAATATGAGTCTACGATTTCATAATCAACTTACTAAAACTGTTGAGGAATTTACAACAATGACTCCAGGAGTTGTAAATATGTACTCTTGTGGTCCGACTGTTTATGATTATCCACACGTCGGTAACTGGACCGCCTACATATACTGGGACACTCTTAGGCGAGTCCTGGAGGCTAATAATCTAAAAGTGCACCACGTCATTAACATTACTGACGTTGGACACCTGGTCAGCGACGCCGATGAAGGTGAGGACAAACTCGAAAAGAGCGCTAAAAAGACTGGCAAAACAGCCTGGGAGGTCTCCAAATTTTATACAGACGACTTTATTGCCGGCCTAGCAAAGCTAAACATTAAAACACCGACTCATTTGCCCAGGGCGACCGACTACATACCTCAACAAATAGACCTAGTTAGGCGCCTAAAGAAAATTGGGGCAACCTACCAAATATCCGATGGAATTTATTATGACACATCGACTTTTCCAGCTTACGCCGATTTCGCTAACCTAGACCTTGGGGCTCTTAAAGCTGGTGCTCGTGTCGAATTGAACCCCGAAAAACGCAACATTAGTGACTTCGCTTTATGGAAGTTTACCCCTAGTGGTGAAAAGCGAGACATGGAGTGGGAAACTCCAGCTGATATAACCGATGATGGCGTCTCGAGAATGGGCTTTCCTGGCTGGCACATAGAATGTTCAGCTATGGCCATTGGCCTACTGGGCGAAACCCTAGACATCCACACTGGTGGTATTGACCACATACCCATTCATCACACCAATGAGATAGCTCAGTCTGAAAAGGCTAGCGGCAAACAATTTAGCAGGTTCTGGCTGCACAGCAATCACCTAAAATCAAACGGCACCAAGATCAGCAAATCGCTGAACAATGGCTACACTCTTCAAGACATAGAAGAGGAGGGTTTTAGTCCGCTAGACTTCAGAATGCTCGTCTTGCAGGGTCATTATAAGAACGAGGGTAATTTTACATTTGAAAACCTAAATTCAGCCAAGCAACGACGACTGAATTGGAGAAATGTGGCAGCCTTAAGGCACCAGATCCACGACACCATAACCGCCGACGAAGACAGAGAAGAAGAGAGTAAAACCGTACAGCTATACTCAACGATTCAATATCTAACTGAATGTCTGTCAAACGACCTTGATACCCCCGGCGCTCTAACGACTATCGACGAGGTGTTCTCTGAGATGTCAAGGCATAAGTTGCAAGACATACACCATCACGCATTTGGTGAACTTCTAGGGCAGATCGACAGGCTACTCGGCCTTGACCTTTTAGGCACATCGCCAGACATCAACGATGAGCAGAAGCAACTGATAATCGCTCGCACTAGGGCTCGTGAAAACAAGGACTTTGCTGAATCAGACCGTATTCGTGACCTACTTAAAGAGCAGGGAATTAACCTAAGAGACAATAACTCCGAAGTTATTTGGGAATATATTTAGTTAGCTACGCCAATTTCGACTTAGGTGTCGTCTTGGCTTTTCGATTGGCGATAAATTCAATTACCAAAATTCGGATACAACCAGCTATAGGGATGGCGATAATACCACCGACTACGCCAAACATGTATAGACCTATAGTCACGGCTACTAAAATAAGAAGTGGCGACAGTTCAATGCTTTTAGCTTGGATGTTCGGTGAAATAAGATTATTCTCAATTTGCTGGTAGATCACGAAATATACAACATATATAACTGCCGCTGGGATAGAGTTCAAAGCCAAGAGTAGAGTACCTATGGCGCCACCGATCGTTGCTCCGAACATAGGTATAAGCGATAGTACAAAAGTTATAGCCGCTATTGGCATAGCCAAGCCACTAGAAACTTCTTCAAATATCAAGCTTAGGGCGAAGACTATCAGGCCAGAGGCAACCGCACCGATAAGCGATACTGTCAGCTGACCAGTAACGTAACCCTTTACGGTCTTATACATGCTCATGGTGATACGCCTGTGGGTCTTCATAAGCTCTTTATTGCGATACAAAGACCATATCTTCTCTAGCCACCTTGGACCTTCTATTAGCATCAAAAAGGCAAGAACTAGCACCAATATAGCGGCAGCCATAAAGGAGAAGAACGAACCAACTCCCTTAATGATGTTGGTACCTAGATCACCAGCCCACTTCCCGGCGCTTTCCCCGATAGAGTTCAAGGTGTCATCAAGTTGCTGTTGAAGGCCGTAAGTCTCAACAAATTCTTGCAGACCACCCCACTGATTAGTGAATTGATCTACTGCCGAAGGAATATTTTGGGCGAATTTTGCAGTCTGCTGAACGATGGGTGGTATAACCAAGAACACAACCGCACAAAGGATAGCCAAGACGGCAATGTAAGACAGCCCCGTCGCCATAACACGGCTCCTTCCAGGTAGTCTTTTAGAGATAGACGAAACTGGCGCATTCAAAGCCAAAGCCAGGAAAAGTGCCGTACCGATTATCAACAGCCCCTCTCGTGCTACAAAGGTGAGTAGCACCGCACCAGCCAAAGCACCAATAACTAACCAAAATCTCACAAATGTTCGGGTATCTATTTCTAGTTTCATACAACAAGTATACCAGCTGGTCTCTATATTTACCAAAAATACTTTATATTGTATAGTAAAGACATGGAGACCTCAGCGAACGACGTAACATGCGTCAAAGAATCAACTAGAATAATTGGCGACAAATGGACCCCAATTATAGTTAGTTTACTACTTAAAAACGACTCCTTAGGCTTTTGCCAAATAGAAAAAATGACCGACGGCATCAGCCCCCGAACGTTATCGGCTAAATTGTCCTCTTTAGAGCAAGAGGGTGTCATTACAAAATTCATTCAAGCTGACAAATCTCGTTGTGAATATAAAATTACCCAAAAAGGTCGTGACCTTGGTCCAATAATTAACGCCATGCACCAATGGGGTATCGAGTACATGTGCTGATTTATGCGTATTCTAGTAATTGAAGATGAGGAAAAAATATGCAAGGCTTTGAAAAAAGCTTTAGAAAGAGAAACCTACGCCGTTGACACCGCCCTAGACGGCGACGATGGCCATGCGATGGCTACAACCGAGAGCTATGACGTCATGATAATCGACCGCATGTTGCCAGGCGAGTACGACGGGATAGGTATCGTAAAAGAGGTACGCAAGGCCGGTATTCATACGCCTATCTTATTTTTAAGTGCTTTAAACGACCCTAGCCATAAAACCGAAGGTTTAAATGCTGGCGCTGACGACTATCTTGGCAAACCCTTTTCCCTGGACGAACTTCTAGCAAGAGTAAAGGCGCTCTTAAGAAGGCCGCCTAGTCGCCAAGACGAAGTTCTTACGGCTGGCGACCTTAGCCTCGACACCTTGAGCTTAAAAGTCGAAAGGGAAGGCCAGACGATCGAGCTAACAAATAAGGAATTCGCCCTTTTGGAATATCTTCTTAGAAACCAAGGCAGACCGATTAGCAAAGAGAGTATCATAAATCATGTTTGGGATTTTGATGCCGACATTTTACCAAACAACGTTGAAGTTCATATTAAATTCTTGCGAAACAAGATTGACAAACCCTTCAAGAACAAACTTATCCATACCGTACATGGGTTCGGCTACAAGCTGGAGGCTAAATAGATGTTTCGTTCAGCCACTTTGCAGCTAACCGGCTGGTATTTGGCCGTCCTTATGACCATGAGCCTAGTCTTTAGTGCTGTAATTTATCAAATAAATTTTAATGAGATAAATACTCGTTTGCAGAACCTCCAGCAAAGCGCTATCGAAGTCTTGCCAGGGGTTTACGTACAGGGTGGCATCAATCAGGATCTGAGCGCTACTCGTTCGGCAGAATCGGCTGAAGCTTCTAGGCAACTACTCTGGGCGCTCGTCCGAGCCAACCTGGTAGTTTTGATGGTAGGTGGCCTGGCAAGCTACCATTTTGCAAGAAAGACACTAAGACCTATTGAGCAAGCCCACGAAGCTCAAAGTCGCTTTACTAGTGATGCTAGCCACGAACTACGGACACCTCTAACAACCATGAAGCTCGAGCTAGAAACTGCACTCTCCGACGATAAAATAAGCCTAGAAGAAGCCACTGAGCTACTTAAGAGCAACCTAGCTGAAGTCGAAAACCTTATAAACATATCTGAAATGATGCTGGAGCTGTCCCGAACAGCCCTCGATAAAGACCGAGTCAACCTAACCGATCTAACTAAAAACCTAATAAAATCAAACCAGCAAGCCACTAAACGAGTTTTATTTAAAAGTAACAAAAGTCTATATATTTGGGCTAACAAAACGGCTATTGCAAGATTAATAAATATACTTATCGATAACGCTCTTTTATACAGCCCCAAGAAAAGCCCCATAGAAATAAAAATTACCGTTCAACGCTCGATTGTTAAATTTCAAATAGAAAACCAAAGCACTAAAATATCAGAAGAGCAGGCTGAACGGATTTTTGAACGGTTTTACAGAGCCGACAAATCTCGAACTAGCGGCTCAAATAAAGGCTACGGACTAGGGTTGTCAATTGCTAAAAAAATAGTGGAAGAACATAAAGGCTCTATCCGAGCAAAGTATAAAAACGGCAAACTAAATATATCGTTCTATTTATCACAACACAAAAGATAGTTATTTAAGATTTATTTAAGATTTCACTGTCATAATGAGGACATGACTAATTAGTCATACATAATTAAAAGGAGGAACCCATATATGAGTACCGCCACCAAAGAATACGTACTATTAAGTAAAAAAGGCTTGCAAGAGTTGCGCCAGTCCATTCAACAACTCGAAAAAGAACGCACTCAAGCGATCTTAAGCCTAAAGGAAGCAGAAAAAACCACCGGTCATGACGACCGCTTAGATAGAAACGAAAAACTTGCCAACCTCGAAAACGTCGAGAGCGATTTAGTCGAGAAACGACAGCTGCTGGCTAAAGCTAAACTACTTCCATCTAAGCGCACCCGTATGAAGGTTGCTCTTGGCTCGGTAGTCGACCTAATCGACCAGCAGGGCATGCTATTTCGCTATACAATAGTCGAAAGCGTCGAAGCTAACCCAAGCGATGGCCGAATATCGGTCGAAAGCCCGCTCGGCAGTAGCTTGCTTGGAAAAACCGCAAAAGAAATGGTTGAGCTAACTATTGGCGCAAGGCAACGACAGCTTCGCCTTCTGCGAGTACAATAGTTTTCACAGCCCCACGCTCGAGCTATAACGCCCCCTTAGCTATTTATAGCGGAAGCTTTATTTGATAGAATAGTACTAATGCTTTTCTATCAACAAACAGTCAAACAAACCCTCGAAAATCTTAACACCACCGAAAAAGGCCTATCCTCAAAAGAAGCTCTTAAGCGACTAAAGGTCTACGGCACTAATACAATAGTCATAAAAGGCGAGCCTTTGTGGCGAAAGCTACTCGAACCCTTTGCTAATGTTTTTATTGCCGTTTTGCTAGTCGCTGTCATCATCAGCGTCCTGAGCGATGCTTATGTCGATGCCATCATCATCCTGGCTATAATTTTTGCTAGTGCCATTATTTACTACGTTCAAAGATTCTCAACCGAAAAAGTCCTTCGTTCGTTGCAAAAACACTCCATAGAGTCAATCCAGACACTCAGAAACGGTAGCACGTCTCAAGTAGACGCTATAAAACTCGTGCCTGGCGATGTCGTCCAGCTTTATGAAGGCGACAAAGTACCGGCTGATCTGCGCATAATCGCCGCTTCTAACGTTCAGGTTAATGAGTCGATGTTGACCGGTGAGTCTGAGGCTATCGGCAAAAATGCAAATGTCATAAAAACGCAGAAGCCTATTTATGAACAATCGAACCTTTTATTTTCTGGTTCATTTTTAGTATCCGGTCAGGTAACTGGCGTTGTTATCTCAACAGGTAACGAAACGGAGTTTGGCCGAATCGCTTCGCTAGCTGGCGAATCAGACACCTCAGGTGTCAGCCCCGTTCAAAACAAGATCGACAAACTTATAACCATAGTCATAGCTGCGGTCGGCGGAGTGTCGGTCGTGGCCTTTGCGCTGGCTCTTTACCAAGGTATAGATGCGAGCGAAGCATTAAGGTTCGTAATCGCTCTAGCGGTCTCGGCTATACCAGAGGGCTTGCCTATAGCCACCTCTGTGGTATTGGTGCTTGGCATGCGTCGAATGGCTAAGAAAAAGGCTTTCGTCAGGAGCATGAAAGCCATCGAGACCATCGGCCTAATCACCACCATAGCTACCGATAAAACCGGCACTTTAACCGAGAATAGGCTATCGATTCAAGAAACTTGGGCGCCCAAATGGTCAAAAAGCAACCTTTTTGAGGCTATAGCCAGGTCCGCAAACCGCAACCTTCAAGCAAAAAGTCACGACCCGCTAGATATTGCCATCGACAACTACGCTAAAACTGGCAGTGCCATAAAGATAAAGGGGTCGCTAGTGGCGACTTTACCTTTTGATCAAAAGAGGGCAATGAGCGGAAACGTCTGGAAAGTCGCCGACCAATATCTTCTATCAGTCAAGGGTGCACCTGAAGATATAATTGCCGAGAGCAAACTCAACGACCCTCAAAGAGAAGAGGTTAATAAAAACCTCAAAGCACTGACCTCCCAAGGTTATCGAGTAGTGGCTATCGCCTCAGTTAAACTAACAAAACCGGTAGCGTCGCTAACTGAAGTTCCAGCTAGAGCAACATTCACATTTAACGGCTTGATTGCCGTGGCCGACACACTGAGGCCGGTCGCCCGTAAGGCTATCATCACCGCTCAAAACGCTGGCGTAAAAGTCTGCATGATAACTGGTGACCATTTTGAAACAGCTTACAATATAGGGCTGAAGCTTGGTTTAGTCACCGACCGTGAACAGGTCTTTGACAGTCGAATGATGGACAAAATGACCGACAAGCAACTCCGAGAGGTAACTGGCAAGATTCGGGTTTTCTCACGGGTTACACCAGAAAACAAGTTTCGCATACTTCAGGTTCTTAGAGCAACAGAGGTCACCGCTATGACCGGTGACGGCGTCAACGACGTTCCGGCGCTAACCAACGCTCATGTTGGCATTGCCATGGGGAGTGGCTCACAAATCGCCAAAGATGCTGGCGACATAGTCTTGCTCAACGACAACTTCGCTAGCATCGTCGCAGCCATGAGAGAAGGCCGGATAATCTTTTCTAACGTCCGTCGTATGACGCTTTACCTATTGTCGACAAATATCGGCGAAGTCATAGTTTCGGTAATGGCGCTGGCCGTAGGTCTACCGATACCACTTCACCCCGTACAAATCCTTTGGACTAACCTTATGACCGACACAGCCATGGTTATTCCGCTCGGCCTAGAACCAGGCGAGAAGGACGTCATAAAACAAAAACCTATTAACCCTAAAGCACCATTATTTTCTAAGTATCTGCTTCAAAGAATGGCCGTCACGTCGGTGGTCATGGGTGTAGTTGTGCTAGCGGCCTTTATTGCTTTCACAAACCTATACGGCGTTGACTACGGCCGCACCATCGCCTTTTCTAGCCTGATAGTGATCCAGTGGGCTAGTGCCTTCAACGCAAGAAGCACCTACGAGTCAATATTTACTAGAATAAAGGTGTCCTCACCAGCGTTCTACGCCGGTCTTGCCCTAGCAGTAGGCCTGCAAGGGCTGGCGTTCTTCGGACCGCTACGAGAGGCTTTGCACGTTTACCCAGTGGCCATCGGCGACTTAGCTATTACCGGAATCATCAGCTTCATTATAATGATAGTGGCTGTAGAAATACACAAAGCGTTTGGACGATACGGCCTCAAGAAAGCAGAGCTCAAAAAGGCTTAACGATATATGCTAACTAGCGTCCAGCTACCACCAAAATTGTCGCTACGAAGCTGGTAGTCAGCTATGCCGTCAGAGAGGGTGACAATTGAAGCGACCTTGTCGCCAGCACCAACAAGACAGCTTAGGCCAGCGTCTATGAAATCGTACACTCGACCCCTAAACTCCATCTGGCGGGGGTAGGCGCTCAGATTCTTCCTAAAACCCAGACGGGTGACAGATACTTGTTCGTTTATGGTTATTTTTGTCATTTTATTTCTCCAAAAGTTAAGATTAACGTAAAAAAGCTGAGCAAATAAAACTTGTCAG
The DNA here is from genome assembly GCA_964609915.1 of uncultured Candidatus Saccharibacteria bacterium. Taxonomy (GTDB): domain Bacteria; phylum Patescibacteriota; class Saccharimonadia; order Saccharimonadales; family Saccharimonadaceae; genus Microsaccharimonas. The sequence continues at coordinate 3,456 of CAZSTN010000008.1, read as the reverse complement.
CAACGGATTTTGGAGGAGTGATACGGAGAGGGGAGTGTAGACCGTTAAGCTAACTGCCTTTTTACCGTATATCACGTAAGATTGTTTTCGATCATCAGGGGCGCCTCGTAGTACTCCGGGTGTGCGTGATGTCGTTGGTGGCTCTTATGAAGCCTGTTGGTGGAAATCTTTTGTTCCTCGCAGGAAAGAAGTACCAACATGACTACCTATAATTATACACGAGCGTTTAGTTGGAGTGTCAATAGCTTAAATTATCTAATGAACTTGCTTTTTAGTTAAAATATGCTAAAATAAGAATAGTACCTTTACACACTACTACAGAGAGAGGTGATAAAGATGGAAGTTCCGTCTTTTCACTACGAAGAATATCCGGGGAGGGGTGACGGGGATACCCTGTTCATTCTTTTACCAGGGATTCTGGCCAAGGGCCACGAGCAGTTGGAGGGGGTTGCGGAAGCAGTCCTCGCCAACGAGTCGGGGCAGGTGATCGCCGTAACCTACACAGGTACGGGATTCAATTTCGAAGATGGCCCAGCCATCCTCATGGAAGGCCTGAAGGAGCACCTCGATGGGAGTTTTATTGAGGACTTCGAGGTTGTCCTCGTTGGTGCCTCGGTCGGTGGGCTTTTTGCCCATCATCTGGCACGTCACATTCCGAATCTTCGGGACGTGGTCATGATCGACACGCCCTTCGGAGCCGAGACGTTGTCTCAACTCCCGAAAACAGGGCTGGTCAAGCCGGCGCTCAAGCTGGCCTCGAAGGCTCCCAACTCCATCGGGAACAAGGTCCTGGACCTTATGGCTCAGGGGCCCAAGGACCACAACATTGTGGTCCCCGCAGGGGCCGGAAACCCGGAATCCTACAAGCAGTGGGTTTCCGAGGTGGCCATGAGTCGCCTGCGAGGCAACTCGTGGCGACTCTGGGTCAACCAGCTCCGGGCTATGCTGCCCGACCCGCCCCAAGAGGTGGTGGACACGAGGTACACCTACGTGTCTTGCCTCGGTCCAGAGAACGACGTCGTCGTTCAACCCCTGGCACGCAACAAGTGGGCGGAAATTCTTCCCACGAGTGCTACCTTCCTCGAGATCGAGGGACCCCACTGTGGATTCCTTGAGCAAAGGCCCCGCTGGGAGGACACCTTCCAGCACATAGCCTCTCTCGGAGAGTAGAGCAAGTAAAGGTACTAGCCCCGACTTCGGTCGGGGTTATTACTTTTTTATGAGATAATATAATATATGAAACGACTCCACACCTACTCACAGCACTTTTTGCGTAGCCCCTCATTGGTTAAGGAACTTTTTGGTCACAGTAAACTTAAAAAAACTGACACTGTTTTAGATATAGGGGCGGGGAGTGGCGTTATAACATCCGTCTTAGCTGAAAAGGTTAGAAAAGTTATAGCTATTGAGGCCGAGCCGGGAACTGTTAAAATACTCAGGAAGAATACTGCAGATTATAATAATGTCTTAGTTGTTCAGGCCGATGCCTTGCAAATTGACCTACCGAAAGAACCGTATAGCATCTTTTCTAACATCCCTTTTCACCTTAGCTCACCGTTGATAGAGCGACTCATCAACACAAATAATCCTCCACAGAAAACCTATCTAATCGTTCAGAAGCAGTTCGGGCGTAAGTTGGTTGCTACCGACAACAGGTTCTTTACTGGCCAACTTGGCGTTTTGCTCTGCGCAAGATACGACGTGAAGATACGCAAGCCCCTCAAGAGAACCGACTTTTGGCCGCATCCGGCCGTCGACACAGTTTTTATAGAAATCTTACTGAAAAACGAACCGCTCGTTAAGCAAGCGGACTTTGAAAAATTCAAGAAACTAGTAAAGTCTGGTTTTTCTAGCCCAGAAGCTTACCGCAAATTTCCTCTGAATAAAGCAGGGGTCAGTCCAGAAAAGAAACCGTCTCAGCTAACTATTGACCAGTGGGTGAGTATTTTTGAAGCTACCAAAGGTCAACAGGTTTAACGGCTAAGCGCCTGGCGGTGCCGTATTGCATCAACATCAATAACATACTCCAAAAAGCCAAGGCTGCTGACAAAAACAGCGCTATAAGAGGCGAAAGATCGTCAACCCCAAGAGCGCCAGCCAATATAGTAAGAAGGACTGGTCCGACCACTAGCAGTAGTTTGATATAAAAAGCCACCAAAGGGGTCAAGCGCTCACGCACTCGCTTTCCATCCCGCTTCTTCGTAGCCTTAATAACCGATGTTGTCACGAGGGTTGAGCTTTTCTTGACGACATCTCGTCCAGTTTTAGCAACCGCCGCCGGCATTTTAGCCAGGGTATAGATAGTTAGCCCTAAAATAACAACAATGAGTAGCGACGCTCCCAGGAATGTGAACAGAGTTGGATCGGCCGACTGCGTGGAAGCATGACTAGTAGGCTCCTCGACAACTACGTTTCTTGGCATGGCGTTTAAGAAACCTATTATCACCGGAATAAACAAAGCTATAGCAATAAACCACTGGATTATAACGTTAAAATATAAAAAAGCTCCAAAAACATTGGCAGCTTTAACATTTCGACGATTTATCTGCTCTTTTGTTTTCTTGGAGGTTTTAACCATAAGCCTATGATACTACTTTTTACGTCCAATTACGACCAGCCCGATGAATATCCAAAAAATCATTATACCAGCAGAAATGAGCGTAAACATCGGCAAACCAATCGTCAGAATAAGAGGCATGGAGAGCGCCGTAATCAAGCCGCCACCGACGAACGGCTCAAACATCAACTGCTTGTAGCCAAACGCTTCTACGGCGTTAGTGCGGTTCTTAGTGTCAACCATCTGAGCAAAGAGTAAGCCGGTAGCCGTCATACCCATACCTTGTCCGAAGCTAATAATCGCATTTTGGAACCAATAACGCCTAAACATTCTTCTAGCCAAAAACGCAAAGGCGAACATCATCCAGACGACACCAGTAGCATACAGAATTCCAAAAACTGCAGCATCGTTAACCAAAAATTCTAGCGACATAGTGCCGACAGCAGTCACAATAAGAATAGTCAGAGTAAACATGGTGATTAATTCCACAACCTGGCGGACAACCTTAAAACCGAGCCGATGCCAGACAGCTTGAGCGATCATGCCACCGAAAATGGCGAAGGTGAAGAGGGGAACATAGTGGAAAAAGCGCCCGCCATCACGACCCCAGGTATAGGACTCGATAAGTAGCAAGCTTTGGTGTATAAGCCAGCCGAATAACACTCCCAGCATTAATAAAACCAGATGAGAAAAAAGCAATTTTGGTGTCAGAGTCTTCCTAAGACTGACACCTCGTTTGCGAATGTCAGCAATGATCGCATGGTGATAAACCTTGTTTCGAGCCACCCTAAAAACCGACCCAGACTTGAGGTGCCCCTTGCGCTCCGCCCAATGAATCAAAACTAGGCCAACGACCAGGGCCGTAACCAAACTAGCCGTAGCTAGGCCTGTGGCGATTT
>CAZSTN010000007.1:4684-19290 GCA_964609915.1 uncultured Candidatus Saccharibacteria bacterium | reverse complement strand
GCTAGCGATTGGTGCCAGATGTACCAGCTAGTGAACCGAGAACGAAGTTGACGGCTGCAAAGGCCAAGAAAGCGATTATAAGGCCAACGATAGCATAAAGAATCGTGTTTTTGGCTGCTGTAACGGAGTTGGAGTTACCGCCGGAGATGACATAGCGAAGACCGCCGTAGATTATCATGACGACCGAAAGAGCGCCAACTATAAACAACATAGCATTGGTAATGGTGGTGATGGTACCGGTGTCACCGAAAAGGTTGCTAGGCATACCTGGGGTGTGGGCTGCATTTGCGCCGTCTTGAATACTATTTGCTGATGTTGGGCTGGCAATAAAAAGAGGAGCTGTTAACGAAATCAGAACCGCTACTACTGAAAACTTTTTCATACCTTTCATTATATCACAATTGTAGCATAAATGCAATGGTCTGCACCTCTAGCACCCGCCAATCCCCTATGATATAATTGGACTTGCAAAAGCACGGAGGAGTACCCAAGCGGCTGAAGGGGACGGTTTGCTAAATCGTTAGTCTGGGGAGACCTGGAGCGGGAGTTCGAATCTCCCCTCCTCCGCCAAAATAGACTTTTCTTTTCGGAAGGTCTATTTTTTGATTTTAATGCTCATGTTATACTAACAGTATGGACCAAGAGACACCTATGACAGACGTGAACACACCAGTTAATTGGCAAGCTGAAGAATATATTCAGTCAGACCGTGGACCTGGTTGGTATATTGCTTTTGTTTTAGTGGTGTTGGGCTTTATAGCTATCGACTTTTTTCTTATAAAATCATGGACCTTCAGCGTTTTGGTGGTGGTTATGGCAGTAGCTTTGATGGTTTATATCAGAAGGCCTGTCCGGACCATAAGCTACGCACTTAGTGTCAAACAAGGCATCTACATAGGTGAAAGATTGTATCATTTTGACGAATTTCGAGCTTTCGGGCTAATTGACGACGGTGGTCGCAACTCTGTGATGCTTTTGCCTCGTAAGCGCTTTGCTCCAGGGGTTTCAGTTTACTTTCCAGATGAAGTTGGCGAACAAGTAGTTGATATTCTAGGCCAAAGATTACCAATGGAAGACCTCAAACTTGACCCAATAGACCTAGCTATCAGAAAACTTCGGCTCTAGTCTCATCGTGGTCATTGTGATATAATAACCTCTGTTCGTTTCGCAAGAAATGGAAGCACCTTCTAGTTACAGTGGTGTTGCTTGTAGCTTCGGCCGCAGTAACGCCATATGCACCCGTAGCTCAGCTGGATAGAGCGTCGGCTTGCGGAGCCGAAGGCCATAGGTTCGAATCCTGTCGGGTGTACCAATTTGATTAAGAAGACTCTTCGGGGTCTTTTTTGTTATCTTTTAACTCGTGCATTAAATAGCACATAATTGACAATATCGGTAACAAGTACTAGTGTTAGCATTGAGACTAGGACGATTTGTCGAGTCTTGTAGATGGCTATCTATAAAATCTCTAGAGAAAGAGGATAAAATGGCCTGGTTCGATGGTAATGAAGCAGAGGTTGAGCGCTCTGAAGGCACCACTAACGTGTACTACGGCGGTCGTCGGGGCGATGCCCTCGGAGACGGTCATGGACACGTCGAGGCGGTCGACGGCCCGCTCGGCGAGAGCATCGTCTACTGGCGGCTTCCCGCCAATGTGGGCGGTCAGGTGATCGTCAACAACCCGGCTGACATCATGTACGGCACCAACCTCAGCGAGTACCTCAGCGACTTCTAGGAGCCACTCCGACCTGGACATGTCAAGAAACTGTCCGCTTTTAATTTTGAATATCTTTTGCTACTGAGTTTCTCGGGCGTATTTATCTAAGAGTTAGAGATTAACTGGTCAAGAATTCGCTTTGCACCGGCAAGGCCAATTCGTTCAGCGACTTCAACAAAGCGTTGCTTATCACCGGAAAGGCTTTCCTGATCATGCAACCCTTCTTCCGCTGGCGCTATATGGCCTTCGTTTTCTGGTTGCGTATCTGAACTTGGCGTTAGGCGACTTATTTTCCCGTTAAAATCGGCGTGAAACCGGCCAAGCGCCTGAAGGTCGAGAAAATGATCCATTGCATCCACGCTATCTATTCCGTGTCTTTTTGCATGAAGCCTGTAGTCCCTGGTTGAAACCTCTGTTCGATTATCAAACAAATCGTTTAAAATATCGCTCGCATCAGCAACTCTGTCCTAGACAATCTGGGGAACCTCAAATTCTCTTTCCATAATAACTTAAATCATAATGAAAAATATGAACATTGTCAACTGTGCTAAAATAAAGAGATTGGAAGGGTGCAGGAGTGGTTGAACTGGCTTGTCTCGAAAACAAGTGTATGGGCGACCGTACCGAGGGTTCGAATCCCTCTCCTTCCGCCAGGCTTGATAGGCGAAAGAGGTGTTTATGGTAGATTCAATTTTTACAAAAATTATTAAAGGTGAGGTGCCGTCTCATAGAATTTATGAAGACGATAAGGTGATTGCATTTTTAGACGTTCATCCCTTGGCTCCAGGGCACACTCTGGTCGTGCCTAAGACTCAGGTTGATCATCTGTGGGATTTAGACGACGACACCTACGCCTATCTGTTTGAAATATCGAAGCATCTAAGTTTACATATTCGTTCGGTTTTGGAGCCAGCTCGTGTTGGATTGGTAGTGGAGGGCTTCGGAGTGCCTCATGCTCACCTACATCTTGTGCCGATTGAAAACGGCTCTGACCTCAAGAAAAAACAAGACCAAGACTCGCCTATAGACAATGAGGCTCTTGCAGATATGGCTCGTAAGCTCGCTGTCGAGACTAATTTGGCAGTATGATAACAATTATTGCTGTTGGTAAAAAGCATGAATCTTGGGTTCATGAGGGTATTGAACGCTATGAAAAGCGCCTCAGGGCGCCCTGGAATGTCGATTGGGTAATCTTGCCACATAGCGCCCGAGAGGGCCAGGAAGCCCGTCAGGAAGAGTCTGAGCGCATTATTAAGCACCTAAAGCCTGATGACATTATAGTTTTATTAGACGAGCGTGGTAAAAATCTAACCTCCCCTGCTCTTTCGCAATTTTTGAGCGACAATTTAAACCAATCTAAGCGAATAGTTCTTGTAATTGGCGGCGCTTATGGTGTAACTGATGATTTTAGACAAAAAGCGACATCTGTTTGGTCGCTTTCGGGTTTAGTTTTTCCGCATCAGCTAGTTCGATTAATAGCCGTAGAACAGATATACAGAGCCCAAGAAATAGCTTTTGGCAGAAACTACCATCACAACTAGATATTGACAAATTATCAAGGTTATGCTAGTATAACTAGGTAGTCAATAAATAAAACAAAAACAGGTAAAATAATTAATGAAGTTTCTACTAAAATTAACCGCAGTACTAGTAACCGCCATGGGAACGGCCGGTATATTGGTGCATGATGTTCATGTCGACCGGATGACAGTCGTCGCACTTGGTACTGCCAGTGCAATAGCTACTTACGGTGCTGTTGAGAACATCTTACAGAAGTCTGAGCATATTCATGTTGAAGCGGCTGTATTTAGCAAAAAACCCAACACGACAAAGTCTACTTTTAGCAAAAACCGTATTCGTGACGATAACCGTCGATACATTCAGAACAAGAAGGTTCTTTACACCGGTGGTGGCGAGCAAAACGGCCTTTGGCCTTCGGTTTAATGCTAACTAAAGTTCTCTAGTTCTGTAGCGATTTTATCGATTCGCTCTAGCTTTTCAGACAATTGGCGTCGGCTATCTTCTACAAGAGAGGCCGGCGCTTTTGCTACGTAACTCTCGTTGTCTAGACGACCCTCGATAATTTGGGCTTCTCGTCGCATGTCGGCTAGGCGCATTTCAAGATTGGTACGGTGTTCGGCCATCACCTTTTGCGGTACATCTAGCCAAACTTCTCGACCAAACACAGCCAGTCGTAACCCCGTAGGATTTTCTTCTTGCCTAATGTTAGGGACTCGAGTTAGCTGCTTAATCAAATCTAGGTTGTCTTCAACTAACGAGTCTTGGTGATATAAGAGGTCGTATCTTTTATTTCCTGGTAAACTCGAGTTCACAAACCGAATTTCAGACACTAAGGTTTTGAGCTGCTCAAATTGTTGAGCGGCTATTTCGCTGTATGGTAACGATTCTGGCCAGGGCTGGTTTATCAGCAAGGTGTCGTCCCAAGGTATGGTTTGCCAGATTGTCTCAGTTACAAAAGGCGCAAATGGATGAGCGATTTTAAGAATCGTCTCTAGTATCCAGGCCATCATATCCTGATTGTCGCCGTTTTTGGAAGATTCAACGTACCAGTCGGCAACACTGTCCCAGATGGCGTGGTAGACGTTGTCACTAGCCTCAGCAAAGCGATAAGAGCTTAGGGCCATTTCTATGTTCTTAGAGGCCTGATCTAGCTCGCTCAGTATCCAGTGGTCGGCCAGAGTTTTTGGCTCTGGTGTTTTTGGTGTATGCCCTTCTTCGATTTTGCCGCCAATAAAGCGAGCAATGTTCCAGAGTTTGTTACAAAAATTTCGCCCTGCGATAACTCGATCGGTGCTAAATGCCTGGTTTTGACCAGGGCTACGACTAGCTAGGAGTCCAAGCCTGAGGGCATCCGAACCGTATTTGCTGATCATATCTATTGGGCTGATGACATTGCCCTTGCTTTTGCTCATTTTTTGGCTCTTTTCATCTAGAACCATGCCGTGCATATAGACGTCTTTGAAAGGTATCTTGCCTGTAGTGTAAAGACCGAGCATTATCATACGGGCGATCCATCTGTCGAGTAGATCTGTGCCAGTTTCCATAAGGCTGGTTGGGTAAAACCTTGAGAGCTCACCGCCATCTAAGACCTCGGTGGTAATAAATGGCCACTGGCCACTACTAAACCAGGTATCAAAGGTGTCCTCTTCTCGTCTGTAAGTTTTGCCGTTTACAACAATTTCCTTTTCGGAAACATTTTCATCGAAAACCCAGTCAGATTCGTCCTCAATGTTCTGGAAGGCTGGTATTGGTATACCCCAAGGTATTTGCCTCGATAGATTCCAGTCGTGAAGTTTTCGCAGGTACTGAAGAAGGACGTGCTTGCGACTTTCTGGGTAGAAGTTTATTTGACCATCCTCTATCACTTCTATAGCTCGTTCAGCAAGCGGTTTTATCTTTAAGAACCACTGCTCTTTTATCAGAGGCTGTATAGGTAATCCGCTCTTGTAGTCGTAGCCAACCGTATGCTCAATAGGCTCTTCTTTTCTAATTAATTCTTCTGCTGTTAGGGCCGCCAAGGTCTTCTTTCTAGCCTCTTCGGTCTCTAGTCCGAGGAATTGAGGTGGCGTGTTTATCATTTTTCCGTCAAAGTCGATTACTTGAACTTGTGGCAGGTTGTGCCGCTTACCAACCTCATAGTCGTTCGGATCATGAAATGGTGTAATTTTTACAGCACCTGTTCCGTAGTTTTTATCTACGTATTCATCAGCAATAACCGGAATTTCTTTCCCTGTTAGCGGTAATAATACACGGGTGCCTATAAGGTGTTTATAGCGTTCGTCGTCGGGGTGAACTGCTACGGCAACGTCACCAAACATCGTTTCGGGTCGGGTGGTGGCCACGACGATTTCATCAATCTTGTCGAGTGATGGGTAGGCTATATACCAAAGAGTCCCCTTTTCGTTCTTGTGGACAACTTCTATGTCAGCATAGCTAGTTTGGTATTTTGTGCTGTAGTTTACCATTCTCTCGCCCCTGTAAACTAAGCCGTCGTCCCATAATTTCTTGAAGGTTTGATAAACTGTTTTTACAACTTTATCGTCTAGTGTAAAGACAGAATGGTCCCAAGATACGCTTGCTCCGAGAGCTCGAACTTGAAGCTCCATATTGCCTCGGTGTTTTTCCACAAAATTCCAAACCTGTGTGTATAACTCTTCCCTATTAAAATCGAATCGACTTTTCCCCACTTTTTGGAGTTCTTTCTCGTAAACTACCCAAGTTTCAAAACCAGCATGGTCAGCACCAGGTATATATATGGTATCGAAACCCTTCATCCTTTTGTATCTGACAATGACATCCTTAAGATAGGTGTCTAAAGCGTGACCGATGTGCAAATTACCGTTAGCATTAGGTGGGGGTAAAACTGTGGAAAAAGGTTCGCCTTTTCCACTGGGTTGAAACGATCCGCTTTGCTCCCAAAGGGCATAGGTTATCGGTTCATATTGATTTGGTTCATAAGTTTTTGATAAATTCACGGTACTACCCCTGTTGTTAAGTTCAGCTTTTTTTGAAATCTTAAATTCTTATTAAATCGATGGTTTCACGTGTAATGAATTTTGTTTCACGGGAAATTAAGAATTCGTCCACAAGTTATCCACATCGATAATTATATCATAAAAACAGAGGGGGTGTATAATAGATACATGATAGAGATGAGGGTTAATGGTGGCAAAACTGAGTGGGATGAAGCCGTTCTAGATAACGGCGGTCACCCTTTCCAGCTTTGGGGCTGGGGGCAACTTAAAACTGTCCACGGTTGGACCGCTGAAAGGTATCTGGCGTATGAAAACGACGAAATTGTTGGTGGTGTTCAAGTTTTAATTAAGCGACTCCCCTTCCCTTTTAAGTCTTTTGCTTACGCTCCAAGGGGTCCATTTGGTAGTTTTCCAGATGTGGATAATTTCCTAGAGCAGGTTGCGGCCGCTGTAAAAAGTAAATATAAATCTGTAGTTTTCTCAGTCGAACCAGATTCGCAAGATTTCGTTGCGCCGTCTGGCTGGTCAAAGTCAAGTAATAAGATACTGCCACCAGAGACTATTCTTTTAGATATCTCTGAAACAGAAAGCTCGCTTTTAGCTGTTATGGCAAAGAAAACCAGGCAGTATATAAGGAAATCATCCGCTGACGTATCTATTAGGCAGGCTCGGTCTAGTGAAGATATTCGAGCGTGCCTAGATCTTTATAAGACTACCGCTAAAAGAGCTGGCTTTGCTCTACATTCTGACCAGTATTATTTAGACGTTTTTACGCAGCTAGGTGACCATTCTCCTGTATTTATTGCATACAGTGGTGACACCCCTGTGGCGTTTTTGTGGCTAGCTATTAGTGCTGAAGTAGCTTATGAACTTTATGGCGGTGTTGATGAAGAGGGGCAAAAACTCCGAGCTAATTATGCTTTGAAGTGGCACGCCGTCAAGAAGTGTAAAGAGTGGGGGATACTAAAATACGACTTTGGCGGCTTAATTGCTGGCGGTGTTGCTAACTTTAAACAGGGGTGGGCTACTGAGGAAACGGTTTTGTCTGGCACGTTTGACCGTCCTTTGTCACGATTTTATGTACTTTGGGGTAAATCGTTACCACTTGCGAAAAGAATAATCCAGAAACTAAGACGTTAACTAGTTGTATATTTTACTACACTTTATTCCAGGCTGTTTTTCTCATTGAAAGGCTTGGTGTGACCTCTAGAGTGTAGGGGTCGGTAGCTGGTTTATGTTGAGCGTAGTAGTAGGCGAGTGTGGCTATCATTGCCCCGTTGTCGGTGCATAATTGAATCGGTGCATACTCAATTTCAAGAGGTAGTTTTTCAGAAAGTTGTCGACGGAGTTCTTGATTGGCTGCAACACCTCCGGCAACTACCACCGAAGCGGGGGAGTAGTCGTTAAAAGCTTGAAATGTTTTATCTACAAGTGTTTCTACGGCAGTTTGCTGGAAGCTAGCTGCAAAGTTTGCCCTCTGTGAGTCGCCTAGAAGCCCTGCAAGCTCGTGAGAGGGGAAAGTAATGTCCACGCCCACTTCTTTTTGAACCGCTCTCAAAACGGCTGTTTTAAGCCCAGAAAAGCTAAAATCATATTTATTTTGCAGTTTTGCCTTAGGTAACTTGTAGGCATGTGGGTCGCCTTCGAGAGCTAGTTTAGCTATTGAAGGGCCACCAGGGTAGGGGAGGCCGATAATTTTCGCAACTTTATCGAAAGCTTCACCTACGGCGTCGTCTTGAGTTTGACCAAGTAATTCATAATCTCCGTGATCTTGAAACAGGACAAGCTGAGAGTGTCCACCACTTACAACTAGGGCCAGCATCGGGAATTTAGGCTGATTTTTTGGTAATTTAAGTTCTATCTGTTCGGCCTTTTTAGTAATAAAGTTGGCGTAAACGTGTGCTTCAACGTGATGAATAGGGTAGAGAGGTTTGTTTTTAAGAATCGCTAGGGTTCTAGCAGCTAAAGACCCGACTAGTAATGACCCCAGTAGCCCTGGAGCGTAGGTTACGGCTATGGCATCTATGTCGTCCCAGGTTAATGAGGCCTCTTCGAGAGCTTGGTTAACAACAGGGTTTATCACCTCTATATGGCTTCTGGCGGCTATCTCTGGTATAACACCTCCGTAAATCGAATGAATGTCTATTTGTGAATTGACGACATTACTAAGAAGAGACTCGCCATTTTCGACAATGGCGACCGCTGTTTCGTCGCAACTACTTTCAATTCCTAAAATTATCACTATTAAATTATAACATCTATCTATTTCATTAGTTTTTAAGAAGTTATTTTATAAAATTGTAAGTAATAGTTTTATAGCTCAACAGGAGGGTGTATGAGGTTTATTAAATGTTGGTCAATTTTGGTCGCCTTAACAGTAGTAACAACAGTATTTTTTGGACAAAATGTTGGAGCTAGTGAAGGGCTATGGGACGAAGCGTTTGGTGTCGAGCGTGAAGAAATAAATCAAAGCATATTTCACGGAGAAATATGCGGTGGCACACCGCAGTACATCTCAACAAAGGAGGACGGTGTGGTTAAGGCCTGTGTTTATGGTTTATCGACCAGCTTCAGATTCGCCGAGTACAAGGTGGCTGGCCTAAAGAAAAGTGTTGGGGCTTTTGCTTATGACGGCTCTTTTGTTCGACTTTCGGTCTGTATTTCCTCTGAGGAGTGTAGTTATTCGGCTAACTACGACAGGCTGTTCGTATCTAGTTCCAGCGGGCTGTTGCTGTACGAGAATTTTTCAAAGTCTTTAACGCTGGAGTCGGTCGGCGATAAGCCAAATTCACTTTTTAAGAGCAACGCTTCTTCAGAACGTATATATACCGGAAATGGAAAATCTCTCTTGGGCATTTCTGAAAATGGACGCTGGGTGTCATTTAATACGCCCGGGGTGGGTTTTGGGGTTTACGACAATCAGCTAAATTCTAAAAAGTTAGTTTATAAGGACAGCAGAAGTATTCGACCAGGCTCCTCTGTGGCAGTGACGAACAATGGACGAAGCATCATGACATCTTATGGCGGTGAGCCACCTTACTTTATCTATATAAATGACTGCGGAGTGGAGTTTAGTCTTGATTTTAGTGAGGTCGGGACGCAAGGTTTGTGCAGTAGATCTTATGCTGTAGCGAACCTAATGTGGTATTTAGTCGAAGTTTACAATGTTAGATTCTCTAAAGACGACACAACCCTAAGCGTTCAGGGTAGGGACTATGCTGGCAAGTACCGCCAAACGGTGTTATATTCTGGCGAAACACCGCCCGAAAATCGTAACGACATTGATTATTTAGCGTTGGGAGATTCATTTACCAGTGGGGAAGGCGAGACCGACGATTCAAAGTACTTACGGGGCACCAACGACAAATACGAGAAGTGTCACCTTAGCAACAGATCGTACCCGTTCCTGTTAGGTGATATTTGGTCAAAACCTTCGTTTAGTGTGGCTTGTTCGGGGGCGGTAATGTTAGATGTTTTGGGTGGAGTTAATTATATGGGACAAGGCGGAAGGCTGGGGCCGGAGGGTCTTGGCTTGGGGTCTGAGAACTTACTGTCTATAAGAAGTGATGCTATCAGCAATAAAATACCAGGCAGAATACCGCAAGCCGAGTTTGTTGATTATTACAGACCTAAAGTAGTGAGTATCGGGATCGGGGGTAATGACCTAGGTCTGATGACCAAGCTCAAGACCTGCCTGTCTTTAGGCGGTTGCGAGTGGACGACTGCCGAAGGTAAGAGAAAAACAGTCAAAGAACTGCAACGACTGAAAGAATCTTACTCTTCATTTTTTTCTAAGTTGCGATCCCTTTACCCTAAAACAGCTTTCTTGGCAGTTGGTTACCCTTTGCCGATTGACGAAGCCGGTAGTTGTTCTTTGATCGACGGGACTTTATTAAATACGCAAGAAAGAACCTACATGAACGAAGTCGTAAATTATATGAATATTATGATGCGTTTGTCTGCCTATGGTGCGGGGGTATCTTATGTCGATGCTAACAATATCTATGACGGGAACAGGCTTTGTCAAAAAAGCTCGACGCCAGCAATGAATGGACTTCGCCTGGGCGACGATATTGGGCTAGCTTGGCTGAAGATTATTGGTGCGGAATCGTTTCACCCGACGCCGTATGGTCATGGGCTGATGAGCAAAGCTATAGCTCTTAAGTTTCCGACTATTCATGACACCACTCAGGACTGTCGTTGTGACGATTTTGACGCTTCTGTCTCGGCTTATTGGAGCGAATCGACACCGAACGCCGATACGCCGACGCCTGTTTATAACCCTGATATAGCCAAAGACACCGCTCAGACGAAGAAAAGTGCAACCGTATATATTCCTGAAAATGTATTTAATGGTTCGAGCGTTGAGTTGGCGCTTAGGTCCGAGGAGCGTGTTTTGCTAACAACTCCAGGGGTTTACGGCGGTGAAACATTCGATGTAGATATTCCAGCGCTGACCAGCGGTTACCACACCCTTGTTATCAAGGGCGTGTCTGGAGGTGGCGAAAACATCGAAATCTATAAAGATGTTTATGTTTTTGATGATACCGAAACGGTGAGTGAGGTGGAACCAAAAGCCGAACACCCGGTCCAAGACAATAATGTTGAGTTAGCCGAAGCGACCGACGCAATCAGCACAACCTACACGACTAACGCAGTCGACGCAACAGACACAACTAGCATAACTAGCGTAACTGATGCAGTTGATGAGTTCGGCGTAGCCGACATGGCCGTCACAGACCTCTTGCAAAATAGGGTTTTAGGCTCTATTTCTGAGAACTTTGGTGCGGCCGACGCCAGGGGCGACTCTAAAGAGAGGTCTGAACTTCAAGCAAAACCCGACAACGGCCCTTTTGGCTGGCTGACATTTTTAACAATTTTAATTACTTCACTGGCGATATGGCTGTATTCAAGAAAGAAGGTATAATGATGACATGAACTTTAGAAGTGTTGTTAAGAAAATAATTCCATATAAACTTTTTAGAAAAATTGAACCTTTTGGTCATCTCATTGAAGCGATTATTGCCAACGTGCGCTATGGGTTTCCGGCTCGTAAGCTTCGGGTCATAGGTGTTACGGGAACCAACGGTAAGACGACGACGGCCTTCATGATACATAAAATGCTTCACGAGGCCGGTGTAAATGTTGCAATAACTACAACAGTGGGTTACGGTGTCGGCGACGATATTAAGCCTCAAGTTGAACATATTACAACCGCCCAAGCTGGTATTTTGCAAAAAAGGCTTCGTAGTTTCGTAAAAAGCGGAGCTGAATGGGTGGTACTTGAAACGTCTAGTCATGCTTTGGCTCAGCATCGTGTTTGGGGTATACCCTATGAAATAGCCGTTATGACCAACGTGACTCATGACCATCTAGATTACCACGGTACTTTTGAAAGTTATGTAGAGGCTAAAGCTAGGTTATTCAGCAAGGCGAATAAACACGGTTTGAAATACGGTGTTGTAAACGCCGAAGACGCTTCAGCAACGGCATTTTCTAGTAAGATCAAAAATTTTACAACTTACGGTATCGGCACTGGCGATATTTCGGCCACAGACTTAAAGCTTTTAGGCGACGGCTCAGAATTTACGGTTAATTCTGGCGATGAAAGCTTTGGCGTGCGAGTCAATATACCAGGTAAATTTAACGTTAGCAATGCTTTGGCGGCTATTTCGGTAGGTAAGAAGCTGGGCCTCACTAACGAACAAATATCGGAAGGAATTGCGGCTCTAAAATCAGTAGAAGGCAGAATGAGTGTCGTAGACGAAGGTCAACCGTTTAAGGTTGTGATCGATTTTGCTAGTACTCCCGACGGTTTCGAGAAGCTTTTCTCTAGTGTTAGGCCTCTTGTGAAGGGTAAGCTGGTAGCTGTTTTTGGTTCGGCTGGCAGGCGTGATCATAGCAAGCGGGCGACTCAAGGTGAAATAGCTGGCAGGTACGCTGATATTGTCGTGGCCACCGAAGAAGATGACAGAGATGAAGACGGTAACAAGATATTGCAACAAATTGCCGAAGGTGCCGAAAAGGCTGGCAAAAAGCAGGGTGACAACCTATTTCTTGAGCTAGACCGTGAAAAGGCTATTCAGTTCGCATTTACTTTAGTTGACTCGGCGGATGACATGGTTGTCGTTTTGGGCAAGGGTCACGAAAAAACTATAGAGCGCTCTGACGGCGAGTTGCCGTGGAGCGAGTATGACGTTGTCCGAAAGGCTCTTCAGAGCCTCAAGAAAGAGTAAGCGTAGTACATCTTATGTAGCCGCCACCTTTGGAGAGTTCTTCAATTTGCGGTGTTATTACTCTTATTCCGATAGAACGAAGTTCGTTAGCAAGATTTGGTGCTTGGCTACTCATAACGACGGCTTCGCCGGTTGAAACTAAGTTGGTCGCAAAGGCTTGGCGAGCTTCGTCTAAGGAGACGTGTATTTTATCAACAAAGTCGATACTTTCCAGTAGTTCACGACTCTCTTCGGTGAAAGCCTCGGGGCAGTAGGCGATCAATCCAGCTTCGGCTTTGCGTCCGGGGCCAGCCTCAGAAGGCTCTTTTATTACAGCCAGCGCTAAATCAATGTCGTAAAAATAACTATCATTCCAGCCTGTAGTTTTATTTACAACAGCCTCACCAAGGCTATCTAGCTGGGGGACTGCTTTGAGCTGGACTAGTTTTAGTCCGAGTTTATCGGCTACGAATTTTTGTGCTTCGCTGTCGCTTCGGTAATCTTGACCACAAAATAGGTAATCGCCGCAAGGTAGGGCGTCTCCTTGACCGCTAAATTTTAGACCTTCGGGAATCTTAAAAACCTCGTAACCAAGATCGAGTAAAACCTCTTCGGCATAGGCTTCTTCGGCTTTTCTAACTTCTGGGAGTCGGGAGAGAACGGCTTTGTTGCCCCTGATTAAGGCCCAATTGGCGGTATAGACTCCGTCTTGGCTACCTTTGGGTGACGGTACTTGCACCACCTCTATGCCTGCAGACTCTAAGGCGTTTTTGATAGACTGATGTTCTTGCTGGGCTACGGCTTTATCGACCGACGGGCTGAGGTAATAGGGGTTTATGGGGTGTTCGATGCTAAAATTCAGTGCATCGGACATTAAAACTTTGTTGTTTAGCATTTAGTAGTAATAATCTTTCTTAATTCTGTAATAAAGTGACCTGTAGACTCTTTCGAGGCCTTTTTTCCACAGTTTATATTTATTAGGGTTAATAATTTTGTCATAGCATCCTATGTAATCGACGACGTTTTTACTGAAGGATAACTTAAATCTGCCGATGCCGTAATGGGGATGTTCGGTATTTTCTATCTGGTCGCTGGGTGGTGATCCGCAAAAGTCGTGCAAAACAGCACCTCGAGATTTCGCCCATTTTATTACCTCCCACTGAAGTAGGTGGCTGGCGCCGTAGGCAGATTTTTCTCTTATGGAAGCGCCGTCTTTGTAGGTGCTTTTTTCGCCGAAAACCATAGCGAAAGCTCCAGCTACAACTCGGTCGCCGTGCTTTGCGAAAAATAATTGGCCAAGACCAGCTTTTTCGAAGCTCTGCCAGAATTCTTTGAAGTAAGCGAAGTTTCTAACTCCAAACTTGCCCTCGGCAGTTTCTTGAAGAAGTTTATACATTAAGCGACAGTTGGCGTCGGTTGCTTCCGCTAACTCAACTTTTACGCCGTCTCTCTCGGCTCGACGAATAGCGTGGCGACCTTTTTGCGGTAGCGACAATAAAAGGGCGTCTTCATCGGCTGATATATCGAGGGTTATCGTAGACGGGTTAGGGATAATCGGACTAGATTTTATGTAGCTTTCTCTCTCAAGGCTTCCAGCTTCGGCTAGGTCTATTTCAGATTCAACCTTAATTACAAAAACGCCGGCTTTTCGTGCTAATTCTTCAATTTCGTTTACGGCTTTTATTAATTCGTCGGCTGATTTTACCCCAGGGCCTTTTGGTAAGTACCAAAGTCGACCAAGCGGGGGAGTGTTTTTTTGTAAAACAGTAACGGCCAGGTCGTCGACCATAATAAATACTGGCTTGTAGCCTGTCATGCGTTTTTGTTCGGCATATTCGAAGCTTGAAAAAATATTGCCACCGTCAGGGTTACTAAGAACCAGTGTGTTCCATCTTTTTATTTCGTCGGAGTTGGCGTATCGAGCGGTCATACCTTATACATTGTAGCAAATCTTAAATGTTTATTAAAAAATTAGCACTCAGGCTTGACGAGTGCTAACAATGACGGCTATAATAATATGTACGATAATTAAATATAAATACGGAGGGTATTTGTGAACACAAAATCACCAATAAAACCTCTCGGCGATCGCATTGTCGCTGTTCGTGAAGAGGTTCAAGAAAAAACAGCTAGCGGTATCTATATACCAGACAGCTCAAAAGAAAAGTCCGTAATTGCAAA
>CAZSTN010000007.1:0-4674 GCA_964609915.1 uncultured Candidatus Saccharibacteria bacterium | reverse complement strand
GCAGTTGGACCTAAGGCCAGTCTAAAGGTGGGCGATAAAATTCTATATAAAGAATATTCAACAACTGAAGTTAAGGTTGATGGTCAAGACTATCTTATAGTCAAAGAAGAAGACGTTTTAGCAACTGTTTAATTGCAAAAAAGGAGTAAGTAATTATTATGGCAAAAAAAGTTTTTTATGATGATGAGGCCCGAAGCCGAGTACTAGGTGGCGCTCAGGCTTTATATGACGCCGTTAAGGTCACCTATGGCCCAAAGGGTCGAAACGTGGTCATTGGCAAAGGCTATGGTGGTCCGACTGTAACTCATGACGGTGTAACTGTTGCTGAGGCTGTAGAGCTATCTGAAGACACCGACGAGACCTTAGGTCAAGGAGTCGGGGCAGAACTTATTAAGCAGGCGGCCAAGAATCTCAATAAATCAGCTGGCGATGGAACAACGACTGTTACGGTTTTGACTTACAGTATTTTGAAAGAAGCTAATAAGCTAATTGCCGCCGGACACAACCCAATGGAGCTTCGTAAGGGTATAGAGTCTGCCGGTCAGGACGTTGTTAAGCAACTCAATAAAATGTCCGAAAGTGTTGAAGGCAAGTCTGATAGGGTGGCCGAAGTGGCAACAATTAGTGCAGGTGACCCTGAAATAGGCAAGTTGATTGCTGGTGTGATTGAAAAAGTTGGCAAAGAGGGAGTTGTAACAGTAGAGGCTAGCCAAGGACTCGATCTTGAGGCTGAGGTTGTCGAAGGCTTTACTTTCGATAAAGGCTTCATTAGTCAGTTTTTCGTAACAGACCCAGCTCGGCAAGAAGCGGTTTATGACAAGCCAGCTATTGTTATTACTGACAAAAAAGTCAGTAGCGTTCAAGAGTTGTTGCCATTACTGGAAAAACTTGCAGTCGCTGGCAAGAAAGACGTCGTGCTTATTGCTGACGAAGTTGAGGGTGAAGCTCTGAGCGTCTTGGTACTCAACAAACTTAAGGGAGTGTTTAATACTGTAGCAGTTAAAGCTCCGTCATTTGGCGACAGGCGCAAAGACATCTTGCAAGATATTGCAACATTGACTGGCGCAACTGTAATAAGTGACGATCAAGCTCTTTCATTTGAGAGTGTCGGACTAGATGTAATTGGTTCTGCTCGCAAAGTTATTGTTGGCAAAGAAGAAACGACGATTATTGAAGGCTCTGGTTCTCAAAGTCAGGTTAAAGACCGTATAAATCTAATTAGTTCTCAGGCTGAAGCTTCGAGTAGCAATTACGACAAAGAACAGCTAGCCAAGCGGGCTGCGGCTTTAAGTGGCAAAGTTGCCGTTATTAAAGTTGGTGGCGCTACTGAAACAGAAATCGACGAGAAGAAGTTCCGAGTAGACGACGCAGTGGCTGCCACTAAAGCGGCTTTATCCGAGGGTATCGTCCCTGGCGGCGGCGTCGCACTAGTGAACATTTCCACAGACCTAAAAGTTGACGGAAGTGATTCTGTTTCGGCCGGCCGTAGAATACTAAAAGAAGCTCTTAAAAAGCCTTTCTTGATTATTACAGAAAATGCTGGACTAAATAGCGGAGCTTTGTTGGCTCAGGTAGAATCTGCTAAGCCTGGACATGGAATTGACGTTAGTAACCCAGAAGCTGGCCTTGTTGATATCAAAAAGGCTGGCGTCATAGACCCAGCTCGAGTAACTAAAGAGGCGGTTCAGAATGCCGTTTCTATTGCTTCAACTGCCGCAACAATGGGTGCATTAGTTGTAGACATACCTGAAAAAGAAGTTCCACAAGCTGGTGCTGGTGGAATGGGTGGAATGTATTAGACTTTAGACAAGTAGTCAATTTCTTTTATAACATCTAGTAAGGCTTGGGCTTTCTTCTTCTCATCGGAGATAGCCTGAGCCGCCTTGTAAGCTGACTCAATGAGTGAGGTGTCGTCGGTACTACGAATTAATAGTATATAGGTGTCGAATTTCTCTTCTGGACTAAGTTCTATCTTGTCGACTAGTGGTCGTAGTTCGTTAAGGGCGCTATGCTTGATGCTTTCAAGATTGCTGTCGACAACTTGCGTTTCGCTTGGTGTCTCTTCGTTTGGGATTTGCGGTAATTCAAGGTTAGGTAATTCTGGCATAGCAAGAGGCGCATCTTCTTGATTTTGGCTTGCGTCTGGGTATATAGCGCCAGGCATAGTCGGTAGCTCTGGTAGATCTTCTAAGGTCTGGGCTTCAGCTTTTGGCGCCTCTGGTTCGTCTGGTGAAATACCAGCAAGAGCCTTGGCCAAATCTTGGTCGTCGCTTATTGGTTGTGTTGTGTCTTGTACGTTTTGTGAAGAAATATCCATACCCACCTCAGATATTATAATTGTTATGTTTATCTATAAAATACTGTATCATATATACAGAATATAAGAAAGGTATTAGATGACAGATATTTTAGATGATATTAACGTTTTAAAGGAGAGGGATCCTTCGGGCGCTCTTGAGATAGTGGGTAATCAGTTTGAGCAAACTCTTTTTGAAGCAGTTGTGCAAAATAGTCAAAATGACGGCCGAGAAATAAAAAATTTAGTTGTTGCAGGTATGGGCGGGTCAGCGTTAGCTGCTTTAATTCTTAAAGCCGTTGTGAGTCCAGAGCTAAAAGTTCCTTTTGATATAATCAGAGACTACGATTTACCGAATTATGCCGATGCTAATACGCTTGTTATAGCTAGTAGCTATTCTGGGAATACCGAAGAGACCCTTTCTGTTTATGAGCAAGCAAAAGCTAGGGGTGCACAAATAGCTATTTTAGCTTCCGGCGGAAGACTTATGGAAATAGCCGAAGCCGAAAGCATAGCTCACGTTCAGCTTCCTGGCGGGACTCAGCCACGGATGTCAACGATAGCCGGGCTCAAAGGATTAGTTGCTCTACTTATAGTATTTGGTGTCGTTAGGGAGAGTGTTTTGACAGATATAGAAAATCTCTCTGATTGGTTAAGGGAAGAGAGTAGCGCTTGGCAGCCGAGTGTACCAGTCGAGCATAATTATGCTAAACAGATTGCCTATGAGGCCGTTGGTAAGACTCCGGTTTTTTACGGAAGCGCCTTAACTGCGTCTATTGCTTATAAGTGGAGAATTAGCTGGAATGAGTCAGCTAAAAATATGGCTTTTTGGAATGAATACCCAGAATTTAATCACAACGAATTCATGGGCTGGACGTCGCACCCAGTTGAAAAACCATTTGCAGTGTTTGACATCAAAAGTTCGTTTGATCACCCACGCACAACAAAGCGTTTTGAAATATCTGACAGGTTACTTAGTGGTCAGCGTCCAGCAGCTAAGACTATCGAGCTAAGAGGCGAGACCGTATTGGCTCAGTTGCTTTGGGGAGCTATTTTAGCTGATTTTGCCAGCGTCTACGCCGGTCTATTGAACAATGTCGACCCAACACCGGTGGCTCTAATTGAGAAGCTCAAAGTAGAACTGAACAGCTAGTCAGTGTATAATAAGTTTTATTGCGGAAGGGTGTCCGAGTGGTTTAAGGAGCACGCTTGGAAAGCGTGTGTGCGGGCGACTGTACCGTGGGTTCGAATCCCATCCCTTCCGCCAATTGAATTTTTCGGCGGATTTACCGCCGATTTTGTTGTACAAAAACAAAGTTTACTCCCTAGCATAGCTATAGACCCAGCTCTAATTATGTTCCATTTCGAGTCTAGCCAGTCCGCCAACAACTGGACAAACATAAGCACATATTACAAGAGGTACATTACATTTTTCGGGCAAAATAGATTACATTTTGGCTGTCTCTTACGGCGTTTTGCTCTTTTTCCCGCTTATGCTACAGTATACTCATAAGTAATTATTAAAAAATGCCTAAGCAGGGGATAAGGAATAAATAAGAATATGGGTAGATTGAACCAAGAGCTAGCTCGACGAAACGCAAGAAAGAGCTCAGCCTTCACAATAGTTGAGCTTCTCATCGTCGTGGTCGTCATCGCCATTCTAGCGGCTATAACTATAGTCTCGTATAACGGCATAACATCTCAAGCTAAAGACTCAGCTCTTAAATCTAATTTGTCTCAAGCCGCTAAAAAGCTAGAAGTGTATAAGACCAGAAGTGCCGGCTATCCAGTTAGTGAGGGTAGGACCACAGCCGAAGCTCTAGGGCTAGCTGACGTACAGCAAAGCTCAGGCTCCACCTATAGCTACATCGGTCTAAACAAAGAATACTGTCTTAGTATGACTAGTAACAACAAAACCTACCGAGTCTCTAGCCTAGACGCAACACCACAACCAGGCACATGCACCGGCAACGTTGCTCTCAACCCAAACCTAAACTGTCCAACGGGTTACATCCAGGTCCCCGGCGACTACCGCTTTAACACGACTGACTTTTGCGTCATGAAGTACGAAGCGAAGAACGTCTCTGGCACCCCAACAAGCCAAGCGACTGGCACTCCATGGGTATCCATAAGCCAAACTAATGCGATTTCAACAATCCAAAGTACTCTCGGAAGTAACTACACTCTAATCACAGAAAACCAATGGATGACCATAGTAGCTAACGTCCTTAGCGTTGATTCAAACTGGTCAACCGGTACAGTAGGTACAGGTTACATCTACAACGGTCATGTTAACAACAACCCAGCTAGCGCCCTAGAAGCTTCCACCAATGACAGTGACGGACTATACGGCATAACCGGCGGTACTGGAACTACCT
>CAZSTN010000006.1:17263-21829 GCA_964609915.1 uncultured Candidatus Saccharibacteria bacterium | reverse complement strand
AGGCTAGGGCCGTTGGTATTCACCTTGTACTCGCTACGCAACGTCCAAGCGTCGATGTCATAACCGGTCTTATTAAGGCTAACATTCCGGCTCGAATTGCCTTTACTGTCGCTTCTCAGGTCGATTCCCGGACTATTTTGGACCAAATTGGCGCCGAGAAACTTCTTGGCCAGGGAGACATGTTAATCACCACTGCTTCAATGCCAAAACCAAAGCGTATTCAAGGTGCCTGGGTGACCGACCACGAAGTTGAGAAAATTGCCGACTTCCTGCGTGAGCAAGCTCCACCTCAATATAACGATGAGGTTGTTAGCCAGCCAGTTACTCTAAACGGCAAGGGCGGAGTCGTCATGGACTTTAATTCTTCGGGTGACACCGATGACATGTATAAAGACGCTGTCCGAGTAGTCGTCGAGGCCGGAAAGGCTAGCGCCAGTCTGCTGCAACGACGTTTGCGTGTTGGTTATGCTCGAGCAGCTAGGCTTGTCGAAGAGATGGAAGATAACGGCATAATCGGTCCAGCTGACGGCTCTCGTCCTCGAGACGTTTTGGTGTCTAGTCTAGACGATGTCTTCGGTGGCAATGGTCTGCCTGGTGAAGATCTTGAAGAAGATCTAGGCTAATTTTCATAAAATGGTTTCATTTAAGGACTAATAAAGAATTCATAGCTATAATAAGTAGTGTTCAGTTTTGTAGTAGCGCTGAACCTAGGACTTGAAAAAAAGTCGAAACTGCAGTATAATTACTACTGTTATTAACTCAAAGCTTACTAAACGGATTAAAGTAAGCACTTACCATACGGTAAGTTCCAAAGGAGAAGCTCATGAAAGAATATGAACTAACAGTTCTAATTCATCCTGACCTAGAGTCAGAAATAGAGAAGCCCTTGTCAAAAGTGCGAGAAATAATCACCAATGCCGGTGGTAAAATAACTCGTGAAGACAGCTGGGGCAAGAAAAAGTTAGCTTACGCTATTAGGCGTGAAGAGTTTGCGGTCTATGTAAATTTTGACCTTGAACTACCAGCTGACGCACCATTAAAAATCAGTAACATATTCAACATCACCGAGGAAATACTTCGTTACTTGCTCATTAAAGTCGATGTTAAAGCTCGGGCACTTGTTGAAGAGGCTAAGAAACAATCAGCTTCTAAAGAAGCAAAAGAAGAGGAGTAGAGGGTTATGGCACGAGGTATAAACCAAGTAATCTTGATGGGCCGTTTAACACGAGACCCAGAGCAGCGAACAACCACCACAGGCAAAAACATAGCAAGTTTCAGCATTGCGGTTGACCGTGCTGGTCAAGACGATACAGCAGACTTTTTCAACGTTACTGCGTGGGAAAAACTCGGTGACCTCGTTGTTCAGTACCTATCTAAAGGACGACGAGTTTTGGTTCAGGGTCGCCTAAGGCAAGACACCTGGGACGACAAAGAAACTGGTCAAAAACGTTCCCGAGTAGAAGTTGTGGCTACCGACGTAACATTCCTTGACGGGCCTTCTGGCGACAGTGGCTCAGCACAGCAGTCTACATCTTCAGAGACAAGCACTCCAAAGGCAGGTTCTAAGGACGTGGTTATAGAAGACATAGACGACAAACCAATTGATTTAAGTGAAATTCCATTCTAGGAGAATAATTATTATGGCTAAAAGACTAAAAAGAGACGCACCAGTCTATTTTGACTACAAAGATGTAAAAACGCTACAGCGCTACGTTAACCCTTACGGACAGATAGAGCCTATTGGCAAAACTGGACTAAGTGCTAAGCAACAGCGCCAGCTAGCAGTTGCTATTAAGCGAGCTCGACACCTAGCGTTGCTACCATTTGTTGCACAGGGTTAGGGCATGGCTACGTATCAACCAACAGACCTCAAAAAAGGAACAGTCGTGCAAATAGACGGCAAGCCGTTTAGGGTTGTTGACTATGCGCAGAAGGTTATGGGCAGAGGTGGTAGTATCGTCAACGTCAAGTTGAAGAACCTAATAGACGGTAGCGTCATACCAAAGACTTTTAAAGGTCAGGAGCGTATTGAATATGCTGAGGTGAATAATCGCACTGTTCAGTACTTGTATTCAGACGCTGAAACTTTCTATTTTATGGACCCAGAAAGTTTTGAGCAATTTGAGCTATCTGCGGACATAATAGATGAAGCTAAGTCGTATCTTAAAGAAGGCGATTCTATAACTATGCAGCTATTCGACGGCCGAGTTATAAACGTCGAACTTCCTAAGAACCTATATCTTGAGGTGACTTATACAGAAGACGTTGTTAAAGGCGACACCACGAGCAGTGTTCTAAAAGACGCTACGCTTGAAACCGGTTTGGTGGTAAAAGTTCCAGCTTTTATTAAGCAGGGTGACACCATTTCTGTCGACACTACAACTGGCGAGTACCGAGAACGAAAGAAGGACTAGTATGACTATTCGTCGTCGGCTCGACATGGAACTTGCCGATAGAGGTTTGGTCTCTTCACGTTCCCAGGCGGAGAATTTTATTAAACTCGGCAACGTTAAGGTTGACGGGAAGGTTGTTACCAAGCCCGGAACTTCGGTTTCGAGTAATGCAGATATCGAGCTAACTGCCAAGAATATTTATGTTAGTCGGGCAGGGCTCAAGCTAGCCAGTGTCGCCAAGCTTTTGAGTGTGGACTTTAGGGGCAAGGTGGTCCTAGATGTCGGAAGTAGTACTGGCGGGTTTACGGACTATGCTTTGCAAAATGGGGCGAAGAAGGTTTATGCAGTTGATGTCGGTACCGACCAGCTCCACCCGTCTTTGCGTAACGACTCACGTATTGAACTACACGAAAAAACAGATATTCGTGACTTTAAGCTTGTTAATAAGCCCGACATTATTGTCATTGATGTTTCGTTTATTAGTTTAAGGGAAGTATTGCCGCATATCGCCAAAGAGTTGGCTGATTTTAATACGCAGATAGTTGCCATGGTTAAGCCTCAGTTTGAAGCTGGCAAAGACCAGGCACATAAAGGCGTTATAAAAAATGAAAATGAGCGTCGAAAAATCTTAAAGAATTTTGAAATTTGGGCGAAAGGTACACTTTACGTACAAGACAAGCGTGACAGCGACGTTGCTGGATCTAAGGGTAATAGGGAACGGTTTTACTTACTGACGTTAAACCGGAATTCGACTACGTCGTCTGGTCGCATAATATAGTCACGGCCTTCGGTACGCATTTTGCCGGCAGCTTTAGCTGCTGTTTCGCTTCCAGTTGCGACTAGGTCGTTGTAGTCAAAAACTTGTGCAGCTATAAATCCTTTTTCGAAGTCTGTATGTATAACTCCGGCGGCTTGAGGGGCGGTTGCACCCTGAGGTATGGTCCAGGCTCGGACCTCTTTTTGCCCGGCGGTTAAGTAACTTTGTAGACCAAGTGTAGAGTAGGCGGCTCGTGCCAATTGGTTTAAGCCGGACTCGGCGACTCCGTAGCTTTCTAATAATTCTTGAGCGTCTGAGTCGGTTAGACCACGAAGCTCCTCTTCAATTTTTGCACAAATAAACACTGATTCAGCTGGTGAGACAAGATCTTTTAATTCTTGTTGGCGACTTTCATTGTCAAGGGTGAACTCGTCAATATTGAAAGCGTAAATAACTGGCTTGGCACTTAAAAGCTGCAGTTCTTTTAAGGTGTCTTCATCAACTTCTGGCATGCTCGACACCAAAACGCCGTTCTCTAAAGAAGCTTTTATTTTTTTGAGTTCCTCAATTTTGGGTCGAACAGCGAGGCTAGCTTTGGCTTCTTTTTCAAGCTTTGGTAAATGTTTTTCGATGGTTTGAATATCAGCTAAAATTAACTCAGTGTTAATAATCTCAATGTCATAACTAGGGTTAACGGAGTCATGAACATGCGTGATGTCGTCATTTTCGAAAGCCCGGACCACATGAACGATTGCGTCGCACTGCCGGATGTTTGCTAAAAATTTATTACCGAGACCTTCGCCTTTGCTGGCTCCGGCGACTAGGCCGGCGATGTCAACAAACGTTACCGTTGCCGGCAAAATTTTCTCGGCTGAATACATTTTTTTAAGAACATCAAGTCGATGGTCTGGCACGGCGATAATACCAGTGTTCGGCTCAATAGTGGCGAAGGGGTAGTTTGCCGCCAAAATATTATTATCAGTGAGGGCATTAAAAAGCGTCGATTTTCCGACGTTTGGTAGACCTACTATGCCAATAGATAAACTCATTAAACTAATTATACCACAATATGGCGTAGGTTATTTCCGTGTTTCTTGGTTATGCTGTTTATGTTAATATTAATGTATGACAAAAAGAAAAAAGCTTCTGATTGTGATTACTTCGGTTGTTGTGGTCTTATTGCTTAGTTTTGCGTCTGTCGCAGTATTTAAACCCGACTGGTTGTCGGGGCCTGTTAAGGCTTGGGTTGAAGGCTTTGGGTCTGACTCCAAGGAGGACAGCGCAAAAACTCAACTATCAGAAAAAGCTGAAGCTGACTTAAAAGAAAATGCCTTCTTCGGTAAGCTGCAATTGGGTGAAGATAAAAAAGCAACCGACTACCTAGTCGGCGTTCGGTCAGGCGATCAAGATGCCAGC
>CAZSTN010000006.1:14614-17253 GCA_964609915.1 uncultured Candidatus Saccharibacteria bacterium | reverse complement strand
TGAAGATGATTCGAAGCGTCTAGTGATAGCTAATGATCTTTATATACTTTCTATGCAAGAAGGGCAGTATGGCCATGCGGTTTTTGCTGTTGAGAAAATTGTCAGCATTAATCCATATATTGAGACCTATATTGACGCCACAAAAGCTTACTATAAAAATAATGATATGACCAACTACGATAAATACAAGAAACTTGTTATCGCTGAGTCCGATAAAGAGGCTGGTGTTAGTTTTGACGAATTTTTTAGTGATTTGGAGGCCGGAAAATTGTGAGGTATCTTGTGCGAAATCGAAAAATTTCCGGACGACTGTTAGGTCCTTTTATGGCGATAGCTTTGGTGGCGGTGACAATGCTCAGCGTGGCTTTTTTCGCTAATCGACCGGTAAGCGCCGGAACCAATCAACCCCTTAGCGCTAGCTGGCTAGCTTCTTACTGTTCAGGAAATCCGACGCACTACTACGAGGGCGTTTATTTTGCAAACAGTTCTGGTACATATCTTGGGGTCTCGCCAGAGCTTACGATTCCAGCTGGTTCAGACAGGGTCTATATTACTTACAAGATGGAGACATGGTTTTGTCAAAAAAGGACGCAGTGGCTGAGATGGGATGCAGGCAGTTTTGCTGTCAAAGAAAATGGCGTAGGACCGAACTTATTTACCGTCCAGAGCAGATCTCCGTCCGACACTTCGGTAACTATTGACCCTAATCCTGGGGCAATTAGGCATGTCTCAAACATACTCGCAAATGGATATATTACAATACCTTCGAGCTGGAAGAGCGGTGAGGTTAAGAATCTATGTATGGAGTACTCTAGGCCAGTTAGTGGTTATACCGGCGGTCATCACGAATGGGGTCCTCCGGCATGTTCGTGGGTTACGATCAAATATGCTCCCGACTGGTCAACATCGGGCACCTCGTCCGTCAGCCAGTCAACTGCAGCACCTGGCGATACTGTCTCTTGGACCCATAGGATAAATAAATCCGGCAGAACTGATACGAACGCCAGTATCTGGTCTCAGGTAGTTAACTCTAACGCATGGTCTGGTGTTCATAGCACTCTTTGGATTCCTAGCGGTAGGACTAATGGCGTTATACGCATCATCGAGGGCACTAGCAGTGTTAGGAGGACCATCACCCAAGACGATGTCGGAAAAGTGTTTTGTCAAGAAGTCCAATGGGACCCCATCAGTAGCTCTGGCGATAGAAACGGAAGGGTTATTACTCCGGCTTGTGTAAGTGTCCCTTACAACTACAACCTAACTCCTTCAATAGATTCTGGCTCAGTACCCTCCAGGGTTACGCCGAGCAACACAGTAAGTCCAACTGGCTCTGTGTCAAACGACGGTCCAACCAAAAGTAAAGACGACACCATCTGGCAACTAACAAAATTTGTAGTTAAGAGTGGTGGTCCGGTAGCCAGTGCGCCGGTAAATGACAATCTGGCCCCATGTGGAACTTCTGGCCCTCGGGCTGGTAATAAATATGGTGCGGTTAATTCATCTTGTTGGGATATCGGTAGTGGCGGTGGTGCTATAAGCCCAGAGGCTTCTCGGTCGGTTGTTTCTGGTCCAACTTCAGTTCCTGGCGACTTGGCCGTTGGTGACAAGCTTTGCTTTGTTCTTTCAGCTAGAGACCGTAGTCATAATCCTGGCTCTACGCGCTGGAGGCACTCAGCGCCTCGCTGTGCGGTCGTAGCTAAGAGTCCTAAGGTTGATGTCCTCGGTGGCGACTTGTGGACCAGGGGTGGCGTTACGACCTCAACCAGCCAGGGGAGCGACGCCAGTAGCAAGTTCGGTTCTAGCTCAGAGTACGCTACCGCCGCTAACAATCTAGTCAATGGCTTGTCCTCGCAACTTAAGTTCAAGAAATTACCACCAGTCTCACAGGCTGCTGGTATGTGTACTTTTAGCGACTTAACCCTAGGTAATGCCACCAGCACCACGTCTGGGTCGACAACCAGTTTTAATTGCGCCGATAACGCTATAGGTAGGTACACGATCTTGCCAGCTATAAATCGAGCCTCCACTCAGCTAGCTAGTAGCAGTGGCGCTAGTGCTTTAGGCGCTGGCAACATAAGCATCGACGACCTTAACTCGCTTGACTCGAAAGCTTACACAAAAGCCTCTGGTAACATAACTATCGGCCGGTCTGATATATCTGCTGGTAAACAGGTAATTATCTCAGCAGCTAATTCCGACGTTTATATAAACGATGATATAACATACACCACTGATGAGCTAAACTCTATCAGTCAGATACCGCAGGTTGTTATTATTGCTCGAAATATTTACATCAGTCAAAACACTTCTCAGGTTGATTCTTGGCTAGTGGCTGCTCCGACAGGCACCACTAACGGCTACCTAAATACGTGTTACTTAGGCGTATATGCTAACAGGAACGATTTAGTCAGTGGACTTCATGCTGAGGTCTGTGACAGGCCATTAACCGTTAACGGTCCAGTTACGGCCAAGAAACTACTACTAAGGCGGACTGCTGGTAGTAACAACTATGGACGTGATGAACAGCTGATATCGGGTGAGACATTCAACCTCAGGCCCGACGCTTACCTCTGGCTTTATAATCGAAATAGCGCCAGTGCCGGCATTCCTACGACGCTTACAAAAGAACTTCCACCGAG
>CAZSTN010000006.1:0-14604 GCA_964609915.1 uncultured Candidatus Saccharibacteria bacterium | reverse complement strand
CTTTTATGCTCATGCTTTATGTATAATTAAAGGTATTATGGCTATAAGTGGAGTGGGCGACTTTTTTGCACTAGATATCGGTACTAACGCTGTGCGGATTGTTCAGCTCTCTTCTTCAGGTAGTGACATGTGGTCGTTGTCTGGTTTTGGCTATGCTCCGCTATCTCAGGGTATCAGCGCTTCTTCATCTCCCGAAGCCGCCAGGAAGCTTGGCGATGTAATCATGACGGCGCTAGGGCAGAGTGGCATTAAGACTAAAAATGTTGTCATCGGACTACCTTCTAATAAAACGTTTACTACTGTTATTGAGCTTCCTTCTGTGGCTGAGGCAGAGCTTAAGAACACCTTGAAATACCAGGTTGATCAATACATACCAATGGCGGCAACTGAAGCAAAGGTTGACTGGGCAATTTTAGGTACATCGCTACACGACCCATCTAAGCAAGAGGTGCTTATAGCCAGTACGGCAAATAGTTACTCAGAGGAGCGACTTGAGTTTGTCGAAAGCCTTGGCCTAAACGTAATAGCCGCTGAGCCAGATCCACTTGCTATGGTTAGGTCCTTGCTACCAGCCGGCTCAAATGATGCAAAAATAATTATAGACGTAGGTGTGCAGTCTACCGACTTAGCAATAACCTATGGCGATGCCCCAAGGCTTGTCAGGACCATCCCAACAGGTCTACAGACCATGATCAAAGCAGCCGTTCAAAGCCTTAATATCGCCGAAGACCAAGCAACGCAGTTCATTCTTAAATTTGGACTTGCTCCAGACCGCCTAGAGGGTCAGGTCTTTAGGGCTATCGAACCTTCCTTGGAAAACTTCTCATCAGAAATTAGTAAATCTATCAAATTCTTCCAAACAAGGTACCCAAACACACCAGTTAACGGCATAATTCTGTCAGGTTACGGCTCGGTAGTTCCAAGGTTTGGCGATTTCATAAGTTCCAAGACGGGTGTAGCTTCAGTTGTTGGTAATCCGTGGCAAAGAGTTAGGGTCTCGCAAGACAAGCAACAGCAACTTGGTCAAGTAGCTGCGGAATTTGCAACGGTTATTGGTTTGGCTCAGAGAAGGAGCAAGTCATGATAGAAATTAACCTAATACCAGACGTAAAAAGAGAACTGATAAAAGCTCAAAAAGTTCGGTCTTTGGTTATATCTTCTTCGATTTTAATTAGCATAGCGGTTGTTGGTGCTGTTGTTTTGCTGGCATTATATGTTTTTGGTGGGCAGCTGCTTAGAAACAATCTTGCTGATAGTGAAATAGACAAAAGGGGCGAGGAGCTATCTCAAGTTGAAGATCTTCCAGAGATATTAACACTTCAGAATCAGCTGATGAACATATCTGACCTGCAAAACGAAAAGCAAATTAATTCCAGAATATTTAAAATGCTCGAGGCTGTTATACCTCCAGGCGTCAACGAAGCTAAAATCTCTCGCTTTTCTGTAGAAAAAGATACGTCTACGATTAGGCTCGAGGGTCAAACTAGGTCCTTTGACTCGATGGAGGTCTTTAAAAAGACTATCGACGCTGCCGAAATTGTCTTTAGGCTTCCAGACTCAGACGAGACTTCACATGTTAAGCTAGCTAGCGACATAAACACCTCCGAGACCAGCTTTGGTGAAGATGTTGACGGTAACAGAACCTTCCGGTTTTCTTTAACCTTTGCTTACCCGCCAGAGTTATTCGCTGTGTCGTCGGGTGATATTTCGTTCCGACTAGTGGTAAACGGCAACGTTACAGACTCATACCTCGGTATTCCTAAAACTGTATTTACTGAGCCAGCTCGAGACGTAGAAGAGGGGGAAAATTAATATGCAACAAAAAGATGCCGCTGTGAGAAAAAGAGTACAGATATCAAACGCCAATAAGATCATGTTTTTATGGGTAGTTGTCGCTTCTATTGTTGTCGGCTCGTCAGTTGTTGCTGGAGTCTTCTTGACGCAACGACTTATATACAACGAGAAGGTTATTGCTAAGAAAAATGAAACCATATCAATACTAAAGAACAACATAGATGCAGTCGACACTCTTAAGCAAGAAATTCGTAAACTCGACGTCAATGAAGCTTTGCTCTCGGCTAGGGCCAACCCTGAAGACCAAGCAGTTAGGGCTATACTAGACGCCTTGCCATCTGAAGCTAACAACTTAGCCTTGGGAGCATCTTTACAATCTAAATTGATCGAAAATGTCGACGGTATAAAACTCGACTCCCTTCAGATAGACCCAATCCAAGACTATGCTTCGGCTGAAGAGGTCAATCCAGGCGAGGAAGTTGGCGCCACTTCTTCTGGCGAGACAGCAACCGTTCCTTCTGAAATAAGTTTCTCCTTCACCGTTGCTGGTTCAATGACGGCCCTGCAAAGGGTCCTAGAGAACCTAGAGAACTCACTAAGGACAATAGGCGTCACTTCGGTGCAGATCGAAGGTCAGTCTGGTGGAGAGCACCGCATGACTGTTAACGGTAGGGCGTTCTATTTGCCAGCTAGAGACTTACGGTTCTTCGAGGAGCCAATAAAATGAAAAAATCTGATATATTCACCATTATTCTAATAGCCTCCGTAAGTGTTCTAATTTCGTTCTTTATAACAAGTTCTATATTTGAAGGAATAGCCAAAGAAGAGTCTACAGTACGCTCCATAGAAAAAATAGATAGTGTAATTGAAGAGCCAGACCCAGAAGTTTTCAATAGCTCTAGCATCAACCCGACTGTAGAGGTCCATATTGGCTCGGAAAGTGAGTAGTTGGCATGGCCTTTCTCACTGAAGAAACACAAGATAAGTTAATAGAGCTCCTAATAAATGAGGGACTTGTTGTTGCTAGTGAAATAGACAGGTCTAGGGTCGAAGCGGCCAAACAAAATAAACCACTATTTAGCTACATGAATGAAAATAAGGTCATTGATGATGAGCTTCTTGCTCATGGCATAGCTCAGGTTTCCGGGGTTCCTTATGTTAATTTGACTAACACCATTATTGACCAGAATATTCTTGGGCTTCTGTCTCAAGAAGTTGCCGAGAGGTTTATGGCCGTGCCGTTAGCTGAGGTGCAGAATAGACTTGCCGTTGCCATGATAGACGCTAATAACGTCCAGGCAGTCGACTATTTGGCCAACAAAATAGAACGACCACTAAAGGTGTTCATGGCCTCAGAGGCGGGCGTTCGACACGTTCTTGACCAGTACAAAACAGACCTTTCTAGTGTCGATGTTGCAGCCAAGGCCTCGCAAGATGAAGAGAGGATAGAAGAAGCTAGCGAAGTTAAAACTATTGTTCAAGATTCTCCAATTAGCCAGGCTCTGAGTAAGATTCTCGAATATGCGGTTAAATCTATGGCTAGCGACATCCACATCGAACCTATGGAAAACTCTCTAAAGATACGCTGTCGAGTCGACGGTGTTTTGCGAGAGATAATGCAACTTCCGAAAAGTATCGAACCGGCATTAGTTAGCCGAGTAAAGATTTTATCTAGTTTGAAAATAGATGAACACCGTATACCCCAAGACGGTCAATTTGCAGTTCATGTTGCCAATAAGGACGTCGACCTTCGTATTGCTATCAGCCCAGTTGTTTGGGGAGAACAGATAGTTATTCGTCTTCTAGATAAGTCTGGTGGGAGCTTTGACTTAGAAGACATGGGCTATGCTGGACGGTCACTTCGGGTTATCCGCCATGGAATCAAGCGTCCTAACGGAATGGTGCTAACTTCTGGTCCAACAGGTTCTGGTAAGACGACAAGTCTATACGCGCTTGTTAAGGAAATTAAAGACGACACCGTCAACATCGTCACCCTCGAAGACCCAGTAGAGTACAAAATGAGTGGCGTTAATCAAATTCAAGTTAATACCGACGTTGGTCTGACGTTTGCTAATGGGCTTCGGTCGATTCTGCGTCAAGACCCGGACGTAGTGATGGTCGGAGAAATTCGTGACGCTGAAACGGCTAGCTTGGCTGTTCAGGCTGCTCTAACTGGGCACTTAGTCTTTAGTACACTTCACACCAATAGCGCTGCTGGAGTTCTGCCACGGCTCTTAGACATGGAAGTTGAGCCTTTCTTGATAGCCAGTACCGTGAACACCATAATCGGTCAAAGGCTTGTCCGTCGAGTAGCCGAACGCAGGGAAACTTATCAGTCGTCGCCAATAGAAACTCAGAATATTCTAGCAACAGTTGGTCATCTTTTGCCTAAAACTCCAGCCGAGGTAGCTGCCGTGTCGGCCGATCTTGGATATAAAGACCTTCCACTTGCTGGCCAAAAAGCTTATACTTTAGTTAGGGGAATAGACACACCTCAGTCTCCTAGGGGTTATATAGGTAGGGCAGGTATTTACGAAGTTATGGACGTTAATACTGACATTCAAAAAATGATAGTCTCTCGGTCTACCAGCGCCGAAATACAGCGCTTAGCGGTTTCTCAGGGGATGATAACGATGCGCCAGGACGGCTATTTGAAGGCTCTGTCAGGACTAACAACATTAGAAGAGGTTAACCGCGTCACGTCAGACGCTGCATAAAAGGATGGGACGATGAACAATCAACAGTTAAGAATAGAAGTTTTGCTAGAAGAAGTCGTTCGCCGAAGGGCTTCGGACCTTCACTTTCAAGTTGGCTTGCCTCCGATGCTACGAATCGACGGTAGCCTCGCACCAATTGCAGGTTATAATCCTCTCGACGAACAGGCTGTAGAGTCGTTAGTTTTTGCTATTTTGGACCAAGACCAGCGTCAAATACTCCTTAAAGACAAAGAGTTCGACTTTAGCTTTGCTTTTGGAAATCTGGGGCGTTTCCGTGTTAACGCTTTCCATGAGCGTGGCAACATTGCAGCTGCGCTTCGTCTAATTCCTAATGAAATTAAAAGCATTGCAGAGCTTGGACTACCAAATACAGTTGTTAATTTCGCCGACTATCCAAGAGGGCTGGTGCTTGTTACCGGTCCAACCGGTAGCGGTAAGTCTACTACGTTGGCGGCTTTAGTCGACAAAATCAATACCGAGAAATCTCAGCACATTATAACCATAGAAGACCCAATTGAGTTTACTCATAAATCTAAAAAATCGGTTATTGTTCAGCGTGAAGTTCACTATGACACATATAGCTTCTCGGCGGCTTTGCGTTCAAGTTTGCGTCAGGACCCCGACGTCGTCTTGATTGGTGAGATGCGAGATCTAGAAACAATATCAGCAGCAATTACGATTGCTGAAACCGGACACTTAGTGTTTGCCACGCTACACACCAACAGCGCAGCTCAGTCCATCGACCGTATGATAGACGTTTTCCCGCCTCATCAGCAACCGCAGGTGCGTTCTCAGTTAGCAAACATACTTATGGCCATTTGTTCACAACGACTCATACCTACAATAGGGGGTGGTCGAGTAGCAGCAGCCGAAATTTTGATTACCAACCCAGCTGTTAGAAATATTATTCGTGAAGGCAAGGCCCATCAGCTAGATGCCGTTATTCAAACTGGTGCAGATCAAGGCATGCAGACCATGGACCGAACTTTGGTCAACTTAGTTCAGTCTGGTGCTATAACCTATGACAGCGCTAGGGAGTACGCCGTCGATCTTTCTGAGTTCGAAAGGTTAATGAGAGGTTAGGCTAACAATGAAGAAATTTAATTACGAAGCCCGGGACCAAGCTAGTAACAAGCTAGTTAAGTCTGTGGTTCAGGCCGAGTCCGAGCGGGTTGCGGCTAAAATCTTGATGGACCAGGGCCTAGCGCCTTTGTCTATGAAAGAACAAGACGCTTCAGGCGACGGCTTAATAAGCAAGATAACCAACAGGGTTACCACAAAAGACAAAGTTGTCTTTACTCGGCAGTTAGCTACACTTCTTGGTGCTGGTTTACCGCTAAGTCAAAGCTTGAATACCGTAATGGAGCAGACTGGCAATAAAAAACTTAAGTCTGTAGTGCAAGATGTATCTATTTCAGTCGAAGGCGGTAAGTCACTATCAGAATCGTTTTCCAAACATCCAGACATATTTAACGAAGTTTTCCTGTCTTTGGTGGCTGCCGGCGAACTGTCTGGTACTTTAGACGATGCTTTGAAGCGAATAGCCTCCCAGCAGGAGAAAGATGCTGCTACAGCGAGCAAAATTAAAAGCGCTTTAACATACCCAGTAATTGTGGTCTTTGTAATTATCGGCGTTATTATCTTCATGATGGTTACAGTTGTTCCTCAGGTTGAGAAGCTTTATTCAGATATGGATGAAAAGTTACCGATCTTGACCCAGGCAATGGTCGTGACCGCCGACTTCATCGCATCTTACTGGTGGTTGGTCATCTTAGTTTTGGGCGTGCTCATTTATTTCTTGTCGCATTATTTCAAAACAGACGGCGGTATAGCCTTTAAGGACAATTTCAAGCTAAAGGTTCCGGTTTTTGGCAAAATGTTTCATAAATTGTACATGGCAAGGTTGAGCCGAACAGGGCAGACGCTTCTATCGACAGGCGTCAGTATGCTAGACATGCTGACTATTTCTGGTAGAGCAATAAACAACACAATTGTCGAGAAGGCCGTTATGCGGTCGGCCGAGAAAGTTCAGGGGGGAAAGGCCTTGTCTACAGCTTACGAAGCTGAAGACGTAATCCTGCCTTTTGTGCCTCAAATGATCAAAATTGGTGAGCAATCTGGCAAGATAGACGAGATGCTCGGTAGGGTAGCTCAAGTTTACGAAGACGAGCTGGACGAACAAATACGAACCATCTCCACGGCTATCGAGCCTATTCTTATGGTACTCTTAGCAGTGGTCGCAGGAGGCATGGTCGGTGCCATACTTATACCTATATATGGGCTGGTAAACACTACTGGAGTATAGACAAGCAGAAAAATTTTGTGTAACATAAAGTCATAAGCACTATAAGTAAGCTGAAAGGTGGAATTGATTATGAAAAAATTAACTAAAGAAAAGGGATTCTCGATTATCGAGGTGGTCTTGGTGTTAGCAATAGCCGGACTTATCTTCTTGATGGTCTTTATTGCGCTACCCGCCGTACAGAGGAACCAGCGTGACCAAGCTCGTCAGACAGAGGTAGGTACAATCGTGAGCGCTATAAACACTTACATGGGCTCCAACAACGGCCAGATGCCAACTTCAGCCAACAGGGTTGCTGGTATAGTTTCTGGTAACGCCGGTAGCAATGCTCTTGAAAGCGGTACTACGGTTAGGTTGATTAGCTATAGCACCGCATCGGGTAATGTCACTAGAGCAGACACGGTTGCGGGTACCAACAGGTCTGTCGGAACAGACGAAATCTTAATAGTAACAGGTTCGAAATGTCCAACTACACTCTCAGACACAGCTGTTTTAACAGCAGGCACAAGGCGCCAGTCGGCAGTGTATGCCAACCTTGAGGGCGGAAGTCTTTACTGTAAGACTGCTTAATAAAGCTTTGCAATCTTGAAAGAAACTCTTCTCGGAGAGTTTCTTTTTCTTAGCTTAAGAGGTATTATAAACTAATGAATGACGTGCTGGTAATTGTTATATTGGTTTTTCTTGGGGTTACATTGGGGAGCTTTGCTGGAGCAATGGTCTGGAGAATACGGTCTCGACAGCTCGTTTTAGACAAAGAGGCAGGCGAAGATGTTAACGCTAAAGAGTTGTCCCGCTTGAAGAAGCTAACCAAACGACCTTTACTCAAAGACAGGTCCGTTTGTTTAAACTGCTCTTACGAATTGAAGTGGTATGACCTAGTGCCAGTGGTCAGTTGGCTGTCTTTAGGCGGTAAATGCAGGTCGTGTCGCCAACCAATCGGTAGGTTTGAGATAATTATCGAGCTTGGTTTGGCCGCCTTCTTTGTGGCCTCATTCTTGCTCTGGCCACAGCCGTTAGGCACAGGCCTAGAAATAGCTAGTTTCATAATTTGGCTAAGCGCCGGTGTCGTAATGGCCATAATGTTCGCCTATGACGCTAAATGGTTCTTATTACCAGACATTACCTCGGTACTACTGGCTTTGCTAGGTGCTGTTATGGTTATTTTGTCGGCCATCGGCTCCGGAGATGTTGCTAGCGTCTTAATTTCAGCATCCTTGTCGGTGGCAATTATGGGCGGGCTGTACTTGGCTATATATTTATTCTCTCGAGGTGCTTGGGTCGGTTTCGGTGACGTTAAGCTTGGCGTTGGTCTCGGTTTAATCTTGGGTCAGTGGCAACTTGCTGTCGTGGCTCTGTTCCTAGCCAATCTTGCAGGGGTGTTGTTTATTCTTCCCGGTTTATTATCTGGAAAGATCAAGCGCTCCGATCATGTGCCGTTTGGTCCATTCCTGATTATCGGCACTATTTTGTCTATGTTTATAGGCTGGGACATAATTAATTGGTATATGGGGTTTCTAGTATTTTGATGGTGGACGCTTATGCTATAATTGGTATATATGCATAAGTACTATCAAAAAGGATTTACTATCATAGAAGTGATGCTGTTCCTAGCGATAACTGGTCTTATGTTTGCTACGATGATAGGTTCAGTTACCGTAGCTCTAAACAATCAGAGGCACAACGACTCAGTCAGGTCGTTTCAGGCGCTTCTACAGGAGCAATACTCTCGGCTTCTGAATATTGAAAATGACGGTACTATAAACATTTGTGGAGACGAAAACCGTGGCCGAGGTGACTGCTACTTGGTAGGAAGACTGATGGTAGTCAATGACAGCGAAGTTTCATCACGACAACTGGTTGCGACAAACATAAACGAGCACCAAGTCGTCACCAACGACGTCACTGCTATTAGTGGCATGACTTTTAGAGCTTTGGATGATGTTGAGAGCCAGAATATAGAGTGGGGCTCCAGAATAGCTTGGCCTAGTACTCATGAAGGCGAAGAGAATAGTGGCGCTAGAAGCCCTCGGACTGTCAGCATAATGCTCGTCCGATCGCCATTTACTGGTAAGGTTTACACTTTTCACACTAATGGTCAGGTGCTTACTGGCTCATCCGACTTGGCTGGCATGGTAACTGAGGAGAATATGTCCAAGAGTCTAGCTCTTTGTATGGATTCTGACGGACTTTTGACCATTAACGATAGATTTATATACATAGGTCCACAAGCTTCATCAGCAGCGTCGGTCGAGTCTTTGACTAATGACAGCAACAGGAGTAATACAAAGTGTTGAGAAAATCACAACAGTCAGGCGACACTATAGTAGAGGTACTATTTGCTGTTGCTGTCTTTGGGTTGGCGGTTGTTTCGTCCTTGGCGCTAGTTAGCACCGCTATTGCCACTTCGCAAAGGTCACTAGAAAGTACCGTAGTTAGGCAAGAGATGGAGTCTCAAGTAGAACTACTTAAGTTCATGCACAACTCCTACCTCTCGGTCAACCGCCAAGGCGACACCTACTTAGCTTCTGACCGCTCTCCGGCCGCTAACTGGTACAGGCTGGTAGAAGCCATACCTAAGGGCGGGTCGGCATCGGACTTTGGCGTTTGCGATTATGGTATCAGGCCAGGTATTGCTAGGTTTTATATAAACCCCGTTACCGGTAGTCATGTCAGCAACGTTGACATACAAGAGCCAGAGACTTGGTCCAAGGTCACGGTTGACGAAGACGGAGCCAACCCGCAGTCCCAGGGTCTAT
The DNA here is from genome assembly GCA_964609915.1 of uncultured Candidatus Saccharibacteria bacterium. GTDB lineage: Bacteria > Patescibacteriota > Saccharimonadia > Saccharimonadales > Saccharimonadaceae > Microsaccharimonas. Next base: position 5,035 of record CAZSTN010000006.1, on the reverse strand, counting down.
GGGTAGAAGCCGTTCGGTCCGTTGACTCCACCTCAAGCAATCAGTCCAACATAGGTTATATAGACTTTCACGTTCGGGCTTGCTGGAACTCTGTCGGTATGTCCGAACCAATGACACTCGGTACGATAGTGAGGCTTTATGAACCACGTTAATAAGATAACACGCTCAGGCTTCACCTTGGTGGAGCTAATGCTAGCCCTAGCCTTTATAGGGGTGTTGCTTTTGGCAATAGCTACGACTATTATTCAAATCGGCGCAAACTTTAATAGGGGACTTACTATTAAAGAGGTTAACCAATCTGGGCGCTCTATAAGCGAAGATATCCGTTATACCGTTTCTTCTGGCTTAGCGTCGTCCGGAGTAGTCAACGACGGTTCTGCCGACCCAGGTCAGGGCAGGCTATGTTTGGGTACTTTTTCTTACGTTTGGAATTATGGACGCATCTTATCTCCCGAGTCTTCATCGCCAACTGTTAAAGTTCCAACACCAGCTAGCGACGGCTCAGTCGACATGGTTCCAGCTAGATTTGTTAGAGTTTCGGACGGTTCCAGGAAATACTGCGAGAAGAGTGGTTCGGGCCACTTTGTGATCCAGGAGGTTCTGTCTAGCGACCGCCCCGTGGAGCTACTGTCCGTGGGTGACAGAAAGCTAGCGATTTATAAGTTTGAGACCACCAGCCCTCCAAATCTAGTCGATCCTGTTTCCTCAAAGCGTATTCACTCACTCAAGTTCTCGATAGGGGCAGGGGACCTTAGCGCTATTCACCCTAGTCTCGAGAGGTGCTATATACCTGGCGATGAGGGCGCAGGCGCTAATGTTGATTTAACTTATTGCACAGTTCAGACTTTTAATATAACAGTAGGAGGTTATTGATGCTTTTTTCCAGTGGTCGCTCTAGAGAATCTGGTGCCGTTTCTATCTTTTCGGTAGTTTTTGGTATTTTGATAATGACAGTAATAACAGTTAGCTTTTTAAGGGTGATGATAAGCGACCAGAGGCAGTCGGTTAATGCTAACCTGGCTGACGGAGCTCGTAGCTCGGCCCTAGCCGGGGTTGAAGACGCCAAAAGGGCATTGTTAAGGTATAAAAATCAGTGTGGCGAGGATTCATCGGCTCCTGGTTGCGCAGACCTAAGGGACAGTCTTGGAGCTAACGGTGTTGTCACCGATTGTAACGTATCGTTATCTGGCTTGGCTGGTATAGAAGACGACTACATAGACTCCGAGGTTATGGTCAAGCAAAACGACAGCGACTTAGCCCTCGAGCAAGCCTACACCTGCGTTAAGGTCGTTCTCGACACTAACGATTACATAGGCAAAGCCGACGCTCACCAGATGAAATTAATACCACTGAAGGCAAAAGGCGAGTTCAATAGCGTCACTGTTGAATGGTTCTCCTCAGATGACGTCCAAGGCTCAGATGTTAGCTTGCCAGCTCCAGTAGGAAGACCGACCGAATCTAGTCCGTCGCTTCTGAAAACCGGCTCTGGCACTGGGACGTGGGCTGCCAACACTCCATCTTTGCTTCGACTTCAGCTCATGCAGGTAGGTAGCGACTTCACTCTCACTAATTTTGACGAGCGTGACTCTTCCAATGCGAATTCATCAACAGCCTTTCTGTACCCGGTCAGTAGGGGGTCGTCACCAACGTCGTTGAGTGTCTTCGACGGGCTACTCCCAGTCAGGTGCCAGACTACAGTATCCTCTGGCTCGTACGCCTGTTCAGCAAACATCAGAATACCAGCACCAATAGACGGCGACGCCTCAGACAGAGTGGCTTATCTTGGCTTGATGCCTTATTATAATGCCACCCACTTTAAAGTAACCTTACATTCCGGTACTACTGCGTCATCTTCAGTGGTTAGATTCGACGGTGTTCAGCCCGAAGTAGACTCTACTGGCCGAGCAAATAATTTATTCAAAAGAGTTTCTTCAAGGGTAGATATGTTCGGTGGCGAAGTTGTTTATCCAGGCTCAGCTGTCGATACAGAGGGCAATCTGTGTAAAGATTTTTCGGTTACCAACGACACCTACTATCCAGGTAGTTGTACACCTTAGTTATTCACTGTGAAATTTATCATGTACGTCTTTTAGATGGGCATCAGTGACGTGGGTGTATATCTGGGTTGTTGATATATTACTATGTCCCAGCATACTTTGGACGCTTCTTATGTCCGCTCCGTTCATTAGCAAATCAGTAGCGAAACTATGACGCATAGTGTGCGGGCTAACGTGTTTGGTGATTCCAGCTAGACGGGCGTATTTGCTAACCAATCGCTGAATACTGCGAGCATTTAATCGTCGAAAGTCTCCGCTGGTGTCAGGCCTGACGTTACGACTGTAGCTAATAAAGAGGGGCGATAGCGAGTCAGAGCGAGCCTCTATGTAAGCACTTACCCAGTCGGCCGCAGTCTGGCTTATGAAAACCGGTCGGTCTTTTTGGCCTTTTCCACGAACCATAAACTCACGTCGTTTAACATTTATATGGTCACGATTTAGGTTCACGAGTTCCGAGACACGTAATCCGCTAGAAAAAAGTAACTCGACAATTGCTCGGTCCCTTAATCCTTGTTCGTTAGAAACATCAATTTGTTCAACTAGTAGTTTTATCTCATCAAAGTGCAAGAAGGTAACCTGTTTTCTAGATATTTTAGGCAACTCGATCTTTTCTGGACTTAAAGATGCTATATCTCGCTTAGCCAAATAGCTTAGTAGACCTCGCAGGGCTATAAGGTGGTAAAACTGAGTTATGGTCGAAAGACTGTTGCCGGCTTCATTTTTATAACGATTCAACCAAAGTCGATATTTACGAACCACCTCGTTAGTTATGTCGGAAACCAGAATGTCTCCGGTAAATTCTACGAACCTCTCTAGGTATCGGTTGTAGTTTTCGGCGGTTTTTGGCATTCTTCCACCTTCAACCTCAAGATGTTCGACATAATCGAGGATATAATCAGATATATATTTCTGCTCAGTCATATACTTAAGCATAACGCAAAATGGTACAATAGGGGAAGTAATAATAAAATAGGCAGGAGAAACATATGAGCCGGGTAGAAAAAACTCTTATATTGTTTAAACCAGACGCTGTTCAGCGTGGCGTAGTTGGGGAAATACTGACTCGCTTTGAAAGGGTTGGCCTAAAGATCGTCGGTACAAAAATGGCTTCACCAGATGCAACGCATTTCCATAAGCATTATGAAGATATCGGCAAGATGATAACCAGACGAGGCGAAGACACTTTTCAAGTTACGCTCGATCTAATGATGTCCGGTCCAGTTATCGCAATGGTGCTTGAGGGTGTAGAGGCGGTTCAGCTGGTTCGTAAGCTGGTCGGGCCAACGGAGCCAAAAAGTGCGCCTCCAGGAACCATTAGGGGAGACTTCTCGCACATGAGCTTCGTCCACGCCGACTCTGAACATAAAGGCGTACCAAACCTAATTCACGCCTCAAGCGATGATGACGACGCCGAAAAGGAAATAGCCCACTGGTTCTCGAACTCAGAATTATACAACTACAACTCCCTAAATGAGAAGTTTACTCGCTAACTAACACCTTAAACTACTTGACTTCTTTAACTAAGTGTGCTATAAATTATCTATGACAGAACTACGGAACAGCTCTGAAGTCACAGCTCGGCCTCGTACCGCACGGGAGCTAGAGCGTGATTATCGGACTGTTCCTCTTGAGAACTTTCAGCTGCTGACTGGTGAAAATCAAATGGTGCGTGAAGGTGGTTTGGAATGGAATACCGACTATGTAATCGAGAGGTACGTCAGCGCTACCGATAAAATAATTGGCATGTTAGACGGTACAATTGGCGACGATGAAGCCTTTGAATATAGAGACAAAGCTTTTGAATCTGACGAAAAAGTTCGTCACGATGTTTTACTGTGTCTAGATAAATCAGCCCGTCCTGTGGCTGATTTTGTCGATGCCTTCTGGGAGCAAATGGCAAGCCCCGGCTCAAAGCTTCCGAAATCCGAATTCTTGAATATTGATCGAGTTAACTGGTTTTCGCACATTGGCAAGAACCCTTATGATGCAGAATATCGTCTTGGTCCTAAAGATTTTGATATTGACAAGGTAGAGCCTTATCGTATAAATGCAATTCGTGCATTGTTCACCGAAGGAGAAATAACTGAGTCTAACTGGGAAGAAGAGGTCTGGAACCTGCCAACAAGGCTAGACGGTAAAAACGTGCTTATTGTTGATGAGGTTAAAAATAGGGGAGGTACTCTATTTATGGCCCACCAATTATTAAAGCGGGCAATTCCTGAGGCTAAGCTAGACGCAACTTATTTCTGGGAAGCGGGTAGGTACTCGATTGATGGCAGGAGCGCTCAATCCGAGCAACTGCAGATGGAGTCAGCCCCTGTTTGGTATAATAAAGAAAATCAGTTTGGTCGTGGGATAGGTGACGTTTCTTTGACTTGGTGGCAACATGAGTATGAATTGCACCCAAGCGCTGAGACGCTGAAGAGACACTTAGGAGCATTCGCCTTGAGTGCACCTCATCATGACGAAGATTATAAAATAGCTCCCGATGAACTTTATAAAAAGCTTATGCAAGATTTATCTTTTGCTACCTATGCTGTCGCTGGCCGTGAGGTGCTTTATGTTCCATCCAAATATAGGGAACGCAATGATTCTAGCAGAATACTTGAGAGCCAGGGCATAGGTCGGGATGAGCGCATAGCCCTTCGTGACCGCACCACTAGTTATCGCGATGGCCGTAAAGTAGTTATTCCTTAAGCTAAACCAAGAAAGTGAAAACCCCGGCCATATTATTAGGCCGGGGTGTTAGGTTTCGGGGGTAAAAACCTCCACGAAACCTTCGAGCATAGAGTCTTTGGCGGCAAAAATCATGCCAACGATTCTATTTCTCTGTTTACCAGGCTTCGACATGAAGCTGGTAAATCCCTCTATCCTACTGGTGGCGCTACCACTCCAGCCGTGGTCAACCCCATGGATAGAGACAGTGATCTTCTTTGCTTCAGACGACCCTGGGGTCGCTATCTCTATAGCAATCTCGT
>CAZSTN010000005.1:19017-25243 GCA_964609915.1 uncultured Candidatus Saccharibacteria bacterium | reverse complement strand
ACAAGAATCCTCAAAAAGAGCCTAAAGAAAAAACTCCGCTTATTTGCGGAGTTTTAGTTTTGCTACTGTGTCTTTGTAGGCTTCGAAGTCTTTTGCTTCGAGGTACTTCAACAGCTTCTTTCGGCGACCAACCATCTGAACAAGACCACGACGAGCCATGTGGTCGTGTTTATTGGTCTTAAGATGCTCGGTTATCTCCTTAATACGAGTAGTCAAAACTGACACCTGTGCCTGTGGGCTACCGACGTCTTCTTTGTGTGTCTGCGTAAGAGCAAATGCCTTAGCTTTGTTGTCTGCTGTAATCATCAGGTGTGTATTGTATCAGAAGTTTCCACAGTTTTCAAGGGCCTGCCTCTAACAAACCCCTTTCTACAAATAATCTGCCTAGTTCATCCAGACCCCAAACGTCTGGAAACAGGTCAATAATCTCATACTTTGCGTGAAAAACCTTATTTTTGAAGAATATTCACGCAAAGTTGATAGGCTCGCCCTATTTATAAAGTAACAAGCTCCAGTTCATTGACTTTTTACCCTTAAGATGATATAATGAAACAGATATGAGCTTGAGGAGTTCACTTCGGACTGAGGGTTTCTCGGTGCGGAGCATTTTTATGTTTGTGTTTGTCGTCCTGGCTACGGCCCTATTGTGGACTGTTTTTGGTTCTACTCCAGCTAACGCAACAACGGCGGAATGGAGTGGCGCAGCCCTCACCCACCAAGGTAGACAATACCAAAATGTGGGTAAAGCAACCGGCGAAGAGACACACTCCGTGCCTAAAGATGCCGAATACTATATAAGTACCGAAGAAGTCCAGCAATCAGACGGAAACAGCTCAAGTAGCCGAACAGCGAAACAATATAAGGCCCATGTTATATACTTTGCGCCAGGCACTTCCCCGCCGTCTGAAACTAGCGCTACCTACCTCAACTATGACTACGACCAAGAAACACGGGTTTTCTCTAACCCGTCTACTGAAACTACCGTTACAGTCAATCCGGATGGGGCCGATACTGGCACATCTTGTGTGATTAACGGAGTTGGCTGGTTTGTTTGTAGCATAACCACCTGGTTGGCCGAGGGTATGGATGCCGTCTTTGACATCTTGGCAGATTTTATGGTGGTTCAACCAGCGAACCTCAGCGACACCTCTAGCGGACTTTACCAAGCTTGGGACATCATGAGAAACATTGCTAACATCGCTTTTATAATTGTCTTCTTGATAATAATTTATGCTCAACTAACAAGTGTTGGTTCTGCCAATTACGGCATTAAGAAAATCCTTCCTCGTTTAATAATTGCCGCCATATTAGTTAACGCCTCCTTCATAATTACGGCCATTGCTATAGATGTTTCTAATATACTAGGCTACTCTCTGCAAGATGTATTTATGTATATTCGTAACGAGATGTTTTCTAGTGTAAATAACCAAAACGAGGGCTTAACTAGCTGGACCTGGGCTGGTATGGGTAGCTTCCTTCTGTCTGGCGGAACTGCAGCCGTAGCTGCCGGCATGGGATTGCACGGAGTGCTACTTGGCGCCGATAGCGTAGGAGGAGCCGCAATGGGTCTAATATACGTACTGGTACCAGCTCTAGTCGGGTTATTGCTTGTCCTTCTTACGGTCATACTGATACTAGCCGCTCGTCATGCGATTATAATCATCTGTGTTGTCATAGCACCCCTAGCTTTTGTGGCCTACTTACTACCTAACACCGAAAAATGGTTCGAAAAATGGAAAGACCTCTTTATGACGATGCTGATTTTCTTCCCGGCTTTCTCTGTTGTCTTTGGAGGGTCGCAGCTGGCTGGAGCGATTATTATCGAAAATGCTAATTCCATTAACACCGTTTTACTGGGTATGCTGGTTCAAGTTGCGCCACTGGTGATTACTCCGTTCTTGATAAAATTCAGCGGTAACCTTCTAGGTAAAATAGCCGGCATGGTAAATAACCCTAACAAGGGCATTCTAGACAGGAGTCGAAACTGGGCGGGCGAAAAGAAGGCTTGGCACCGACAGCGTGGCATCAGCGGTATGAAACATGACGGAACCCCAGGTGAACTGAGGAAGCGAAACTGGCTCAGAATGGCAGCTAGAAGGTCTGAAGAGCGAAGGCGTCAGCTACAAAAGAGGACCGAGAACGCCAAAGGTAACTTTGAAAACAACTTCAACAATAGGAAGAGGGGCCAAAGACTTTACGATCAGGCTAACGAGATAGGTCTAGACAAGAACATTGTCGAGAACAAGAACAAAGAACGCACCAACAAGCAACTCGCCCAAGGTGGCAAACTTTATGCCAAGAACATAGCCCTAGAGAACGGCAAACGAGCCGTCGAGCTAGCTCAGGTTAGGGCCGATAATGACGTTCAGACTGAAATCAATAGGCCAAGCTCTCAGCTGCATATAACCAACACCCAGCTTGAGCAGTCTAAGGCAGCCCTAGAAAAAGCCAAACTTGTTAGCAACATGACGATAGACGAGTATAAGTCTGGAAAAGCGCAAATATCTGCCGATGAGGCTGGCGTAAATACTGACGCCCTCAGGAAAGCTGTCCGAGAAATGTCCCAAACCCAAATAGAAACTTCGGCCGTAGCCAGGGCTACCGTAGCCGCTAAACAAACTCAGCAGGCCACCTACGCTAGTGCCGTTGAAACCAATGTAGACACTCAAGCACTGGCAGGCGGCAAGGTGGACCCTAATGGCGCACAAAGGGCTTTGGCTGAAGCTATATCTATAATCTCCAAGAACAAGAAAGAGACCATCGACAACATCAAGACGATTATTAGCTACAAGAACCTTACTGACAACGAAAGAAAAGACCTAACCGCTGGTATAAGCGTCAAGGGAATAGAGGCCAGTATCGATGCTCGAATAGCGGCAACCTCTTCCCTCTTTGAAGGCGCCTCACCATCTACTATAGGTAAATTGATTAAGGAAATGGACTTTAGTACCGTTGTCGACCCAGAAGAAAGAAGCGCTCTATTTGGTGCCTTTGCCGATGGCCTACAAGCAAGTAAATTAAGGCCAGCCTTCTTCGACTTCGGACGAATAGCTAACCTCAAGCAAGGACTCGAAAAACGTACCTTCATTGATGCGTCAGGCAATGAGGTTGAAGAGGTCGTTCCGATAACTGGCCCTTACGGCGATCAAGGTATGAACGACATGGTTATGGGTGTAATTAAGGGCAAGACCCTCACCACTAAGGCTATGCAAGAAATGTTCAGTCCTTACGTATCAATGGTTAAAAATGCCATTGAGGCTCAAGACCCTAACAACCTTGACGACAAAACCAAAGAAGGGCTCAAAACCCTCAAAGAACGTGTCGACACAGTACTCGATCCAACCCGAGAAGGCTACGATCAACTTGGAGACACCAAAGATACTTACGAAGAAATTCGTCGACTACTTAGCGGACTCATCTAGGGCTTTAGCCTCGGCGATGTCCATATCACCGACTTTAGTTCTTCTTAGTTGAGAGCAATAAGCTCCCGTCTCTAAGGCCTCACCAACGTCTTCGGCCAAGGTCCGAATGTACGTCCCGCTACCAACATGCGCTCGAATACGAAGCTCTGGATAATCATAGCTGATTAAATCTATAGAATGTATTGTCACCTGCCGAGTCGGCACCTCAACCTCAACACCCTCACGAGCCAATTTATAAGCTCGCTGACCGTTAATTTTTATAGCGCTGTAAATTGGCGGACGCTGAGTAATAACTCCTACAAAACTACCCAAAACAGATTTAACCCCCTCTAGGGTCGGGATTTTATCTGAAACATGGCTTACTTCACCTTCAGTATCGCCTGTCGAGCTTTTTTGACCAAGCGTAAAAGTCGCCTCATAGACCTTGTCTAGTTTGGAGTACTGCATGGCATTTTTACATTCTTTGCCGGTGACTATAATCATCAAGCCCGTCGCGAAAGGATCAAGAGTTCCGGTATGCCCGACTTTAACCTTCTTGCCAAAATGCTGACTTAAGCGTCGCCTAACTCTAGCAACCACACCAAAACTGGTCATGCCAGACGGTTTGTCTATCAGTAAAATACTATCTTCTTGCATATAAACTAAGGCTGGGCCGGTATTTGATACTGAGCTGGGTCAAGAGTTTGGTTAGGCGCTGGAGCTGGGTTAACGCCAAATTCTGAGGCCAAGACTGGCTCTGGTGTAAAGGCATACGCCGAGTTTGCATCTGGAGTAGCCTGAGCTACTGGTGGAACTTCAAGAGTATTAGGCACACCAATAGTTGGTTGCTCTGGAGCTAAAATATCACCTAGTATTTCTGGTTGAGCATAGGCTCCTTGAGCTTGGCTATTTGAAAAATCAGGTAGTGGCGGAGGCAACGGCAAACCTAAGTCTACAGGCCCAGGTGCAGGTTGCGGTTGAAACTGTGGCTGTAGCTCGGCCTGCAACTGTGTTGATAGATCTACTGGCCCTGACTGAGCTGTCAAATCACTTGAAATAGGTTCGATTACTTTTGGTTCACTATTCGATATATAACCCTCAGAATTTATAGATTGCCCTGGCTCTTCCCTTTTGGGCTCATCTGGATTGTCTGGCTCGGGCTTTTCTGACAAAAAGACGCTCGATGGTTGCTTAATGACAGGGATAGCCGCCGGAGCTGGCTCTTCAGATGCGACCTGCGCCGGCTCTTCTACAGGTGCCTCAGCTACTGGCTCAACAACAACCGGTTCTGAAACAGTTTCAGCTTCGGTGGTCTCAGCAACCTCTGGCTCTGGCGTAGTTTGCGGTTCTTCTACTGGAGCGACTACTGGCTCATCGGGCTTAGGCAAGCTATAAGCTGCGGTTGGTTCATTTCGCTCAATATTCAATGTATAAACAGATTCTTCAGTCTCAACAGGCTCGACAGGCTCTTCGACAGTGGTAGCTTCAGCTTCGACGGTCTCTGCTGCTGGTTCAACCTCTGGGATTACTGGCACCTCTTGAGATTGCTCTAACTCAGACGCAATAAGCTGTTGGTCTGCACCAGCGCTCATTAGGTTGGCCGCAACCGTCATGACATGAGAAGTTGTGTGTGAGTTACTGAACCTTTCAGTTTCAGCAACAATTCCCGTTAATAATGCCGTAGCAATAGGTCCGTCAATGATAGGGTTCTTCTTATCGTCTTTCAAAGATTCGACAAGCCCAGCAACAGCCTCGCTAAGGCTACTGACGTTATTGTTGTTCCAGTTCACACTGCCCAGCGAACTAGGCGTGTCTGATGATGTAATACTTACAACGGTAGCGTCGTGCAGGATTTGCCCGTGATTATCTAGGGCATCGTCAAGAGTCTCTTTAGATTCTACGCCAATAGCTATAACTAGCTCAACGTTAAAGTCGCCCTGAGAGAACTCAAGATCCTCTGGCGTAATTACCGAGCGATAAGGGGTTATGTATATGCGCACATAGTCACCTTCCGGCTTAAAGCGAAGGTGGTCGGCTTTTTCTTTATTCAAGGCAATTATAAAATCTCGAAGACTGTCGGTATTTTCCTCAAACGTTTTTTCCGGCTCAAGGAAGGAAATAGCTGGCGGTGTTGCACCACTGTATATAGCCGTGGCGTACTTATCTATTTTGTTCAACGCCAAAGTAAGTCCAAGGGCGGCCGACAAAGCATCAACCGATGGGTTGTTTGACACGGTAATAAGGATGTTCGAGGAACTTTTTATCTTTTCGATTATGTCTTTTTTAGTCTTTAGATCGTCCATATATGAAACTCTTTTTTATTTTAGCGCTATTTTAGATTACTTTAGCATAAGAGGCATCAGATTGTCAACAAATAAGCCCACCTATTTACTTTTTTGCGTTTTTCCGCTATAATACCCTCTTGACGTATACAAAGAATTTAAGAGGTAAAGGAACTTCATGCCAATTATAAAATCCGCTGTTAAGCGAGCAAAGCAAACGGTTAAACGCCGTGACCAAAATATCGCTACCAAGCGAGCCCTAAAAGACGCTACTAAAGCTTTTGTGGCTAAACCTAGTGCTGATACACTATCCGCTGCCCAAAGTGCAGTCGATACAGCTGTTAAGAAAAATGTTCTTAATAAAAACACCGCAGCTCGCCGTATGGCCAATCTAGCTAAAACCGCTAAAGAAGCTGGTATTAAAATGGCTGCTCCAGCAAAGAAAGCTCCAGCTAAGGCAACTCCTGCTAAAACAGCTACAGCTAAAACTGCCCCAGCTAAGGCACCTGCTAAAAAAGCACCAGCAGCTAAAGCACCGGCTAA
>CAZSTN010000005.1:0-18917 GCA_964609915.1 uncultured Candidatus Saccharibacteria bacterium | reverse complement strand
AAAAATTAAACCCGTCTTCTAGGCGGGTTTTTTATATAGCTATCGAAAGCAAGAGTCGCTCGACCAAAAGCCAAGGCTCAACTGACGTAGTTTTTAGGTCACGGTCGGTCTGGGTCACCTTTTCGGCTATATCTTCAATTTTACGTAGACCGTAGCGTTTAGCTTGTTGCTGAAATTTAGATGCTACGTATGGGTGGATCCCTAGATCTTTTTCTGGGCTGTCTGAAGGCTCTGAGCGAGCAACTGCCAGCAACTGCATAGACTGAGAAGATATTAGACCAAAAATAGCGTGAGCGTCCTCTTGAAGCTCCAGAGACCTAAGCATATCAAGCAGTCTACTGGCCTGACCCTGCAGAGATAGTTCAAAAAGAGTAAAGACGTTTTCTGAAACTGACGGCACGATGATGTCGTCTATAATATTAGCATCAATGTCACTACCAGCCAGCTGGAGTTTCTCTAAGGACTTAGACAATGCCCATTTGTCTGTACCGACCCTTCTGACTAAATGACCAACTGCGGCGGGCTTGATGTTGAGCTTCAAAAGCTTTGACCTCTCGCTAACCCAACGTTCGGCATCCCTAGAATTCTTTTCCGTCCAACCGACGAATTCCTGAACTAGGGCTTCCTTTTTCAAAGCTTTGTAAAGCTTCGACCTTTTGTCTAGCTTCGATTCAACAATAACTAAATGGATATCGTCGGAGGTTTTTTCAAGCCATTCAGCTAGTTTTTCGGCGACTACGCTATTAGAGGCGACATCTCGAATGACCACTAACCTCTTATGGCTAAATAGCGTACCGCCCATTAGAAGGTCGGGTAAGTTATTGACCTGCAGGCTAGCTCCATCAATACGCTCAACGGCACCATCAAACCCATGAGCTAACTCAGCAAGCTTTTCACTAACAGCAAAACTGTCCTCGCCTATAAACGCAGAAATCATATACTAATTATACTCTATATAACTTGGCAAACTGGACAAAAGTGCGTACCACGGCCTGCGACCCTGGTTCTCTCGATAGTTGCACCGCAACGTAGACAATCTTGACCTTCGCGACGGAAAACTCGAGCAAAATTCATATAACTACCCCGACCGCCCTCGGCATTAACGTATGTACTATTCGATGAGCCACCTTCGGCAATCGCCTTATTCATGACAAAACGAATATCATCATACAAAAGTTCTAACTCGGTATCTTTCAAAGTGCTGACTTTTCGAGCAGGGTGAACCTTTGCACCCCATAAAGACTCGTCGGCATATATATTACCGACTCCAGCAAGCACCGATTGATCGAGCAACACTGCCTTAATACTAGAATTTTGGCGCCTTTTAACTCGCTCTTTAAAAATATCTACAGTGAAGTCGCTTTCGAGAGGCTCAGGGCCAACCTTTTGCATAAAAGGCGTGTTTGGTATCTCGAGGGTTGGCAATAGCCTGACCCAGCCGAATTTTCTTTGGTCGTTAAAGAACAATTTGGTGTTATCGGTAAAAGTTATTTCTACTCTTGTAGATTTGTCTGGAAGAGCTTTTATTAGACTGTCGTTAGGATGTCCAGCCCCAAACCTGCTCTTGCCAATATAAACCAACTGGCCTGTCATTTTAAGGTGAATTAAGAATGAATAACCTGAGCTTAGGTCTATCATTAAAACTTTTGCTCGGCGACGAACGTTAATTATGCTGGAATTCAGCGCAAAGCTTTTTACGTCAGCCTCAGAATTAGGAAAAGATTTATGATTATCAGAGTTAATCGACTTTATAATTTTGCCGATTGTTAAATTGTTCAAGCCTCTTTTAACGGTTTCGACTTCTGGTAATTCTGGCATGTCCTAGAAGAAAAGTTGGCTTGTTGTTAGGTTGCCTGTTATCTGTGAGACATCAGGGATCTGGCGAGTAAACAAATTAGTTAACTGGTTAACGTTTGCCCGTAAGGACCCTGGCGAGCCGTTGCAGGTTGAGGTCCATAATGTGTGGACCGTTTCATTGTCTTTTAAGAAAGAGAATTCATATACCTGACCGGTGGCACAAATGCCTCGTGTGTCATTTTCGTCGCCCTCAAACTGTACTCCCGCGTCTAGATCGGCAAGATGTAGAGCATGAACAAGCTCTTCATAGGCCCGAGCGTTGTTGCCTAGGGTCTTTTCAGCGTCAAGTTTATCTAGGTAGCCAGTAAATGACTGAGCGACCCTGCTAGATGGAGTGACGACAATTCTATAAGACCGAAAGTTTTCGTCGGCAACTATTGGACCACGCACCACCAGCCCGACGCCTCGGTCTGCGCTAGTGTCCAGAAGAGCCTGCTGTATGGAGTTTACTTGCTGAGTCACTGGAGTATCTTCTCTTGGCGACAAGAAAAGCGACCTCAGTACGGAGGCTAATATCAAAACGACTATAATAACAACGACTACAATTAGCAGAACGGGTAGGTATCTTCGGTATCCGTATGAATATCGTGACATAACCCTACATTAAACCCTTTCTTCACCTCTGTCAAACACAAGCTTTATAATTCGCCCCAGTTTTTTCCAACGCTAACGTCAACACTTAGCTTAATAGGTAGCTCTGGCGCAATGTCCTCCATAATTTCTTTCAGAATAACCGATATTTTTTCGGCATTGGCCTCTGGACATTCAATCAAAATACTGTCGTGAATTTGCAAAATTTGCTCGCCCAGCCCTTCTATGGCCTTATCCACTCTCAACATTGCTCTCTTCATGAGGTCAGCTTCAGTGCCTTGTATCGGCATGTTAGCAGCTGCTCTTTCAGCCGAAGATCGAACTATAAAGTTAGAACTATGAATGTCCGGTGTGGGTCGTCGTCTGCCGTAAAAAGTTGATACATAGCCGTTTAGCTTAGCGTCTTGTAAGGTTTTGTCAATAAATTTACGGATTGGCGCACGAAGTTCAAAGTACTGATCAATAAATTTCTTAGCCTCAACCATAGACATACCAGTGGCTACCGACAATCCATGTGGACTCATACCATAAAGAACACCAAAGTTTATAACCTTGGCGGCTCGACGTTGGTCTTTAGTGACCTCATCAATCGGCACACCATAAACCTGGGAAGCAGTTTTGGTGTGAACATCCGTAGAACCGTTAAAGTCCCCTATCAGGTCTTTGTCGTCAGACAAAACGGCGGCTAAGCGAAGTTCGAACTGCGAGTAGTCGGCGCTGACCAATAGATTACCTTCATCGGCAATAAAAGCCTCTCGGATCTTCCTTCCCTGCTCGGTACGAATAGGTATATTTTGTAAGTTAGGGTGCGTACTGCTAAGGCGGCCAGTCGCAGCAATATCTTGATTAAAAGTTGAGTGAATTCGTCCGCTAGCATCAACTAACTTAGGTAGAGCATCGACGTAGGTGTTCTTCAGCTTAGCAAGCTCACGGGTCCGTTCAATTAGCTCAATTATAGGGTGTTGACCACGAAGCTTATCTAACTCAGATTGCCCAGTGCTAAAGCTTGTTTTACCCTTTTTAATACCCGTCGTCGGTAACTGTAGCTTAGTAAACAACACCTCAGAAAGTTGCGCTGGACTGGCAATATTAAACTCATAGCCAGCCATTGAATACATTTTTTGTTCAAGCTCTAAAAGTTCGTCACCCAACCCTTTACTGAGCTTATTAAACACGCTTGAGTCTACCTTGACGCCTCGCCTCTCCATCAAGAACAATGTTTTAGTAAGTGGGAAATCGTAATTATTAGCAATATCGGCTATCTCTGGGTTTTCGGCAAAACTTTTAACTTGAGACTCATAAACAGGCCACAAGCCAGCTACTATTTGCGGGATGTCCTCGTCTGTGCCAGTCATAAACTTAAGTGAGCGGTCACGTTCAAGAGGGTCTATCAGAAAAGCCGCCTGATTGATGTCATGCACATTCTGAAAATCCACACTCACCCCGGCATCAGCCAGGCTATGATATAAAGATTTCAAATCGTAAGATACGACCTTTGACCAACTAAGCGCCGTCCAGGCGTTTTTGTCTATTTCTTCGAGTCTAGACTCATAAACAACGCCTTCATTAGGTGAAAGCCAAAACATACCATTATTTACGCCTACCAATGTCACCTCGCCTAATGACAAAACGCCAGGCCACGGAGACTCCTGCACCTCTACCCTAGCAGGCGTAGCCTCGGTTTTACCAAGTTGCATGTGCTTTGGCATCCTCTTCACTAAAGAGCTAAACTTCAGCCTTTCTAAGATATCGGCGACCTTCTCTAGGTCAATGTCGTCAACATCGGCAACGCCCCAGTCTAGCTGAACCGGCGCATCGATCCATATTTTGCTTATCTCTTTGCTCATATAGGCAGATTCTTTGCCAGCAGTAAGCTTTTTCGCCACAGTTGGCTTTATTTGATCGATGTTCTCATATATATTGTCTAAAGTTTGGTATTGTTGTAATAATTGCAACGCAGTTTTCTCACCAACGCCTGGGACACCAGGTATATTATCTGACGAATCGCCCTTTAGGGATTTAAGATCAAGGAACTGTTCGACGGCAATGCCGTACTTAGACTCAAAGGCAGCTACGTCAAACTCTTCGAGGTTGCCCATGCCATTTTTTATAGCATAAACTTTTGTAATGGGGCTGATTAGCTGTAAAGCGTCCAAGTCACTAGTTAACAGATACGTCTCGACGCCCTTTTCCTCGGCCTGATGAGCGAAAGTGCCCATAATGTCGTCGGCCTCATAATCGTCTAGTTCGTAAAAAGGCCAGCCAAAAGCTTCGAGCAATTCCATAAGTATTGGAACTTGAGCGTAAAAATCATCTGGAGCTGGTTTTCTTCCGGCTTTATATTCTGGGTATATTTCACGACGTTTGCGAATATTCGTTTTGGGCTTGTCCCAAGCAACTGCAACGTAATTTGGCTCTATTTTTTTTATCAGCTCTATGGCGATTGACGCAAAACCGTAAACTCCCCCAGTCGGTGTGCCGTCAGGCAAAGATAACCCTGGCATCGCATAGTAACCTCTGTAGAATATAGATTTTCCGTCAATTATAGCCAACTTCTTCATACTCTAAGTATACAGTACCTGCGCTGGCTTGTCGTCCTAGTAAAGCAAGCTTGAGCATTATCTGTTACAATAGTTGTTATGAGGCAAAGAAGCCAAACAAAAATTTTAGCGATTGTCGGGTTGAGCGGTTCTGGCAAAACTACTGCTGCTGACTATTTCGCAGCTCAAGGCTACCCAAAGGTTTACTTTGGTGGAGTTATGCTAAAACTCATGGAAAGAGCCGGAGTTGAGGCTACCCCAGAAAACGAACGGGCATTCCGAGAAAAAGTTCGCAGAAAACGTGGTAAAGATGTTGTCGTTAACGAAATAATTGAGCAAATCAAAGACCTTCAAGAGGCCGGCCAACACCGCATAATGGCCGACGGGCTGTATACCTGGACAGAATACAAGGCTCTTAAGCATGCTTTTCCTGGCGAATTAGCGGTTGTCGCTGTTGTCACACTAAGAAAAACTCGCTATCAGCGACTTTCAAAGAGACCTATTAGGCCTTTCACTCACGAAGAGGCGCAAAAAAGAGACTGGTCTGAGATAGAGAATCTAGAAAAAGGCGGCCCAATTGCTATAGCCGATTATTACGTCATGAATAATGGCACCATTGAAGATTTCCAAAAAGAATTACAAAAAGTAGCCGAAGTTATCGGTTTCTAGGCCGACCTAGATTATATAGTCGTGGAGCTTTTTAGAGTCTTTGTGTTTGCGAAGCTTAGCGAGGGCTTTGGCTTCAATTTGGCGAATTCGCTCCCTGGTAACAGCAAATTCTTGGCCAACCTCTTCAAGAGTATGACTTTTACCGTTACCAAGCCCAAAACGCATGCGCAAAATTTTCTGCTCACGATCAGAAAGTGAAGATAGTATGTCTCTAACCTGCTCTTTTAATAGCTGTACAGATGCAGACTCTTCTGGAGTAGAGGTGTCCTCGTCTTCGATAAAATCAAGCAGAACAGAATCTTCGTCATCGCTGTCACGACCGACACCAGCATCAAGTGAGGTGATGTCTTGTTTAATCTTTATAACGTATTCGACTTTTTCAGGTTCCATCTCGAGTTCCTTGCCAAGTTCTTCGATGGTTGGTTCACGGTTTAGCTCTTGCGTCATTCGTCTTTGAGTACGCAGAAGCTTATTAATAGTCTCAACCATGTGAACTGGTATTCTAATAGTCCTGGCTTGGTCAGCGATAGCTCTGGTTATGGCTTGGCGTATCCACCAAGTTGCGTATGTCGAAAACTTAAAACCTTTACTTGGGTCAAACTTCTCGACAGCTCGAAGTAAACCAGTGTTCCCCTCTTGTATGAGGTCCAAAAAATCAAGTCCACGACCGCTATACCTTTTGGCAATAGAAACTACCAGTCGCATGTTGGCTTCAGCCATTTTGTCTTTAGCTTTTTTCTCACCGGCTACGACTCTGTTGGCTAGCGCAAGCTCTTCTTCGGCAGTCAAAAGTGGTATTTTACCGATTTCTCGCAAATACAAGCGCACGCTATCGTCACTGGCATCGTCAAAATACTGCTCTTGGCTTAGTAGATCCTCGTCTCCATCAACCTCTTCTTCTTCAAGCTCTTCTGGGTCAGGTTCTTCTATTTCCGTAACACTAAGTGGCGCATCGATCACCTCTTCTTCGTCCTTTACCTTGTCGTCTTTACTGTTGTCTTTTGCCACGTGCAGACTCCTTCTCCGTTTTTATAAGTTCATTTAGTTCTTTTAGTAACTTAGCAACAGCCTCTGAGTCACCGTTGTCTTCGGCAATTCTTAGCTCATTAGTTAGGTTTGTTTTTTTAGTTTGCAAGTGTTCATTTAGTGCTCGGCGGATGAGTTGAGTCGCTTCTTCGTAAAGTTCTTCCTTAGAGCGTTCTCTGTATCCTCTATCGGCCACAAATTCCTTTAGCATATTAACATAGTTTTCATTTTCCTGCAAACTCTCACCCTTGGTGGCATGGCTCTTTTCTGTAGTAAAATACTCGTAAGCGCTTTTTCTTTCTGTCGTAGAAAATACAGCAATATCAATTGTGGAGAGAAGTTTTTTAACATCATCGTCAATAAGAGCGATTGCCATTATATTATTCTGGTACTGTTGTTCGTCAATAGGTTTTTTCAAAGAAGGTTTCGGCTTACGACTGATCTCATGACTACCCTTCTTAGACCCGAGCTTTTCGGCTATCGACTCCATCGACGTTGAAGACTTCTCGGCAATTTGTTTTAAGTAAACTTCTTGCTCTACGGGATCATTAATTTCACGCACCACACTCAAAGAGGCGGTCGTAAACTGACGCTTACCCTTAGGTGTCGACATGTCTTCACGACTACTATATTGCTTAAAAAGCCAATCTATAACTGGCTCGGCGTTGTCTATAGCATCTTGCCACAAATTGGCATCTTTCTGGATTAACTCGTCGGGGTCCTTGAAGCCTTCTGGTAAAGATACTATTAATAGCTCCACGCCAACCTTTTGAGCAATAGGTATAGCCCGCTCGGTGGCCGCAATTCCAGCTCCATCACCGTCGAAAGCTAGCTTTATATTTGGAGTCAACCTAGACAACGCTTTAATGTGCCATTCTGTCATTGCCGTACCAGCTGTCGCAACCGTCTCAGACACTAAAGCTTGGTGACTACTAACGACATCTAAATTACCTTCGACTATAACGGCGTGATTATTCTTTCTAATAGCCTCTTTTGCCTGGCTTAAGCCAAAAACATGACGGCCCTTGTCATATATTAAAGTTTGCGGAGTATTCAGGTACTTCGGAGCATTTGGCTCATCTTTTAAGATACGTCCAGTGAAGCCGATAACTCGACCCGACTGATCCATCAGTGGAACCATCATTCTGGCCCTAAACAAGTCACCTCCTCGGCGGTTAGTTAAACCGGCCTTAGATAAATCGGCTCCCGAATAACCCTTCTTCTTCAAAAAACGGACCAATGCGTCGGTAGCATCCGGAGCATAGCCAATTCGAAACAAACCGACAACATCTTTTGAAAGTCTTCTCTTTTTAAAAACATAGTCAAGCGCTCGGGTGTTTTTTGCTAGACTCTGCTGATAATAAATGCAGGCTAACTCATGAATTTCCAGCAACTTACGTTTTTGAGCAGCTATTTCTTGAGCGCCTTTTGAGTCGTAAACAGATATATCAACGCCAGCTCGACGAGCCAATAGCTCTAACGCACCCCTAAAGTCCAGACCTTCTACCTCCATTACGAAAGAGAAAACGTCGCCTCCTTTATTAGAGGAAAAATCATGCCAAATGTTCTTTTCTGGACTAACATAAAAACTTGCCGTTTTTTCGCCTGTAAAAGGACTCAACCCTTTGAAATTACGGCCGGCACGCTTAAGCTGGACATACTCACCAATGACCTCTTCAATGACCACCTTTGATCTTACTTCTTCCTTGACGTCCTGCATATAGTTTATTATACCACTCTTTACCTCTGTTACTGATTATGGTTAAATAGTGGCATGAACCCAGAAAATAATGTGCCTCTAAATTACCTAGACGAAATTGCGCCTGTTCAACATAAAGAATCCTTTTTAGATGGCAAAATTAAAAAACTAATAGGGCTTGGAGCGCTAGCTATTGTATTAGTTATAATGCTCTCGATATTTGCGAGCTCGCTGAGCGGTAATAGAAAAAACGACTGGACAGAGTTAAGTCTTAACCTAAAAAACACATCTTCTATTGTTAGCAACGGCAAAACAAGCATAAAAAGCAACAAATTAAGGTCTATAAATAGCGAAATTAGCATTTTCATCGTTAACACCGAAAATGACATCACCCCCTACCTCGAAGAACTAAAAATAACTGAAAAAAATATACCCGAATCAACAAAAAATAGGTTGTCGGTTGCATCAACAATTGAAAGACTGGAAGACGCCAATCTAAACGCCGTCTACGACAGAACGTACACAAGAGAAATGGCCTTCCAATTGAGCCAGCTGCTTAACTCTTTGCAAAAAACCTACAAAAGCACAAAAAGCGAAAGTGCTAAAGAATTTTTGAGCACTTCTTACGATAACCTCGAGTCTTCTTATAACTCGTTAGTCGATTTTGACAAAATTTAATAAAAACTAGCGTGACACTAGCTCGTAACTAAGTCTGGCGAGATCTTTTAGTTCGTCATCATTTAATTGTCCAGAGCAAATTATTGTATTCCAGTGTTTTTTATTTAGATGATGGCCTGGCAAGACGGTTTCATACCTCTCACGAAGTGTCTCTGCTAACAATGGGTCGCACCTCAAGCTAACCCTTAACGGTTTAGAATTTCTTTGGATAAGTGCAAACATTTTTTCTTCGCCGATGGCTTTGTCGCCATACTTATATACACTGGTGTCATCGCCAAAAGGAAAATCTAACCAGGTGCTGGGAAAAGAAAGTAAATATTCTTCAAATTCTTTGTGATTCATATAGACTACCCTATTAAAAATTAGCCTTTGATAAATAATAACTTAGCTCTTCGATACTTCCACGAATATCATCAAGCGCTCGGTGTTGTTCGGCCTTGGAAAACTTACGTCGGTACTTACCTTCGAGGACTACCTTCCAGGCGCTGACGTCAAGCATTCGATAATGAAGCTTTGATTCAAATCTTGGCCACTCATTAACGATAAACCGCCTGTCTTGATGAATAGAGTTGCCTGCCAGCAAGACTTTGGTGTCCTTGTCGAAATTTTTCTCTACAAAATTTATTAAATCTTGTTCAACCTTTTTGGAAGATTGGCCTTTTGCTTTATTTTGAGCAATTAATTCGTCTCTGACATTTGGCACGCTGTTCCAGAACTCAACGTTTGGACCTTTTAACATTCGTCGCATGACACGCTGGCTAGAGACTTTGACTACGCCCTCGTATATTGCGATTTCTTTAAAGCTCCAGTCCGTAGCGATGACTGCAACCTCAAGGATTCGATCCTCCCTAGGGTCCAGTCCGGTCATTTCTAGGTCTACCCAGAGTATTTTGGCTTTTTTAGGCATGCTTACTGCTTCTTCTTGTCGAGTTTATTAAGTTTCAAAACGTTAACTATCCAATAGACGACCAGAGCTGTTGCAATAAGTGTTATAAATGAAGACACAAAAGCACCCCAAGCAAAGTCAGCCCTGCGTCCCCAAAGCTCTACGTGCCAAATTGCGCCAGCTAGTTCCGACTGTGAGCCGACGATAAACTGAACTATTGGGTTGATGAAACCTTCAACCATCTTCCTGACTGTATCCCCAGCGGCAGTACCGATGGCAAGACCGACGGCCAAGCCAACCACTCCTTGTGTTCGTATAAAATCGAAGAAGCCTTCCACGTGCCTTGCGCCACCTTTAGTAACGACCTCTGCTAAAGCTTTGGTCTTAGGTAGTTTAGTGTTTTTCGAATTCTTTTTAGTCATTTACATCCTTCCTAATTTTACTTCTACATTCTAGACGGTATTTCAATGCCAAGCAGGCCTAGGCCATGCTCAAATACTTGACTGACTTTGTTAAGTAACCCCAAACGAGCATTCTTTTGAACTTCACTAACCTCACCAGTGGCAACTTGTGTAGATTCATAATACCGGTTCATTTCTCTAGCTAAATCATACAAGTACCCGGCCAACCTGTGTGGCTCAAGTTCGCTGGCAGCTTTTCGGACAATTTCTGGATATTCAATAAGCTTGAGTAAAACATTTTTTTCAGCTTCGTAATCATAGTCGTCGACAAATGAATCGCCGACACCATAGTCGCTGACTATTCGGTTAACCCGCACCCCGGCGTATTGCACGTATGGGCCGCTTCGTCCGGTTAAAGCAAAAATCGTGTCCCAGTCAAATAATATATTTGTGCGTCGGTCGGATGCAAAGTCGCTGAATTTTATTGCACCCAAAGCAACCTTTTTTATGTCTTCGTTAGACACATCTCGACCTTCAACCACTGCCCTAGCACGCTCTTCTGACTGATCGAGTAGCTCTTCCATGAGAACAACGCCTTTGCGACTGCTCATTTTTTCACGCTTACCGTCTTCAGTGAGTTGGTCTATCACTCCGAACCAAAGATGAACTAAGTCTGTTTTGATTCCAAGTTTTTTTGCCAAGGCAAACAGTTGGGTAAAATAAAATTGTTGCTCAGCACCAACCACATAAACAACTTTGTCAGGCTTCCAGTTTTCTTCTCGATATAATATAGTCGCTAGGTCTGTAGTAGCATAAAGAGCCGCACCATTACTTTTTTGAACTAATAGCGGGACATCGAAACCATACTCTTCTAACGGAACGATGACCGAGCCGTCTTCATTCTGCTTTGCTACGCCCTCAGAAATTAGCTTCTGAACAGCTAACTTACCTTGAGGAGCGAAAAAGGCCTCGCCAAGCTCATAGTCGGTTGAGATTTTTAATCTATCCATAACATTATGAATATGCTCAAGCGATATTTCATTAAATCTCTTGCTATAATTAACAGCTTCTTCGTCTCCGGACTCAAACTTCAGTAGCCAGTCCTGAACTTCATCAGCTAAAATCGACTCACCACGCTCAGACTCTTCCTTGAGAGCTTTTTTAGTCTCGATATAAACTCGTCCGAGCTCATATACGCCACCTTCTTCTAGAGCTTCGTCGCTAGAAAATTTCCTAAACCCAACAGTCCAGACCCCTAGAGGTGCGCCATAATCACCAAGATGATTGTCTGTTATAACGTTCCAGCCAGTTGCTTCCATGAGTCGCTTCACTGCCCAGCCTTGGTTGCCTGGTCTTAGGTGACCGACACTATAGGGTTTGGCCATATTTGGGCTGGGGTACTCAACAACTACGGTCTTGCCTTGACCGTCGGTGTTTTCGCCGTAAGAATCGCTCCAGTCTTCCTCAAGCTTCTTGGCGAGGTGTTTTGCTGACACCCTTAAGTTTATGAAGCCAGGACCGGCAACGCTTACATCTGAAAATACGTTTGAGTTTTGTAGTTCAGTAGAAATTTGCTCTGCAATTTCTCGTGGTGATTTACCGACAGCCTTACTAAGTTGCAAAGCAGCGTTAGTGGCATAATCTCCGAACTGAGCATCGGGACGGGTCAGGATAACGTCGACGTCAACATCAAACAGCTTCTTTACAACTTTAGAAATTTCTTTGTTCATTGTTGACTATTATAACACTTTATTGGACGGCTTTCATTAAACCGATGAACAATGGGTGCGGACGAAACGGCCGAGACTTAAACTCTGGGTGAGCCTGAGTTGCTATAAAATATGGGTGCTTCTCGGCTTCAACAAACTCTACCAACGAACCATCGGGCGAAGTGCCAGAGACTATTAAGCCGCCAGCCTCAATTGCATCCAAATATTCTTGATTAACCTCGTAACGATGACGATGACGCTCAACAACCGAACTAGAGCCATAAATCTTAGCGATCTTTGAACCTTCCTTGAGCTTTGCTTCATAATCTCCAAGTCGCAAAGTTCCGCCCGTAGATTCCTTACCTTCTTGTCCATTCATTATATATATAACTGGGTCTGTGGTTTTAGGGTCAATTTCTGAACTGTTGGCATTTTTCAGCCCTCCCCTACGTGCCGCCGCTACAACTGCCGATTGAAGGCCTAAACATAAACCAAGATACGGTTTATTATGTTCTAGAGCATAAGTCGCTGCCGAAACCTTACCTTCAAAACCTCTGGCGCCAAAACCGCCAGGAACTACTAGCGCATCAACTGACTCAAAATCTTTCTCGGTAGCTTTTTCGGCATTTATCCATTTTATTGTTAAATCAATATTTTGATTCCAAGCGGCCGCTCGAAGAGCCTCGGTTACAGACAGGTATGTATCCTCGTTATCCATGTATTTAGCAACTAGACCGACGCTCAATTTCTTCTTGAACGTTGCCTGTTGTTTTTTTAACAACTCTTTCCATTTCGACATGTCGGCAGGATTTCTGTTGTCGGTAAAGTCATTTATTATCTCTAAAATGTCGCTTTTTAGCATGTTGAGAGGAACTTCATAAACCGAAGAAATATTGGGGAGCAAAACGACAGCATTCTTGTCTACTCCGCTAAATACAGCAATTTTATCAGCAACGCTTTGTGGAGCAGGGCCTTCGGTGCGGACAGCTATAACATCTGGAATAACGCCAAAACCACGAAGATCTTTCAAAGCATTTTGCGCAGGCTTAGTTTTGAATTCCTTGCTAGTCTGAAGAAACGGCACGTAAACGGCATGTATGTATAGACAATTCTTGCGCCCAACCCGAGTTGCGAATTCACGGATAGCCTCAATAAAACTAAGGCTTTCGTAGTCGCCAACCGTACCGCCTATCTCAACGATGTGAACATCACTACCATTTGCGGCATCTTGAATAGTGTCCTGAATTAAACCAGTTAAGTGTGGCGCTAGCTGAACAGTCTTGCCACCATATTTACCAGCTCGCTCATCGCTAATTAACTTTTGTAAGAGCTTACCCGAAAGGGTTGTAGATTTTCGACTAGTTTCGATATCCAAAAAACGTTCATAATGCCCCAGATCGAGGTCAGTCTCAGCTCCATCGTAAGTAACAAAGCACTCACCGTGTTCAGCTGGACTAAGCAAACCCGCATCTACGTTAAGATACGGGTCGCATTTCTGAACGGACACCTTACTTCCTTTGGCTTGGAGAATAGCACCAATACTGGCCGCTGTTATACCCTTGCCTACCCCCGAAAGCACCCCTCCAGTTACAAAAATATATTTTTGTTTCTTTTCCATGTTAGTCTCTCACCTCCATGGGATTTTATTATAGCACAATAAACTATACAAACGCTATAGATAGAGTGTTGTAGTAGTTACACTACACTATATATACTGCGCTGGGTCTAAAATCCGCCAGGACTCCAACACTTCGTCGGAACTTGTGAAAATAGCTTTTTCGCCATTGATAGCCGACTGCAGTATCTTTTCGTAGGCATCTGGAACTTTTTCCTGGTTACCATTGACCAAAGACAGCTCGTCAAAAACAACGTCTGGGCCAGCTTTATAAGATATTTTAATACAAGTTTGTTTTTTGGGCATTTTCTTACCGGTCTCAAGAGTCAAAGGCACATTTAACCAATTTGGGTCCTCGCTAAACAAAGTTAACCTTGCAAAGGTTTCGGTTTCAGACCGAGTTACACCGACTTCTTCTGGGTAGCCTTCATCAAAACTAAAGAAAGAAGTTGTATTAAATGCCCTTGGACGACATCTCTAATAGCACCTGTTTGTTCATAAAATTCCGCTCGACCCTCGACACCCAGCTCTTCGTGGGCAACAATCTCAACCGACCTAACCGTATCTAGGCCCCATTTACACCGACCACCCTCACAGGTCTTCTTAAACCTAATTACTTCTTTAGCCACCTCTTTAGCCATGTAATGGTCAATGCGAAAAATATTTTTCTCTAAATAGAACCTAGCGGTCCTGTCGATGAAACTACTGGCACTTTCATGGTCATAACCAAAAGGCTTCTCGAATAAAATCTTGTCTTTAGAGGTGTTTAGACCAGCCGCACCCAAAAAATCAACAATGCTAGTTGCCGCACCTGGCGGAACCGCCAAATAATAAAGCCTCTGACCGACGTTTCTTCTTTTTAAGAGTTTTTTGGCAAAATCTGAATAGTCACTTGGGGCAACAAGGTCCATAGTATAGGTGCTCATTATTGGTCTTAAGCTAGAGAAAGCCCCCAAGAGTTCGTCTTCGTCAAGCTTGCGCCTAGAAACTCCAATGATCTCGATGTCGTTTAAACCCTGCGACACCAATTCATTTAAAGCTGGCAATAACTTTCGCCTAGACAAGTCACCAGACACACCAAAAATAACTAGTTGAGTTTTCATTGTAAAGCTAGACTACTGACAACCAAGACACATAGTCAAATCGGCAGGGTCTTCGGCTACATTTACGGTACCCTGGTTAGACTTAACGACAACATTAGCCATAGCGGCATCAATTGCAGCGAGTTTCTCTTCTAGAGTCATGTCTTCAGAAATTATTAAATTTGCGTTCATTGTTTGTATCTCCCATCTATTGTTTGTGGTGCTTATGTTTATATATTATACGCCATATGTAGTGTAATTCTAGTCTTTTTTTGCTGTAAAAAAGCCAACACTTATTTAACGCTGTTTACTTCATAGCTAGTGTTCGTGCTTTCAAAGAAGTTAACCAGCTCTAGCGTGTCGTTAGCCGTTGCCATCCACTTAGCAGGGTTTGAAACATTGTACTCTGGGTCGAAACCAAGCTCTACGAGGCGACGATCGGTCATGTGTTTGATGTATTGGTTAACGTATTCAGCATTTAGACCCAAAATACCGTTTGGTAGCATGTCTTTATTGTAAGCCTCTTCGAGTGAAACCGCCTCAAGTATTAAGTTTCGTATTTCCTCGGCGAATTCTTCGGTTTGGAGGTCTGGATTTTCATCTAGAATAGTGAGTAACAAGTTAATGCCAAAAGTCAGATGAAGATTCTCGTCTTTAGTTATCCAGTCAAGGAGCGAGCCAACATTGCGTAGCAAATTGCGCTGGCGGAAACTCATGCCGACCATAAATCCAGAGTAGAACCAAATTCCCTCAAGAACAATATTGTAAGCTACCAGGCTACGGACGAAGTCTTTCTTGCCTTCTAGACTATAAATGTCGAGGTCCTTCGATAGCATCACTTCAAGGTGCTTAGTCTGAAAATCAGCCTTATCCGCTAGAGATTTTTTACCAAAACCGGCAGAATATATTTCTTCACGGTCAAACGGAAAAGTCTCAATAATATACTCGAAAGTCATAAAGTGGTTTGCCTCTTCCCACATTTGCTTAGAAAGATAGAGCTGAGCTTCAGCGGCATTAACATACGGATATATCCCGAAAGCCAAAGATTTATTTATAAGCAACTCGTTAGGGTTCAGGTAGCTAATGACGGTTTTAAGAGCATGCTTCTCTTCTTCTGTTAGCTTTTCAAAGTCAGCCAAGTCTTGAACCAGTTGCACCTCATTCGGAAACCAGGTGTTAGCGACTGACTGATTATATAAGTCATAAGCCCAATCGTATCGAACCGGCTTGAGTTGCAGGCCGTCTCGAAGCCCGGAACCAAGAATACCGTTTGAATTATGTACGTGACCGTTGTCTTTAGATGTTCCCATTTTTAATTCCTTCCTTTAGCAAACCCGAAGCCACGACGACCCGAGTTTTGGCTCTTAATTTTAGTTTCGGCTATTTTGTCAATCGAAACAGTTGTCTGCTCGGACTGATGTCGAGGTTTAACGTGCAGATAATATGTAGTTTTGAGTCCCCGCCTCCAAGCTTCGGTGTAAATTTTTACATATTCGTCAATATCACGAGTCTCTAGATACATGTTTCGGCTAATTGCTTGGTCAACCCATTTTTGAGCTCGAGCAGCGATCTCTATAAAGGCGTATGGACTAACCTGAAAACTGGTTTTATAAACAGCCTTAAGGTCGCTCGGGATAGCTACGATATTCTGAACATCGCCTTGGTTGGCAAACAGGTCTTCTTTGACCTCTTCCCAAATTCCCAAAGACTTTAAGTCATTAACAAGGTTATTATTTACCTCTAGAAACTTGCCGTTTAAGGTCGATCGGCTAAATATCTGAGAGAACTGCGGATCAAGTCCAGGTGTCGTGCCAGCAATATGAGCGATGTTGGCAGTTGGAGCAATGGCCATTAAAGTGGCGTTTCGCATACCCTTCTTGACTTTGATGCGAAGCTTCTCCCAGTCTAGTTCGGCGTGGCGATTAACTTTTACCTTAACTTTGCGGTCTTTTTCTAGATTGTCGATAGTATCGATTGGCAAAATACCCTTACTCCAACCACTGCCCTTGAACGCAGGGTAGCTACCGTGCTTCTTAGCAAGCTCGGCGGACTCATCTATGGCATAGTAACTAATAAACTCGGCGATTTTGTCGACTAGAGCATAGGCGTCCTCAGACTCATAAGCGTAGCCTAGCTTTTCTATGACATCAGTAAAGCCCATGAAACCAAGCCCTAAAGCTCTAGTGGACTTATTGGCGTTCATTGCCTCTGGCACGGGTAGCTCAGTTATATCTACAAGATTATCTAACTGTCGGATAGAGCTTCTAACGCCACTCTCTAGGCGCTTCCAGTCCCAGGTTTTATCTTCCTTTAGGTGAGTCGACAGGTTAATGCTGACCAAATTACAAACAGCGATATTGTCGTTGTCTTGTGGCAAAGTGATTTCTGTACAAAGGTTAGATAGATGAATAGTACCGGTATTGTTATTAAGAGCTCGGACATTTATGGTGTCCTTCCAGGTTAACCATGGGTGGCTTGTGGCTTGAAGCTGAATCAAGATAGCTCTAAATTGCTGGAGGGCCGAGACCTTCTCAAATTTACGAAGTTTTCCAGCCTCTGCCAATTTTACATACTCTTTATAGCGTTTCGAAAAATCTTCTCCGTAAAGTTCAGTCAGATCCATAACTTCTGCTGGGTCAAACAAATACCAATCTTCGTCTTTTTCAACTCGGCGCATAAACTCGTCACTTATAAACACTGCTGTGTTGGCAAAACGAGTCCTGAGATAAGGGTCGCCGGAATTAGCCTTAAGGTCTAAAAACTGCGGGAAGTTAAGGTGCCAATTCTCCATATATAAAGCCGCTGCCCCAGCTTTTTTACCCTTACGACTAACAGCAAAAAGCGCCGTATCTATCATTTTCATAAATGGTATCGGACCGGTACTCTCGGTGTTGGTTGTTTTAACAGGACTACCAGAAGCCCTTAGTTTAGTGAAGCCAATGCCGATGCCTCCAGTACCTTTGGCAATCCACATGGTGTTACGAATGCTTTGGGCGATCGACTCCATGTCGTCATCGACGTTAATAAGAAAACAGTTAGAAAGTTGCGGAAATGCACCACCAGCATTTACTCGAGTCGAACCACCAGGTACATAGTCAAGGTTGCTCATGTGCTCATAAAAATCTAAGGCTGAAGCCGTTGGATCTTCGGCATTTATAGAAAGCCCCATGGCAATACGCATGTGCGTAAATTGAGGCACCTCTACTGGCTCGCCACTGCCCTTCCGAAGTGCATAGCGGTTCTTGTTGGTGATAACTCCCAGATATTTAGAAAGGTCGTCTTTTGCGGGGTCAAGGGTTTTAGCAATTTTTTCGATATCAAAGCGCCCGTCGGTCAAACGTTTATCAAGTAAACCGTCCTTAACTCCCTGTTTTAGGTACTGCGGGAAGGTTTTTACGTGTAGCTTTTTAAGTTCGGCAGGTGTGTCATAATCACCTAAAATATTCTTATATAAGGTCTTAAGCAAAAGCCTGGCAGCTATTTTGTCATAGTCGGGGTCGTCTTTAACGTTCTGAAGAGTTGTCTGAATAACCGCTTCGTCCAGCTGGTCGGAAGTGATTCCGTCAAAAAGAGTCAGTTGCAACTGAGAAGCAACTTCAACAACTTTAGAAATTTGGTCGCTCAGCCCCTCACTGGCCTTAACTAAGGCAAGGTTTATTTTATTGGCGTCAAATGGCTCTTTGGTTCCGTCTCGTTTTACAACCGATATTTCTGTCATGCTACACCTCCATAATTTCTGGTGCAAGAAAAACTCCATTAAAGCGTTCACTTCTTGCACATATATTTTCTGTTTTACTGCCCACCCTATATGGTGCTTATGTATGATAATATAACGCTATATATAGTTTTTCAATGGTATTTTTTACTACAAGCAAGACTACCTCTGTAAAAAATATAGCGTTGTATATAATTATTACAACGCTATATATAGTGTACGAGGTGCCTCATGTGACTTAACTGTGAGCCCTCTTCGCTTTTTGTCGCACTAAACAGCTTACGACTGGAAAAATACGGCCGGATGATAACTGCTCGGATATAGCACCAGGGCGCTATATATCAGGCTCTTTGTCATACCGGGGAGGCGACACGGAAACCGATGTTGGTGTTAGTGTTGGCCGGCGAATTGTTCAAATTCAGATACATCACGCCCGCATTGGAGCCATT
>CAZSTN010000004.1:7200-29690 GCA_964609915.1 uncultured Candidatus Saccharibacteria bacterium | reverse complement strand
CAGCGAATCTCTCGGGATAGGCGATGTGTATCTATTATCGTTTAACTCACTTGCTACCGGTGGTGTGATCGTCGGCCTGATGTTAGTGGCGGTGCTGGCCGGCATAGCTCCAGCCCGTAAAGCATCTGGGCTTGACCCAATAGAGGCTTTGAGGACAGAGTAAGTTATAATACAGATATGGAATGGTGGCAGGCGGTAATAATCGGCATCGTTGAGGGAGTGACAGAGTTCCTGCCAATTTCGAGTACTGCGCATATTGCTTTTTTTACCAATCTGTTTGGCCATTCGCCAACAGATGCTAGCGTCGTGGCTTTCAGTGCCATTATCCAGGTGGGGGCGATTTTAGCAGCAGTTATTTATTTCTGGAAAGATATAATCGCTACGGCTAAAGGTTTTTTCGAGGGACTACTCGATAAGTCAAAACGCAAAGTTTTTGAATATCGTCTCGGCTGGGCAGTGATTATTGGCTCGCTACCTATAATCTTCGTGGGATTTTTTCTGCAAGATTACGTCGAAACCGCCCTTAGGAGCACTTGGTGGGTGGCTGGCGGGCTTCTTGGCTTTACTTTCGTGCTTTGGTGGGCTGACAAGAAAGGCTCTCGTCAGCGAGCCGAGAAAGAGATTACCGTAAAAGACTCGGTTTTTGTCGGGCTTGTTCAGGCGGTGTCGCTAATACCGGGAGTATCACGGTCCGGCGCTAGTACGGCCGCCGGTTTGCTGGCTGGCTTTGATCGTGTTACAACAACACGATTTGCCTTCTTCTTGGGTATTCCGGCCCTGATTGGCGCCGGTGCTTTGCAGATATTTTCTCACTACGATAAAATCTCTTACGGGGTTGGGTGGACAGCTACGATTACCAGCACTTTGGTGTCTTTTGTGGTGGCCTATGTTTGCATCGACTGGCTTCTGAAGTTTGTTGCTAAAAATAGCTTCTCAGTATTTATTTGGTACAGGTTTGCGCTCGGGGGGGTCCTGCTGGTATTACTTTTGAGCGGAATAATATCCTAAGTGTTATAATTGAACTATGTTAGATATTCGTTTTATTCGTGAAAACCCTGAACTAGTACAGGAACACGCTCGCCGTAAAGGTTACGAGGTGAACATTTCCGATTTTTTGGAAAAAGATTCTGAGCGTAAATTATTACAACAAAAAGTTGACGATTTACGGGAGCGTCGTAATCAGAATTCTGGCAAGATGAAGGGTGGTGGGCGACCAGACCAAAGCCTCATTGACGAAGGCCGAGAAATAAAAGAGCAACTCTCTGAGCTAGAAACTACTTTAGGCCAAGTCAACGAAGATTTTAATAATATCTTATGGTACATTCCCAACATCATGCAAGAAGACGTCCCAGATGGTGGCGAAAACGATGCCGTAGAGGTTAGGGCCTGGGGAGAGAAGGCCGAGGGTGCTAAAGACCATCTTGATTTTGCGACCGCCCGTGACTGGGTTGATTTTGAACGAGGCGCTAAGGTTGCCGGGGCAAAGTTTTACTATCTTAAAGGCGATTTGGCTCTTTTAGAGAACGCTATAACTCAATTTGCTCTCGAGAAGGTCGTAGGCAAGGGCTTTACTTACTTGACTGTTCCGGCGCTGGTAAATAGTCGAACGGCAACCGGGACCGGCTTTGCTCCACGTAGTAGTGACCAGAGCGACGAATACTACATAGAAGGTGAGGATCTTTCGCTTATCGCTACGGCAGAAATACCGATAACCGGTTATCATGCTGATGAAATTATTGACGAAAAAAATCTGCCTTTACGCTATGTGGGCTATAGCCCGTCTTTCCGCAAGGAGGCTGGAGCTTACGGCAAGCATACTCGGGGGCTGTTTAGGGTTCATCAGTTTAATAAGCTTGAGCTTTATGCGTTTACCACGCCTGAGCAGAGCTTGGCGATGCACGAAGAAATAGTTTCTCTTGAAGAGGAAATCTGGCAGGCTTTGAATATACCTTACAGGGTCGTGAATATTGCCAGCGGGGACCTAGGGGCGCCAGCAAGTAAAAAATATGACATTGAGTATTGGTCGCCAGTTGACGGCTCATATCGTGAGCTAACTAGCGCCTCAAATTGTACCGATTTTCAAGCTCGCAACCTTAACATTAGAGTTCGCCGCGAAGACGGCTCTATAGAGGTTCTGCACACTCTAAATGGTACGGCGGTCTCGCTGGCTCGCTCATTAGTGGCCATTATAGAAAACTACCAAAATGAAGACGGCACTTTGACTATTCCGGAAGCTCTTAGGAGCTATATGGGCGGTCGTGAAATTATTTAATGTGCTACAATAAAGATACTAAAGCTTAACAATCTGGAGGCAGAATGATTGAATCCATTTCCATCACGGGTCTAAAATATGACGTTGACAAGAAAACTCAAGGTTACATTGAAAAAAAGATTGGGCGACTAGATCGTTATTTACCAAGGCACGCTAGGCAGTCGGTTAGTGTCGATGTAAAGTTGAGTTTAACTGGCGAGGCTAAAGGCGACACGCATCAAGCTGAGGTGTTTTTCGTGCTTCCGTCCAAAAAATTGACCGCCAAAGGTTTTGGTTCAAGCGCCACTGTAGCTATAGACATCGTTGAAGAGAAAATAGAAGGCCAACTGAGGCGCTACAAGACCGAAATGGTTCCACATATTGGAAAAAGACGCAGAATTTTGAGTCGCTTTAAGCGAATTAAGCCTGAAGAGTAGTTTTTTCTAGCTAAACTCTTCCTTATAAGGTAAAAACAGCGTATAATTAAACACAGTTTATTACAGAGATTTCAGACAAATCGGGGGTTTAATTATGGCAATAACACGACAAAAAGCTTTAACTAAGGTCTTTGGCGATCCGCAAAAGAAAATGCTAAAACGCTTAGAGAAGCGAGTAGCCGATGTCAATAAGTTGACAGACAAGTATAAAAAGTTCACTAAACCTGAGCTTAAAAAGCAAACTGAAGTTCTAAAAAAGAACCTTACTAAAAAAGGTGCTTCTTTAGATACTATTTTGCCAGATGCTTTTGCGCTGGTTCGTGAGGCGAGTGACCGTGTTTTAGGTATGCGTCATTTTGACGTTCAGTTGCTTGGTGGAATCGTACTCCACGAAGGGGATATCGCTGAAATGAAAACTGGTGAAGGTAAGACTTTGGTCGCAACCTTGCCAGTTTACTTGAATGCTCTTGAAAGCAAGGGCGTGCATGTTGTTACTGTTAACGACTACCTAGCACGACGTGACGCCGGCTGGATGGGTCAGCTATATAATTTCCTTGGCTTAAGCGTAGGTGTAATCGTCAACGAGGCTTCTTATGTTTACGACGAAGACTATGACAACGGCGACTTTACTGATGCTCGAATGCGAAAACTTCGTCCAACAACTCGTAAAGAAGCTTATGCGGCTGACATAACCTACGGTACGAATAACGAATTCGGTTTTGACTACCTGCGAGACAACATGGTTAACGAGGTGGAATTGCTTCGTCAGCGTGACCTAAATTACGCTATAGTTGACGAGGTTGACTCGATTCTTGTTGACGAAGCTAGGACCCCGCTGATTATTAGTGCTCCAGCAAGCGAGAACCCCGAGCATTATCTTCAATTTGCTCGTGTGGCAGCTAAATTGACACCCGAAGACTACGCCCTCGACGAAAAACGCCGCATGGTAGCGCTTACTGACGAAGGCGTTGAGCATGTGCAAAGAATTTTGGGTATAAAAAACTTATACAGCCCTGAGTATATTCGTTCTGTTTATCACTTAGACCAAGCTTTGAGGGCGCAGGCACTCTTCAAGAGAGACAAGGACTACGTGGTCACTAAAGACGGTGAAGTGGTTATTGTCGATGAGTTTACTGGTCGCTTGATGAGCGGACGTCGTTACAACGAGGGCCTACACCAAGCTATCGAGGCCAAGGAGAATGTTGACGTTCTTCAGGAGAGTATGACTTTAGCGACTATTTCTTTCCAGAATTACTTCCGTCTTTACAAGAAGCTGTCTGGTATGACCGGTACGGCGTTTACAGAGGCCGAAGAGTTCCAACAAATCTATAAGCTAGATGTTGTTCAGGTGCCTTCAAATCGTCCAATCGTTCGTGAAGACAAGGAAGATTTAATCTTTAAGACCGAGAAGGCTAAAATTAAAGCAATTGCCGACGCCATCAAAGAGCACCATGATATCGGTCGGCCGGTTTTGGTTGGTTCAGCCTCAATCGCCAAGAACGAATTAATAGCTTCTTATCTAGACAAAGAGGGTGTGCCTTACGAAATTCTTAACGCTAAGAATAACGAGCGAGAAGCGGCGATTATCGAAAAAGCCGGTGAAAAAGGTGCGATTACTTTGGCAACAAACATTGCTGGTCGTGGTACCGACATTAAGCTTGGAAAAGGCGTAAAAGAACTTGGTGGCTTGGTAGTTATTGGCTCTGAGAGGCACGAGTCAAGGCGCATAGATAATCAGCTTCGTGGTCGTGGTGGCCGTCAGGGTGACCCTGGTATAACACAGTTTTATGTTTCCGTTGAGGACGACCTAATGCGAGTATTCCAGGGCGAAAGAATTGCACCAATTATGGATCGTATCGGTGTTGAAGACGGTCAGCCTATTCAGCATAAAATGCTCAGCAAGACGCTAGAAGCGGCTCAGAAGCGAGTTGAAGGCTATAACTTTGATAATCGTAAAAATGTTGTTCAATATGACAACGTTATAAATCGTCACCGTCGGGTTGTTTACACAATTCGCCGCAAGATCCTTGAAGGCCAAGACATCAAGAACGAAATTAATCGTTTAATCAAGAATAAAGTTCAAGAATTGACCGTATTGCCAGCTAAAAATAACAAGAACTTTGCGGTTGAGTTTGAGGCTGCTTTTCCTCTTCCAGAGAAGAAGATCAAAGCTATCGGGGCACAGAAAAATGACAAAGCCCGTTTTGACATGGCGCTGAAGGAAGTTCTTAAAACCTATGAGGCTAAAGAATCGGAGCTTGGTGAAGATGTTCTTCGTAAGGTAGAGCGAGAGGTTTACTTGCAGGTCCTAGACACTCTCTGGATGCAACACCTCGAGAACATGCAACACCTTCGTGATGGTATTCACTGGCGAAGCGTCGGGCAACGTGACCCATTGGTTGAGTATCGTAGTGAGTCACAGAAGCTCTTCGATGGCTTGCAGGGTACTCTGCGTGACGAAGTTATTCGTGTCGTAATGCACGTTTCAGCTAGTGATGCTGTTGCCAAAACAGAAGAAGAGTACGAGACCGAGCTTACGCGCTTGGCTGAAGACGCTGTCGAAAAAGGTGTTAACGAAATAACCGCCGGCGAATCTGGCCGTGACGACGATTTTAGGGTTAAGAAGGCCGAAACGGCTTCAGAAGCCGCTCGCAAGAAGAACGTAGTTCGCAAAAAGAAGAAAACCCAACGACAAAACCGAAAGAAGGGCCGCCGATAGGCAAGTCAGTCTGGTCGGTGTTTTTCTAACATGAATCATGATGTCGAAGAGGTAAAGCTTAAGAATGGCGCACGAGGGCTATTGATAGATATCCCTGGGGCTACAGTTATGAGTATGCAGTTTCATTTTAGGGCTGGCAATCGCTACGCTAAAGATGCCTCGATAGAGCAGGTCGCCCACATAATGGAACACATGGCCTTTGGTGCTAATGCTCGTTTTCGTTCAGAGTCAGCTTTTGAGGCGGAGTTTACCAAAAACGGCGCTTATCATAACGCCTACACTTCGGACCTTTCGATGGTCTACGAAGCCGACTGTGCCGATTTTGAGTGGGATAGAATATTGGAACTACAGAAACTTAGTATTTGCCAACCTCGTTTCAACGAGACGGAACTTTTGGCCGAAAAGGGCAACGTTCGGGGCGAGTTGACTAATTATCTCAATGACCATAATCGTATTTTGTGGCCTCGCATACAACAGTTGTTGGGCGAAGATGTGTTGACATATCGTCAGTGCTTAGCGACGATTCCGAATGTTACGCTAGCTGACGTCAAAGAACATCACAAGCGGACGCACACTACTAAAAATATGCGCTTTGTAATAGCCGGGAAGCTGAAAGGGCGAAAGCGATCTATAGTTCGTGAGTTGGAATCTTTTGATCTCCCAGAAGGCGAGCGTTTTGAGGTTCCTCAAGACGAGCTTCATGGGGCGCAACCGACAATTATTCGCCGAAAAGGTGCCTCTAACTTAACTTTTGGTTGGACAATGAGCATACCGAAGCGTCTTAGCGACGAAGAACTGGATGCTATGCACAATCTGAACCATATATTAGCAGGTACAGCAACTTCTAGAATTTACGGAAAGGCCCGAGCTAAGGGTTTGGCTTACCACGTTGGTTCGTATGCCAGTTCTGGTTTCCACGACAGTGCCTGGGACGTAACGGGGCAGGTTAATCATGAGTCAGCACCAGATCTTTTTGCTTTAATGTCGAGAGAAATAAACTCGGTTCTTAGCGGAAATATAAAAGATGAGGAAATCGAGTCGGCTAAACTGTTTAGTTTGGGTCGGTACCAGATGGGCGCTCAAACAGTTTCGCAAATTAGTAGTTTTTACACAAATCGATATTTTGCTGACGATTTCATTAAAGATTATTCCAAAGTTCCAGACTCCATAAACAAAGTCACCAGGGGGCAAATTATTAAAACCGCTCAGCAGTTTATAGATGCCGATACCTGGGTTTTGGCGGCTGTTAGCGACGGCGACCGTGAAGAGGTTCTTGACCTCGGCGGTAAACTTGAACAACTATTTAATAAAAGGTAAGGTAACAACATGCCACTAAAGCACAGTGTCGAAGAAATCAAGCTAAATAACGGCATGCAGGGCTTGTTGATAGATGTGCCAGATGCCACATCGGTTGTCTACACCATACACTTTAGGGCCGGCAATTATTATGTCGATAGGCCAGAAATTAGCCAAACAGCACACGTCATGGAGCATATGTCTTTTGGTCCTAACGCAGAGTTCGACTCAATTGAAGATTTTAGCCAAGAATTTTCTAAAAATGGAGCATACTCTAATGCTCTTACCAACAGTATAGACCTCGTTTATTTAGCTGGGGCGGCCGTAATGGAGTGGAGCAGAATTCTCGACCTACAAGAATTAGCTATCACCAAACCAAAGTATACGGAAGAGGTTTTAAAAACCGAAAAAGGTAATGTTCGAGAAGAGCTAATCGGTTACCGCAACAACTACGGCAGGATTGTTTGGCAACGTGTTATGCGTGGTGCTGGACTCGATCGCTGGTATGACGAAGAAGAGCTGACGACTTTGCCGAACATAACATTGGACGACATAAAGAATCATTTTGAAAAAACTCATACCCTCAAGAATATGCGCTTTATCATTGTTGGTGACCTGAAGAAGCAACGAGATGAAGTTGTTGCTCATCTAGAAAAGTGGAGTTTACCGACTGGTGAGCTTCTGTCGCTACCCAAAGAAACTGTTAAGCCTGCAGAATTAGTCTATCTTCGCAAACCCGATGCTCAGAACCTTGGCTTTAGTCTTTACTTCTTTTTGAATCGTATTTTGACTCGTCGGGAGCTCCGAGCCATGGCTGCTTTAAATTACATCCTAACTGGTACGATGCATTCCAGGATTTGGGGTGTGGCCCGCAAGCGAGGTATTTGTTATGGTATGGGCTCTTGGTCTGGACGTAATCCTACTGGCTATAGCGATTTTTCCTTTGGTGGTCAGGTTAGCTATGAGAATGCCGACGAGCTTTTCAAGCTTATGATAGACCAACTAAAAGAAGTCTCCGAAAAAGGCGTGACTCAAGAAGAGTTAGATCGTGCCAAGGAATACCGAACCGGAGCTATGCAGCTTGGTACCGACACTGTCGCTTCTTTGGCTGACTGGTACGGCTCTACCTATGTCGATTACGGCGAGATAGATTATGTCGACGACATGTTCGAGCTCATTAAAGGTACGACCGTCGAGGAGATTAAGAATTTAGCCAATGAGTTTATAAACAGTGGAGTTTGGGCCTTTGGCGCTCATGGTGGCATTGAGGAGTCTGAGGTAGCTAAGCACTACAAATTATTCACCGATGCATTTAGGCGGAATTAACTTATGAGAGTTGCTATAGTCGGCTACGGAGTTGAAGGCAAAGCTAGTTACGACTACTGGTCTGCCGATCCAGCTAATGAAGTTGTGATTGTTGACGAACGCTCTAGTTTAGCTAGTGAAATACCAGAAGACGCTCAGGCTATTTTAGGTGAGAATGCTTTGAGCTGCCTTGAAGGTTTTGACCTGGTTGTCCGAACAGCTGGCCTCCCACCTTATAGTATTAAGACTGATGCGAAAGTTTGGTCGGCAACTAATGAGTTTTTTGCTAAATGCCCAGCCCGAATAATTGGCGTAACTGGCTCAAAAGGCAAGGGGACTACCTCAAGTTTGATAGCTTCGATAATTGAAGAGTCAGGGCGAAAAGTCTGGCTAGTTGGCAATATCGGCCAACCAGCCCTAGAGGTCTTGAATAGTGTTTCTGCTGAAGACGTGGTTGTTTATGAGCTGTCTAGTTTCCAGCTTTGGGATCTAGAAAAGTCGCCATATATTGCGGTGGTTTTGCATATTGAACAGGAGCATTTGAACGTTCACAAAGGCATGGAGGACTACGTAAGTGCTAAGGCTAATATAGCTCGCCATCAGACAAATAATTGTAGTGTTATTTACAACGTTGATAATAAATATGCAACTGAAATAGCTAACTTGTCGGCTGGTAAAAAAATACCATACCCAAGCGAAGACTATGCTCATATTGTTGAGGGCGACTTTTTCTACAAAGAACAAAAAATTTGTTCTTCAGATGTTCTTAAGCTAGTCGGTGATCATAACAAGCAGAATTCTTTGGCGGCCATTGCCGCCACTCGAGAGTGGGTGACGGACCCGGCAACGATAGAAAGAGGCCTGACTAAGTTCAAAGGTTTGCCTCATCGGTTGGCGTTTATAAAAAGTGTTGACGGCGTAGACTATTACGACGACAGTATTGCTACTACTCCAAGTTCTGCGGTGGCTGCTCTCCGTGCTTTTTCTGACCGTAGCAAAGTTCTCATTTTAGGAGGTTCGTCTAAAGGTTCGGACTTCACTGAGTTAACCAGAGAGGTCATGAATCACGACGTTAAGGTAATTTTAGTTGGCGAAGAGGCTACCACCATCTCTAATAGTTTTACCGATGCTGGTTTTGAGGACTATGAACTTATGGTGGGCTCGACCATGGGCGATGTTGTCAAAAAGGCCAGGCAACTTTCTCGACCTCACGCTGTAGTACTTTTGAGCCCAGCGGCGGCTAGCTTTGGCGATTTTACCGATTATATTGATCGAGGCAACCAGTTTATAAAAGCCGTAGAGGAGCTTTAAGGTGCAGCCATTAATTAAACGCCTTCAGGTTTTGGAAGAGAAAATAGCTGTCGCTGTTCAGAAGCTTAAGATTGACGACAAGCAAGCTGAGATAATTAAGCTAGAAGAAGAACTGTCTGTGCCTGAAGTTTGGAATTCTCCTATTTTGGCTCAAGAGAAGACTAAAAAGCTGTCTCTCTTGAAGTCAGTTGTCGACCCATGGATTGTGCTAGAGGCTCAGGTTAAGGATCTTTATGAATTTATGGCTCTCGGTGATGATGAACTTATTCCTGAGTTTGAACGGCAGATCGACGCTCTTGAGTCCGAGCTGGGGTTACGCCGCAAGGAATTACTTTTTGACGGCGAATTTGACGATCATAACGCCATTTTGCGTCTAAGCGCTGGTGTTGGCGGTACGGACGCTCAGGATTGGACCGAGATGCTAGAAAGAATGTATCTTCGCTGGGCAGAAAAAGAGGGTCTGTCGGCAAGAATCATCGAGCGCCATGCTGGTGAAGAGGCTGGTTTGAAATCATCGGTCATAGAACTAGAAGGTGTTTTTGCTTATGGAAAGATGCGTTCCGAGAACGGCGTTCATAGGTTAGTGCGACTAAGTCCATTTAATAGCGATAATTTACGCCAAACGAGCTTTGCTCTAGTTGAGGTTTTGCCACAAATAGACACTCCTTCGGAGTTGCATATAGAAGATAAAGACCTAAAAATTGATGTCTATAGAGCTGGTGGCCATGGTGGACAGTCAGTCAACACTACCGATTCGGCTGTTCGCATAACGCACATACCAACTGGCGTAGTGGTAGCTATTCAGAATGAAAGATCGCAGTTGCAGAACCGAGAGACGGCCATGAAGATATTGCGGTCCAAGTTGGCGCAAATGCAACTCGAACAACACGCCGAGACCGTTGACGACCTCAGGGCAGGCGAGTCTGCCAATTGGGGTAGCCAGATACGTAACTATGTCCTGCACCCATATACACTAGTAAAAGACACCCGCACCAAGCACGAAACCAATAATGCTCAGGGTGTGCTGGACGGCGACTTGAATGGCTTTATAGAAGCTTATTTGGCGCAGTAGATTTTTCACTATACCCAAACGCTTATGCTATAATAAAATAGTATGATTTTATTAGATCGAATAGTTAAATCTTATGGAAAAGACCTCTCTCCAGCCGTGGACCGCATGAGCCTCTTTATTGAACCACGAGAATTTGTCATAATAGTCGGCTCTTCCGGTGCAGGGAAGTCGACGTTGCTAAAAATGTTAACTCGTGAGGAGAAGCCGACAAAGGGTAAGATTGTTGTCGGTGGCATCGACTACGACACCCTAAGAGACAGCCAGATCCCAATGCTCAGGCGAAAAATCGGCGTAGTCTTTCAAGACTTTAAGCTTTTGCCAAAAAGAACGGTCTTTGAAAACATCGCTTTTGCGCTTGAAATTGCTGGCATGACTCATAGAGAAATAAAAAGCACCGTGCCAAAGGTTATTGATTTGGTGGGGCTTACTGGTAAAGAGAAGCAGTTCCCTCACCAACTTTCTGGTGGTGAGAGGCAAAGGGTGGCCATTGCCCGAGCTATTGTTCGTCAGCCGAAAATACTTATAGCCGACGAGCCGACTGGCAACCTAGACCCTAAAAACACCTGGGAAATTGTCAGGCTTTTGGAAAAAATTAACAAATACGGCACAACTGTTCTGTTGACGACCCATAATGCTGATATAGTCAACAAACTTAAGCGCCGAGTTATAACTATGGAAAATGGTAAAGTTACCAGCGACCAAGCAGAGGGGAGCTACAGACAGTAATGG
This sequence comes from uncultured Candidatus Saccharibacteria bacterium, assembly GCA_964609915.1. GTDB lineage: Bacteria > Patescibacteriota > Saccharimonadia > Saccharimonadales > Saccharimonadaceae > Microsaccharimonas. Next base: position 18,570 of record CAZSTN010000004.1, on the reverse strand, counting down.
TAAAAGAAAAACCTTCAAAAAAGAACAAAAAACCAAGTTCAAAAGTCTTAAGCCAACAGAAGTTGAGGCGCCGAAAGTGGATAACCTTCCTTAGAATGTGTCGTTATGGTGTAAACAACTTTACCCGAAACGCTTGGTTAACTCTTGCTGCTACGGCAATTATGACAATCACACTGTTGGTCATTTTTACTGGTGTCGTAGCACACCAATTGCTCAACGACACGGTTGTGCAACTTAGGGACAAAGTTAATATGGCAGTTTATCTAGAGACTAGCGCTAGCGAAGAAGATGCTAAAAAGGTGGTTGATGAAGTTAGCAAGTTGCCTTCGGTTTTAGAGGCTTCGGCTAAGTCGCCGTCTCAGGCTCGAACTGAGTTTATAGACGACAACGCCGAGAACAGTGATGCCCTAGCTGCTATTAAAGAGGCTACTAATAAATTCCCGTGGACTATTTCAATAAAAGTTCAGAATATAAACGAAACTCAAGAATTAAGTCAGTTCGTGGAATCTAACGAAGTCTACAAAGAGTTCGCAGACAAAAATAGGTCGCCATCCTTTGCTGGCGACAGACGAAATGCTATCGAGTCGATAGGCAACGCCGCCAAGTTCGCTCAAACCGCTGGTTTAGTTGCTGGGCTAGTTTTTGTGACTATATCGATGTTAATAATTTTCAATACGATACGTATGGCGATATTTAATCGCCAAGATGAAATTCAGATGATGAAGCTAATCGGTGCCGAAAGGTCGTTTATAAGAGGGCCATTTGTCGTAGAGGCGGTTGTTTACGGCTTCTTTGCGGCAATTTTAGCTACTGGAATCGGCTACGGGTTGATGTCCTTCCTGGGGCCAAGCCTTAAGGCCGCTGAAATAAACGTTGGTCCAACGCAAAACCTCATCACCGTTTATGCTGCATTTGTTTTCCTAGGAATGATACTAATAGGTTCAACAATAGGCCTCGTGTCATCGCTTTTAGCAACCAGAAAGTACTTGAAGGAGTGGTCATAATATGAAATTACGTTTAATAATTCCAATTTTTGTTCTAGCTGTAGCTTCTGTTGCGGCGGGGGTCTGGTATTTTAACCAGCCAGTGTCAGCTGACCAGTATGAAGCACGAATAAAAGCCCTCGAGGCCGATATGTCAGAGTATCAAAAAGAGGCCGACCGTCTTAACGGCGAGTCGATATCTCTAGCTAACACTCTTGCTCAGCTAGCTAACGAAAAGAGCGCCCTTCAATCGCAAATAGATCTGAACCAAGCTCAGCACGACAAGTTGGTTATAGACATCGCTGACACTGAAGTTAAGATAAAAGAAAATCAAGACGCTTTAGGTGTCACTATAGCTGACCTATATGTTGATGATTCTATATCTCCAATAGAAATGTTGTTTAGCAGTAAGGGCGTGAGCGACTATATAAACAAACAGGAATACCGCAACTCTATTAGCGAAGAACTCGGAAATACAATTTCTCGAATTAAAAATCTTAAGGCTGAGTTAACCGACAAAAAAGAAGAAGTAGTCACCGTACTTGACGAACAGAAGCAAGCACGGGCTACTCTAGTGGCTCGTGAAAATGAGCAAAGTAGCTTGCTTGCTCAGACCGAGAGCAGTGAGGCTAACTACCAGAATCTAATTAAAGATAATAAATCAAAGATAGCTGAAGCCAGGGCTCAACAGGCGGCTATGAATGCTAGGGCTAATCAAAACGGTGGTTACACCGTGGTTAACTCGGGTCTGTTGTCTGACTATCCGTGGAATAATATTACCTGCCCTATGGGCGGAACAATACCAGGCTACGGCTGGGTTGGCTGGGCATCTACTAAGGGCGAAGATGGCAATGGCGGCGACGGTAAGGGCTACGGTTGCCGACAGTGTGCTAGTTACGCAGCCTGGAGAGTAGCTAAAGAAACTGGTAAATACTATAAATGGGGTAATGGTGGTGATTTTGCTAGAAATGCCGTCAATGCCGGATACCGTAACCTAGGTAGATCCCCTGAGGCAGGGTCCTTGGCTGTTATGTGGGGTACTCCAGGTCACGTTGCTTGGGTAGAGGCTGTGTCTGGAGATTTCGTTACCGTTAGTCAATATAACTGGCAGGTCAATGGTCAGTGGGGGATGTATAGTCTGATGACACTCCACAAGAGCACCTTTGATCAGTACGTAAAGATTGTATAATTATGGAACAAAAAGACAACCCCCCTATAGAATATATTTCCCCGAGGCGTAAAAAATTTATGGACAAAAAAATGCCTCGAAAGTTCTTCCTTGCTTTGGTTTTCGTGGCCATAGCTGGAGTCGGTTACATCGGTGGCATGGCTCATGGTCAGGTTATAGACTCGATTCGAGGCGCTCTGGGCAAAGAGTCGGACCTCGATGTTTCCTCGCTTCAAGAAACATATCGAGCTTTGGTAAATAATTTTGATGGCGAAATCGATCAACAGAAACTTATTGACGGTGCTAATAGGGGAATGGTCGACGCTTTAGGCGATCAGCACACGTCTTTCATGAGTGGCACCGAAGCCGAGGAATTTAACAATAATCTTTCTGGCGATATAGGCGGTGGCATTGGTGTTGAAGTTGGCGTACGCAACGACCAGCCAACGGTTCTGAGAGTCTTAAGGGACAATCCAGCGGAAAAAGCTGGAGTTCAGGTCGGCGATGTATTTGTCGCTGTTAACGACGAGTCCGTAATCGGCAAAACCGTTCAGGATGTTGTTTCTAAAGTGCGTGGCGAGTCCGGCACTACAGTGAAGGTTACTTTTTACAGGGCAGGCTCAGAGGTTGACGTTTCGATAACTAGAGAAAACGTTAATAATCCGAGTGTTTATGGTTCGGTAGAGGACGGTATCGGCATCATGACGGTTCTTCGGTTTGATGGAGAGACGGGTAGCTTGGCTCGTAGTCTAGCGCAGGAATTTAAGGATGCTAACGTCAAAAGCGTAGTGCTTGACCTTAGGGGCAACGGTGGCGGTTACGTCAGTGCCGCTAAAGAACTTGCCAGCGTTTGGCTCAATGACAAAATTATTGTCGTAGAGAAAACTGGCGGTCGAGTAGTTGAAGAGGTTCGGTCTGGCAATAATGCTATGCTAGAAGGTATTCCGACGGTTGTCTTGGTTAACCAAAGTAGTGCTAGCGCCAGCGAGATCATAGCTGGAGCCTTCAGGGGCCACGACGTCGCTCAAATAGTAGGCGAGGTCACCTTTGGTAAGGGTAGTGTCCAGAGGCTCGTGAGCTTGTCTAACAATGCGACTCTTAAGGTAACGGTCGCTCGTTGGTATACTCCGAGCGGTCTGAATATTTCCGATAAGGGAATCTCTCCAGACGTTAAGATTGAGAGAACTGCAGAAGACGTGAACGCCAACAGAGACCCTCAGCTAGACAAAGCCAAGGCTTTATTGAAATAAGCCTGCTTGTGTTTAACGCCTCTTGATAGTAGAATGAAGATATGAGTGATGTAAAAAAGAAGATATTATTGGTTGAAGACGATGAAGCATTGGCTCAGGTTTATGTTTCACGACTTGAAATTGAAGGTTTCGAAACTAAATGGGTCGGCAACGGCGAAGAGGCTTTGTCGGCGGCTGTTGAGTTTAAACCGGACCTAATTCTTCTAGATGTTATGATGCCAAAAATTAGCGGCTTTGACGTTCTTGACATCTTGCGAAACACCCCAGAGACGACCGATATAAGGGTTATTATGTTGACTGCACTAAGTCAGGCCAAAGACAAAGAACGAGCTACTTCGCTTGGCGTGGACGACTACCTAGTTAAGTCGCAGGTTGTCATCGGCGATGTCATCGAGCGTGTTCGACACCATCTCGGTATTTAATATTTTTTGTGTAATATAAAAAGCTTCCTATTTTCTAGGAAGCTTTTTAGTTGGGAGTGGTTAGTAATAGAAATTACTGAACGACTACTTCAGTACGAGGCACGGTTTTACCAGTAAAATGGCTCTTCTTGATTTTGTTGAAACCAAGAACACCGTCTTTAGCTGCGTGAATAGTGTAGCCTCGGCTCATGAAGGTGCCTTGACCAGCGACCTTAGTGCTACCAGTTTGGCGGACAAGAACTTCGCCAGTGCTGACTTTCTGGCCACCAAAACGTTTCACTCCAAGACGAGCGCCTGCGTTGTTGTGTATGTTCTTACTAGAACCACCTGCTTTAACTTTTGACATTTAATTATCTCCTTATGAGCGTTTTTTAGAGCCGTTAGGCTCATTGAATCTGTCTAATTATACTTGAAAGTTGTTAAATAGTCAATAATCAGAGGCGCATTTGAATAAAAATTATTCAATCGCTAAATATTTAAAATTTATTAAAGATTTCATCTATATAATAAGAGGTGTAAGTACTGCAGGGCTTACAGCGAAACCTAAACTCATGTTTTTCAAACTTGGGCATGGTTTTAAAATGCGTAACAGTACGAAAGGGTAAATAATGAGTGTTTTTAGTAGTGACTTTACGGTTAAAGAGCGTATTGTCCTGTTTGTTGTTTTAGTCGTAGCGACAGTTGTTGCAAACTGTATAGTGTTCCTGCTTATTTCTTAGTAAGGATTAGTATTTCCCTTGCCACAACTTGACCTTCTCGGTGGTATAAAAGTTTTCCCGAAGGCTGAGTACTTTTCAGTTTGACCACTTCATAACCGAGCTTGTCTACATTGTTAGTAAGCGGCAGGTGAGTGAAGTAGCCTTCTTTGTCTATCCAGGCTGGAACTGCTATACAAAGGGTTGTGTCTTTTTCGATTTGATTGTGAATATTTTTCAGGAAGGAGGTTATTATGTAATTACAATTTTTACGAACTTCGTCTAGTTTTTTCTGGGAAGGTGGTGCGCTAAATGGCTGCCCTAGGTAGGTTTCTGTAGCGACGGCATCTATGGGTTTTTGCCATTTAGTTGTCATGGCGTCACCCTGGGCAACACTCCAATTTGACGGTAGTCTGTATTTTTCGGTTATCCAGGTGAGGTTTTCTTTAGAGTAGTCAACCATTTTGTCAGATAGGTCCGTACCTTGAGCCCCTACGTTCATTAAGAGTGCTTCTTGTAGCAATACGCCGGTTCCGCAAAACGGGTCTAAGACAGAGAGCTTGCTCGTTGAGTCAAGGACCTTTTCGCCTAACGAAAGGTTAATCATTATTTGAGCCAGTTTTGGCGGAAGCATACCGACAAATGCGTCTCTTTTTGGCCTACCTTGATCCCGAGAGGCTAGGGCAGTTATGTTTTGTGCGCCAATACTCTCAGCAACAATTGTTGAGGTCTTGCCCCGTACAACCAATAACTCGATCTTGTTTTCAGAGAGTCCGAGTTTGTTGTGGTGAGCGGTCGCTGTGGACAGAGCCTGCTCTTGGTTGGGAACCAGCCGTAGGCTAAGGCCCTCGTGTTTAAGTTTAGTCTTTAGGATAATGCCAATTTTCTGCACTTCTCGTGGGTTAACGTCGAAGTCATATGCACTTATTCCGAGGGTTACTTTTGACTCTCTACTTGCCAGAACTTCTCGATAGTGTTTTATGACTTCTTCGGAGGCCCTTCTCCAGTCGGTAGTTTTAAGATCTAGGACCACCTGGCCTAGTTTCTGTGAGCCACCAAGCTTTTCTATATCTGGTAAGTAGTTTTTGGGAGCATCAAAAACAGAAGAATGCTCAGAAAAAGGGGTTGCGTTTCCAAAGACTCGTTCAATTTCGGCTTCAGATATTTCCGGTTGACGACCAAGAATAGATACATACATAAGTATATTGTATCACTTGTCGAGATAGTTCTGTATAATAGATGGTGATGGCAAGGAAGAGACAACGTCAAAAGCTATCTTTTCGGGAGTGGTTGAGTATTATAACCACTATTCTTTTGGTTATTGTGATTTACGGAGCATGGCCAGAGATAACCAAAGCCTGGGGACTGCTCGGAAGCGTGAATCTATGGATACTAGCGTTGCTGATTCCAGTGCAGATTATTAGCTATTATGCAACGGGCGAAATAATCTTTTCTTATTTACGAAAAAAAGGAAACATAAAAGACCTGTCGCAATTTAGAATGGCCAGAATTGCTCTGGAACTAAACTTCGTCAACCACGTTATTCCTAGTGGTGGCGCTGTCGGTTTTTCTTACTTGCCATGGATACTTGGCAAGTATGGTGTCTCGGCTTCGCGGTCAACCGTTGCTCAAATAATTAGATACACTTTAACCTTCGTTAGTTTTGTCGTTCTTTTGATAATCTCCATAATCATACTAGCCTTTAACGACCATATTGATAGGTTTATAGCTGGTGCTGGCCTTGGCATGACAGCCCTGGTGCTAATCGTGACATTCTTGATTTTATGGCTACTCGGTAATCGAAAGCGTATGGAAAAGTTTTCAAACTGGCTAGAGCGAATAATGAATAAGATAGTGTCGTTCTTTACCCGTGGCCGTAAGAAAACTGCCTTTGAAGGGCATGTTTTGAGCGATTTCTTCGATGGAATCTATGACGACTACCTAGCTATAAAACGTGAACGAAAAATTCTTGTAGTACCGTTTTTTTGGGCAGTTTTCGCCAACATACTTGACGCTGCTTTGTTGTGGATAGCTTTCGCCTCATTAGGTTTTTACATCGATCCATCAATCTTGTTTATATCGTTTGGACTGGCATCTATATTCAGCGCTATTTCAGTTACCCCTGGTGGAGCCGGCGTATACGAGACTGTTACGGTTATGTTCCTGGCGGCTAGTGGCGTTTCGGCCGATGCGGCGATTGCCGGTACTTTGCTGGCTAGAGTAATCTTGGTCCTAGGAACAATATTGTTTGGCTATTTCTTCTATCAGGACACTGTATTAAAGTATAAGAAAGTTACGGTCCAGGACGATGAATAACGACAATTTGCCTGAGTTTTCAGTTAGTGATTTCGTAGCTTTGACCAATCAGACGCTGGAGTTCGCTTATCCGACCGTTTCGGTTACGGGTGAGGTGGCTGAATTTAGGATATCGCAGGGCAAATGGGTTAGTTTTAAGCTGAAGGATGATTTTGCGCTCGTCAATTGCTTTATGCCGATTGGCACTCTCAGGCATCAAATTGAAGACGGCATGAAGATTTCGGTCACCGCCTCCCCGAGGCTTAGCAACAAAGGATACTTTAATCTAAACGTTAGGTCAATTAAGTTAGTAGGCGAGGGCTCCATTAAGAAGGGCTTTGAGCTTTTGAAGGCTAAGCTCGAGGCTGAGGGGTTGTTTTCTCCAGAGCGGAAAAGGTCTTTGCCTAGAATTCCTAAGCTTGTTGCCGTTGTCACCAGCACCGAGTCGGCCGCCTATGCAGATTTTTGCAAAATTATAAACAACAGGTGGGGTGGTCTTGAGGTTTTGGTCGGGCATACGCAGGTTCAGGGTGTTCCGGCACCAGACCAGATGATAAAAGCCGTCAGGTACTTTAATAGTCTTGAGGTTTTGCCAGAAGTTTTGGTCATCATTAGAGGCGGAGGTAGCGCCGAAGACCTAATGGCCTTCAATGACGAGCCGCTTGCTCGAGCAATTGCCGAAAGTCGTATACCGACTTTAGTGGGTGTGGGTCACGAGATTGATCACACTCTAGCCGATATGGTTTCTGATGTCAGGGCAGCTACACCGACTAACGCTGCTGAGATTTTGGTTCCAGACAAAAATAGTATTATTGATTCTGCCAAGTCTCAGGTCGTGACGGTTGGCAATAGGGTGTCGCAGGCTGTTGATTATAGGTTAGAGCAGCTAAGGTCTAGCTTGAATTTTGCGCTCGCAAAAACCGACCAAGCGTTAGCCGACAGACATAAAAGTTTAGACGCTTTAAAGAATTCGCTAGACCAACTTAACCCGAGTAGCGTCTTGCGGAGGGGATATGCCCTAATAAGGGGCCAAGTCGCAGCGGGTGCAGAGATTGAAGTCGAAACGTATAATAGAATTATCAAAGCGGAGGTGAAAGATGTCAGACAAAAATAACACAGTTCAGAGCAAAATGTCTCAGCTTGAAGAACTAGTCGGCTGGTTTCAGGGTAAAGAGTTTGTCCTTGAAGAATCAGTTGAGAAGTTTGAGCAGGCCGAGAAGTTAGCCGCTGAAATAGAAGAAGATTTGCTCAAAATTAAAAACGACATAAAAATTGTTAAAGAGCGCTTTGACAGTTAACGCAAGCGTAAGTATAATGAACCTATATGAATCCTAACGGACAAAATCCACAAGATCCACAAAGTTGGCCGAACCCTCAAGCGCCATTTCAAGGTCAGCCTCAGGGTCAGTTTCAACAGCCTCAGCCACAAATTCAGCCTCAGCCTATACCCCAGGCACCCGTTTATGGTCAGCCGGGAGTTATAACTCCAGCACATGCTTCTGTTGATCAAAATTTTGTTCGAGTCGAGCAACCGAAGACTTGGAAAATTTTAGGAATTGTTTTTATTGTACTTTTTGTCGTGGCTGCCGGCCTAGCTGTTTGGGCGCTATTGAATTACATAGATCAGCGAGACAATGTTGACCAGAAGGTGTCGGTTGCTGTAACTGAGGCCGTTAAGGAGCAAGCTGATGCTGACGCCGCTAAATTTGAACAAGAAGAGAAGAAGCCGAACAGAATCTTTACTGGCCCCGAGGACCTCGGTAGTGTTTCGTTCGATTACCCTAAGACATGGAGTGTCTATATAGCTAAAGATGCCTCGACTAGCAGTACATTTGAAGCTTACCTTAACCCTGGCGAAGTACCGGCCGTATCGGCTCGCCAAAAATATGCGACACGCCTTACTATTGAATCCAAAGACTACGATAAAGCAGTGGAGTCCTTTGCTAGTCAGGTTAAAAACGGCAACCTTAAATCTTCTAGTATAAAAGTCAATGGCGATGACACGGCCACCAGGTTTGACGGGGAGTTCTCTAAAGACCTAAGGGGGTCGCTGGTCATGTTCAAATTGCGAGACAAGACTGTCACTGTGCGAACCGATGCTGACACATTCAAAAACGATTTTGACGAATTAGTAAAAACTATAAATTTCAACGAATAACCATTCCGCTTGTCTTTGCTAAGTCACCATTTTGAATGGTACACTTAGTATATGAATTATCAGGAGGAGGGTAGTTACGCTATGCCGTCGCTTGTAGCGGCTGCACATGAGCTAAAGGCGCCCCTTGTATTGGTTCGTCAGCTTGGTTTTGCTCTGCAAGACGATTCTTTGACTGCCGATCAGAGGCGGAAACTCCACGATCAGATCATCCTTACTAGCGAACGCTCGCTTCGCCTGACTGCCGACCTGACGAAGGTCGCCCGCCTTGAATATGCTATGTTCGAACTTGAACCCGTCAACCCCGAACAGATTTGCCGAGACGTATCTGCTGAGCTGGCGCCACTTTTTGAAGCTCACGGCCGGTCATTGACCGTTAAGTGTCGAAAACACCCACTTTTGACGGTCGCTAACAGGGATTTACTGCGTCGAATAGTCCTGCATTTTACCGACAACTCTTTGTACTACAGCCAACCAGGTATGCCAGTCGAGCTTCAAATTCAGGCTTTACGCAGTTTGGGTGCGGTCAGGATAGGGGTGAGGGATTTCGGTCCAGCTTTGCCTAGCTCTGTCTGGCGAGACTTGCAGACGCGCTTGGCGCACTCCGTCCAGCCGGTTCACGCTCGTCCAGAGAGTAGTGGGCTGGGGCTTTATATATCTAGTCAGTTCGCCGAAGTTATGAACGGTAAAATTGGGGCCGTGCGACACCGTGATGGTGCCACTTTTTATGTCGACCTGCCGGCCTCGTATCAGTTGAGCCTATTATGAAGCAGGTCTTGATAATCGAAGACGATAGGTGGCTTGCGGATATTCAAAAGCACCATTTGGAAGGTGCTGGTTTTGAAGTCAAGGTTGCTCACGAGGCCTTTACGGCCATCGACTACATAGACTCTAGCAAGCCCGACCTGATAGTTGCCGATGTCCTACTAGCTGGTTCAACCATTTTTGCCTTACTCCACGAACTTCGGTCTTATCCGGATACAACCGGCATACCGGTGGTTTTGTGCACTAATTTGGCTGATGGTATCTCTGGCACCGACCTGCAAGAATACAACGTAAAGCGTGTTGTAGATAAAACAACAATGGAGCCAGCCGACTTGGTGGCTGCTGTCAAAGCTTGCTTATGAAATCAGAAAGAACTCGAGCTATAGTCCTAAGGCGCACTAATTACGGCGAGGCCGATCGAATCTTGCAACTCTTAACACCCCTAGGCAAACGTTCGGTGATGGCTAGGGGGGTCCGAAAAGAAAAAAGCAAGTTGGCCGGCGGTATTGAGTTATTCGCCGTTAGCGACGTAGTCATCGGGACGGGCAAGGGCAAGTTGGGTATTTTAACGTCGGCAAGATTGGTGCATTTTTATAGTGGCATAATGAAAGACTACGACAGGCTGCAGTTTGGGTATTTTGCCATTAAAATGATTGCTCGGGCCTCAGAAACGGTTGACGAACCAGAGTGGTTTGATATGTTGCAAGAAATTATAACTGGGCTGGATATCCAAAGTATCCCGCTTAGCCTGATAGAGGCTTGGTTTTACATAAACTATTCCGACCTCCTGGGCAACGGCTTGAATTTAGACTTTGATATCGATAACAGCAAGCTGTCGGTAGATTCTTCTTACCGTTATGACCCCACCGAGCGAGGCTTCCGGCTCGTTCAGGGCGGTGAAGTCAGTTCGGAACATATTAAATTACTTCGTCTAATTTCCAGTAAGTCATTAAGTGTTTTAGTCCAAATAGGCGGAATATCTGAGATTTTGCCAGTCTGCCTCGCCGTAGCAAGAGAACACGCCGCTTTAGATATTCGTTAAAATTTAACCAAATGAAAAGGAGCCCATTAACGCAGGGGCTCCGTCGCGGTCGACAAATGTTTGTCAACGTATCACAAGAAACTAGTTTCCGAAAAGCCAGACGTCCAGGTAGTACCCCGTCCGCCCGAGGTGGCGCATCAGGAACGCTCGGAAGCGCTTCTTGAGGAGTGGCTCAGCCCCCATGAACAGCTGGTAGCGCCGCAGGCTTCTGCCCAACGGCTTGACTCCCAATTTGGACTGGGCCCGAACCCTGTAGAACAAGGCTTCCCTGTACAAGGCTTCGTCGACCTGCTGGCCACCTTTCCCTCTGAGGGACCGGAGGCTCCTCAGGCTGTCCTCGAGAACGTCGATTGCCTTTGAGGTGCTCCACATCCTGTCTGAGTACAAAAGCAACCTGGCTTCGATGATGTTGAGTTCTGCACTGCGGTTCTCATCCGAAGTCGGGTCCTTCTCGTAGATCTCCCAGGCGTTTTGCAGGGCCTCTTGGGTGTCCCGCATGCGACCTTCGATAAGTGCCTTGTTTGCGAGCTCTCGGTAGAGCTCTTCGGCCATCTTGGGCTCGTAGCCCGTGATTGCTGGAAGGTTTTTCAGCATG
>CAZSTN010000004.1:1021-7100 GCA_964609915.1 uncultured Candidatus Saccharibacteria bacterium | reverse complement strand
CATGACCATCTTGTCTTCTTGTGACATGTACTTCAGTCGCTTCCTCATCTTACTCCTTACGGTGTCGAGAGTGTGTCTGAACGCATTAATTATATCACAAAATGCTAAATAACGCAAGTGTGATATAATTAAGCAAGATTATGAGTAGCAAAAACAGCAACATGGAAGAGATTATTAGTTTAGCTAAGCGCCGAGGGTTTATTTATCCTGGTTCTGATGTTTATGGTGGGCTAAGCGGTACCTGGGACTACGGTCCTCTAGGGGTGTCGCTGAAGCGAAATATTATGTCGCTATGGTGGAAGATGTTCGTCGACAGTCGGGACGATATTTACGGTGTTGATGCTGCAATTTTGATGAACCAAAAAGTTTGGCAGGCGAGTGGGCATGTTGACACCTTCGTTGACCCTCTGGTCGAAGACGTCGTCACTAAGCAACGCTTTCGAGCCGATCATCTCTTGAAAGACGCCGGCTTTGAGGTTGACGGTCTTAGCCTGCAGGAACTTGAAGATGTCATTCGATCGAACGATATTAAAAGCCCAAATGGTAACGAACTTTCTGATGTGCGAACTTTTAATATGATGTTCAAAACTACCGTCGGTCCAGTAGCTGACGACAAATCTGTAAGTTATTTGCGCCCAGAGACGGCACAAGGTATTTTCACAAATTATAAGAACGTTGTCGATAATTTCTACCCGAATCTACCTTTTGGTATTGCTCAGCAGGGCAAGGCTTTCCGTAATGAAATCAGCCCTCGGGACTTTATTTTCCGATCTCGAGAGTTTGAGCAGATGGAAATTGAGTATTTTGTTCACCCCGACAAATGGCAAGAATCTTTCGATTCACTTCTGGCCGATGTTTACGCCTATTTTGATGTCCTTGGCTTGCCCCGTGAGGCGATTCACGAACTTGACGTTCCCGAGTCCGACCGAGCTCATTACAGCAAGAAAACTATCGACATTGAGTTCGATTACCCGATAGGCCGAGAAGAGCTTATGGGCATTGCGTATCGTACCGATTTTGACCTAGCTAATATCCAAAAGGCGAGCGGTAAAAGCATGGAGTACACGATTAAGGGTACTAATGAAAAATTTATTCCGCATGTTATTGAGCCGTCTTTTGGAGTTGAGCGACTAGTCATGGCGGTGCTTTCTTCGGCCTATCGAGAAGACGAAGTAAATGGCGAAAAGCGTATTTACTTAGCTCTGCCGGAGCATTTGGCGCCAGTCCGTTTTGCGGTTTCTCCTTTGGTGCGCAATAAGCCTGAACTTGTTTCTAAGGCTAGAGAAGTTTATGAACTTCTTAAGGATAAATACGGTGCCGTTATGTGGGACGATAACGGCAACATCGGTAAGCGCTACCGTCGTCAAGACGAAATAGGCACGCCATACTGCGTAGTGATCGACTTCGAAACTCTCGAGTCGGACGGTTTAGTAACTGTTCGTAGCCGTGACACCACCGAGCAACGCCGGGTCGCACCCGAAGATCTATAGGCCCTCAAAATGAACGATTACAAGCGGATAACTTCAACTCAAAATCAGAATTTTAAGATTTGGCGTCAATTGGGTTCGAGTGCTAAAACTCGGGCTGGCATGGGGCAAACAATCGTTGAGGGAATTCATGGTTGCGAAGCCTACCTTAAGGCTGGTTTTAGCCCGGCATTTTGTATTGTTGGCGACTCGGCACTAGAGGACCCTGAGGTTATTGAAATCTTGCAGAAAATTGAATTAGAAGACATTATCACCGTGCCGGACTCGCTCTTTGAGGTTCTTAGCTCGGTCGACCACGGTATCGGCCTACTTTTTGTAATCGACATTCCAAAGGTAGAGCTCTTCGGGCTGGAAGGCGACGCTATGATCTTAGACGATGTCCAAGACCCTGGTAATGTGGGTACGCTCTTAAGAACGGCCGCCGCCGCTGGCGTCAAAGACGTTTACATGTCGACCAGTACGGCCAGCGCCTACGCCCCACGGGTCATAAGGGCCGGCATGGGCGCTCAATTTACTCTTAATATTTATGAAAATGTTAACATTGTTAATCTGATAAAAGAGTCCAGTGTCGAAGTCGTCAGCACCAGCCCTAGCGCCGATAAAACTTTGTATCAGAAGAATTTAACCACCCCCGTAGCCTGGATTTTTGGTAATGAGGGCAGGGGAGTCTCAGAAGAGGTGCTGGAGCTTTGTTCGGACACCCTGCTTATACCTCAAGAATCGGCCGTAGAGTCATTAAATGTGGCCGCCTCAGCTGCCGTTTGCTTGTTTGAACAGAGAAGACAGCGAGAGGTGTAGCTCTCGTGTTACAATAATAGACATGATTATTTACTACACCGACGGTAGCGCTAGTCCGAACCCTGGCCCGGGAGGCTTTGCGGTTATTAAAAATGGCGTACCGCATATTCTTGGTAGCGAAGATGGCGACACGACTAATATCCGTATGGAGGGCAAAGCTTTGATTGCAGCGCTGAAGGACTCGGCGGGCGATGTCTGTACGATTTACACCGACAGCGAATTTTGGATAAACGTCGTTACTAAATGGGCGCCTGGCTGGGAGGCAAAAGGCTGGAAAAAGAAGGGCGGAGAGATAAAAAACCTCGACATTGTTCAGGAGCTTTTTGAACTTCATGCGACTTCTAGTGCCACACTAGCTTGGGTCAGGGGACACGAAGGTGACGAGGGTAATGAACTGGCCGATGTGTGGGCGAATAAAGCTCGAGAGGGTCAGAGGATATAGACTATGTATAGACCATCTCAAGAAAGTCTAATTCACGAAGATGCACCAACACCAGAACAAATACAACGACTGGCTCAAGTTGGAGTTCGGTCGGCAGTTTTGCGACATCGCTTGAAGACATACACTCGAAGCCGACGAGCTCACTATTTTATAGACGAATTGGATATGTTGTCCGACGGTGAACTCAGTATGCCTAATGATAATTTCCCTCAAGAGATAAGACATCGTATTGCTGGTAGGGTGGGTACTAGGACCAACGAGGACGGCTCTAGGGTCTGGTCTTTGAAGTATTTCGATACTCAGTGGGTTAATAGCGAAGACGCTGGCTGGCAGGCCTCACGAGTTCTCTATAAATTTGAGTGCGATAGAAGAAAGACCTTAATGGCTAGCAGGGCAATCCGTTTTGTGAGCAATTCTGGCGGAGAAGACAAAGACCTTCGGGATTATATTGATAACTTTTACATACCAGAAGATGAGCCAACGATTCTAGCGGCCAATGAAAGCCTTAGCCAAGTTACCGCCGAAGATTGCGAAGGGCTAACCGCTCAGCTAGAGGAATACTTTGCAACAATCGAAGCTCATAATCTTTAGTCCTAAGGAAAACCTGTGATACAATTGTAATCGTGGATATTTTTCATTGGGCAAACACAGTAGACGCAGTAAAGAATGACCTTCGGGTGGAGTTCTTTTTATTTAACCGCAATTATACGCCGTATTCGGTGAATATTTCGGACGAATTGAACTCGCAGATTAAGGCACTTTTCTTGTATGACATTATTAACGATATCAATCTCGGAGCTGGAACTGGCTTGACCGTTCGAGACTACGAACTTTCCGAAAAAGAAGAAAACGTTTTGCTTCGCACTGAACTTGAGAAGGTTGGGCGAGCTGAGACTTTGATTCATCTGATCGAGCATGAACGGGGCGATATTGTTGAATTTAGCGAGCAAGAGCATGAATTCAAACGCATTAAAGGAATTATTGCTAAATTTACTAATCTGGACGGCACCGGGGCGTTTTTTGTAGTTAAGCAGGTTAGCGCTGGGCAGACGCTCAAGGGTGTGACGGCTTGGGAATTCCACGACGGCTCTTTTCGAGGTTTTCGACCGGATTTTGGCTGGAAGGTACCATCTGACAACCAGGTGTTGATTATCGACAAAGAAATTTTCGTATTTAACCAGAGTAAGTTTGAGCGACTATTTAATTATGAGTATAAAAAACAACTTCTAGCTGACCAAAAAGTTAAGGAAATTGAGGAGAAGTACAAGCTGAGTTTTCCCGACGGCCTAGACCTACAGTCCTTAGTTATGGAGCGCAAGAAGATTGTCAATAAGCTACAAAAGCTTGAAATTGGTGACATCACTCAGGAGCAGGCTATTGATTATGCCGACACTATGAAGCTAGAGTTAATGACAGACGACGATGGCGCTATTATCATTATGGACGGCAACGACCTCGACATGTTCGTTAATCTTATTAATGAAGATTACATTACCAGCGAAGTTACTGGCAGGCGCTACGAAATCAAGAGCAAGAAGCTTCTTGATGACCCTGAGGGCGAGCCACCACGTGGCTTTTAGGGTATAATAGATGTAATGAACCAAAAACAAGCTCTCGCTATTTTGCATTCTGGCAAAAACGTTTTCTTAACCGGTCCGGCCGGCTCGGGCAAGACTTATGTTTTGAACCGTTTTATTAAAGAGGCCAGAAAAGCTGACAAGTATGTTTCAGTTACGGCTAGTACTGGTTTAGCCGCTACTCACCTTGGTGGAACGACAATTCACAGCTGGAGCGGTATCGGCATTAAAGACAGTCTACCGCACGATTTTATTGCAAAATTGCCCAAGAATCGCAAGAAAATTATTCAAAAAACTGATATTTTGGTGATCGACGAAATTAGCATGCTCCACGATTTTCGACTAGATATGATCGACGAAATTTGTCGTTTTGTACGGGAAAAGCCCCTAGAGCCGTTTGGTGGCATTCAGGTAGTGATGAGCGGTGACTTCTTTCAGCTACCGCCGATAAATCGTCACGATTCTCGGCAGGGTGGCTTTGTTGTTAACTCTAACGCCTGGAGCGAGCTGAAGCCAACGATTTGTTATTTAACCGAGCAGTTTCGTCAAGACGATCAGGCCTTGTCGGATATTTTGGACGCTATTCGGTCCGGGTCGGTGGGGCAGGATCATCTGGACGTTTTATACAGTCGAGGCGAGGTGCAACCTGACGATCTCGAAAATTTGACAGAAATTTACACCGTTAACGTTGATGTTGATAGGTTAAACGAGTCTAGGCTTAATAAAATCGACGAGCAAGAGTACACCTACGTGCGTCATGAGGAGGGTGCTAAAGGCTCTATTGATTCGCTGGGCCGTTCAATTTTGGCGCCGAAGGTGCTGAAGCTACGTCGGGGCGCTTTGGTTATGGCTATAAAAAATAGTCCAAATCGAGATTATGTGAACGGTAGCATTGGTACGGTTGTCGACTTTGCGCCATATAGCGACAAGCCCGTCATCCGTTTTAGGAACGGCAAAAAGGTCGTCATGGACAAAGAAGAGTGGAAGCTAAGTGACGGCGAAGAAGTTCGGGCAACTATTTCGCAAATACCACTCAGGCTAGCTTGGGCGATTACTGTTCATAAATCGCAGGGCATGACCTTAGACTCCGCCCGAATGAACTTGTCTCGAGCTTTTGTTGAAGGTATGGGCTACGTGGCTCTAAGCCGAGTAAAAAATGTGAACAGCTTGTACCTAACGGGCTTGAACGACATGGCCCTTCGGGTTAGCGAAGAAGCTCGCCTGATCGACTCTTATTTAAGGGAAGAATCGGGCAAAAATGCCGAACGATTTAAGAATCTGTTAAAATAAGGTTTGTGAAAGACCCATTTACTAAACAAGAAGTTAAGATTGCCGTTATCGGTGGCGGTACTGGTAGTTTTACGATGTTGTCGGCTCTCAAGAAGTACACTTCACAAATTGCGGCCATTGTCAGTATGGCCGACGACGGTGGTAGTACTGGAGTGTTGCGAGACGAATTTGGAACTTTGCCACCCGGTGATATTCGGCAATGTCTAGTGGCTCTCAGCGACTCCGATAAGCTTCGAGATCTTTTTCAGTATCGTTTCGAGACCGGTACGTTTAGCGGTCATTCTTTCGGCAACTTGCTTTTGACGGCTTTAGAAAAGATGACAGGGGACTTCGCCGAAGCTGTCGATACCGCCTCGGACATTTTGCGTATCAGAGGTGTTGTAATTCCTGCAACACTAGACGACATACGACTGCAGATGAGTTGGGACGGCCAAGGAGCGGCTCTTAACGGCGAAAAATTTATAGATGCTGAAGAGTTTAAGCAA
>CAZSTN010000004.1:0-1011 GCA_964609915.1 uncultured Candidatus Saccharibacteria bacterium | reverse complement strand
GACGATGCTTCGGGCGATGCGGCGGAAGACGTTGCGGGAGAAGCGGCGGAAAATTTCACCGCGCTGGTTTCATAATCGTTCGGATTGCGGTATAATCAAACAAGCGAGAAGCAAGGATAAGCCCGCGTGGCTATGCCATCAGGGTCAATCCTCTCCCGCAGACCACAATAACCCTGTTGACGCCCAAGGCACAGCCAAATCCGACGGCTATTCAGGCGATTATGCAGGCCGATATTGTAGTTATTGCGCCAGGTAGTTTGTATACCTCCCTAGCGCCACCCCTGATTATTGATGGAGTGGGGGAGGCTCTTAGGAAAACTGAAGCGACTAAGGTATATGTTGCTAACTTGGTCACTAAAAAGGGCCAGACCGAAGGGTTTACGGTTAGTGACCACGCCGCTGAAATTGAACGTTTTGCTGGCGGTGAGTTTTTGGATTACGTTTTGTATAATCGGCAGGAGCCTTCGGCTGAGATCGCCGCCAGGTATAAGGAAGAGGGCGGTTTTATGACAAAGGTTGACCTAGACGTATTGGCTCGTCAGCATTACAAGGCTGTGGGGGCCGACCTGCTGGGCGATATGGCCAGCCGTACCGCCTCGGCCGAGGCCCTAGGGGTTGTTCGATCTTTGATTCGGCATGATGCAGATGCAGCGGCTAGGGCGACACTTGCTCTCCCTAGGCTTCTTTCCTAGGCTTCCTCTTGCGACCTAGGCTTTCCTCCCTAGGCTTCTTTCCTAGACTTCCTCTTTCGACCTAGGCTTCACGCTGGGTTCTCGTAGGGCTTCGCTCCTTCTCGAACTCAGGTTGCAGACGGTCTTAGAGTAAGCTAGGTAAGAAGCTAGGTTGTGGAAAGTAGGTCTAAGGGTAGGCTAGGTGAGGGGGTAGGGGTAGAGGTAGAGGTGTCGGGCGTAGTTTGGTGAGGTTTAGATATTTTTTGCCTCAATTTTCTGCTTATACTACAGTATACTCATAAGTAATTATTAAAAAATGCCTAAGCAGGGGATAAGGAAT
>CAZSTN010000003.1:31586-35256 GCA_964609915.1 uncultured Candidatus Saccharibacteria bacterium | reverse complement strand
CCACTAGCGCCCGCTACCTGTACTTCTACAGCTCCAGCGTTTATCCCGCCTACAGCCTCAACAAGCTCTACGGACGGTCCGTCCGCTGTTTAGCTAGCTAAACACGGTTTTTACTCTACCGACAAAATTACCACCGACCTTGCAGATATGCCTATGGCATGTTCATCTTCGGCGACGGGTTGAGCTTTGTCTATATTAGTCTCGTGTGAATCGGTGCCGTAACCACTCCAGCTACTGTTGAAGCGAACGGTCCATTGATGGTGTTGGCTGGGAGCTTTGGGTAATTGCAGGGCGTAGTTTTTTAAATTTTGGTCGCCAAAGTTTATTATTACGACCGTATCGTCGCCGGGGCCACCGTTTTCTTTGCGGTGGTAGGCGATGACGGAATTGTTGACATCTTTATGTATAAGTTTACTGTATTGTCCGCTTAGTCCGGCGGTGTTGTGGTATTTGTTTAGCCGTAGGTCAATCAGGTGTTTGTGGGCTAGGACGATACCTTCGAATTGTTTAGTTTTTGCCCATTCCAGCATTTGCCAGTCGTTGAAGGCACCTTCTTGCATGAATTCTTGACCCTGTAAAATCATTGGTATGCCTGGGGCAGTCAGTGCGATGGCGTTAGCTATAAGTGTTTGCTGGCGGGCGTAGGAGCTTTCGGCATTGCCTGGGGTGACCGCTTCATTTAGACGGACCGAGCCATTGGCAGCGGTGTCGTGAGAATCGCTGTAGATCACTCTGTCGAAGCCGCTAGTGCCGTAATTATGTTCAATTAGATAATCACTACTGTCGATTGAAGGCTTGCTATCTCCTTGACCGATGCCTAGACATTGCCTGACGACGTGTGGAAAACCGACCTCCCATTGGGCGTCGAAGCCGGCGCCACCATCGCTGGTTGGCCTGGTGATGCCATCATTTGTTGAGTTGTCCTCGGCGATTATTAGAGCGTTAGGGTTAATTTTATGAGCTAGGTCGTTTATTTCTCTTAAAATGTCCCAGGCCTCTGGTATATTTTGGTCGAGGTCATCGTTGTCGCCATCAGTAGTGCGCATATAAATTGTCGAATCGAGCCGTAGCCCGTCAATTTTGAATTCTGTGAGCCACATCGTTATGTTGTCAAGAATATACTGCTGAACTTCTAGTCTGCCGTAGTCTGGGCGACCGCCCCATGGAGTGTCTCCTCGTTCGTCATTAAAGAAATAAATCCCGCCACGATCGTTTTCGCTCCAGCCGTCGTATTGCCAGAGGTCAGATTCCGGGTAGAAGTGGTTGTAGATGACGTCTAATATAACGCCGATACCTTTTTGGTGACAGGCTTTTACAAAATCGAGCAGTCCACGGCGGCCGCCATAAGTGTTCTCCACTGAAAAGATGTAGTTTGGCGCATAGCCCCAGCCGTGACCAGTTGCCATGCTGGTAACGGGCATAAGTTCAATATAGTTAACGCCTAGGTCAACTAGGTAGTCAAGTTTCTCAATGGCTGTGTAGAATGTCCCGTTCGTAGAGGCGTCTGGTTTATTAAATGTACCAATGTGAAGTTCATAGGTTACTGCTTTATTGTGAGCTGTTTCGACGAACTTTTCGGCGCCTTCCCACTCAAAATCTCGCACGACTATAACAGATGAGCCTACATCGGAGTCGGTTAACTGCCGAGCGTAGGGGTCGTTTCTGTCGAGTGTTCGACCGTCCAGGGTGCCTATGCGATACATGTAGGACTGGCCTGGCTTAGCGTCGACGTTTTCGACCGACCAGTAACCATTTTCGTATTTGGCCATTGGTATCTCTAAAGAGTCAAATTCAACAGACAGCATTAATGCAACATTTTTAGCAAACGGAGCCCAAACTGCAAAATCTACTCCCTTGTCGTGTACTACTGAGCCTAAAATCTTATTAGCTTTACTGCCCACTATAGAAAATTATTTCTTTCTTGGTTTAAAGATGCCACTAATCTCTTTTTTGAGACCTTCCCATATGGCGGTGCGATTATTCTTGTTCTTGAGAATATGAATGGCCGGAGGCGCCACAGAAATCAGAATAATTAAGGCAGCTATTGGCAGTATAACGTGGTCGATATCGATACCGGCAGCTATTAAAGCATGCCCAGCAAAGTAGCCGAGGTATGTTACACCAAATGTCCAGAGGAAGCCGCCAACAAGATTGTAGGACAAGAACCTTGGGTAGTGCATACCGCTTACGCCAGCTACAATTGGGGCAAAAGTTCGAACGATCGGTACGAAACGGGCGATGATAATTGTCTTCCCTCCGTGTTTTTCGTAGAATGCTTGAGCGTGTTTTACGTGAGATTGCTTGAAGATTCTAGCGTCTGGTTTGCTGAAGATTCGTGGCCCGGTTTCTCTGCCGAACCAATAGCCGACGGTGTCACCTAAGACGGCCGCAATAAACAATAAGAATACAAAAAGGTGAATGTTCACAGGTAAACTGCCAGGTAGAATACCAGTTGCGTAAAACGCTCCAGCTGTAAACAGCAAACTGTCGCCAGGCAGGAAAAAGCCGATTAAAAGTCCCGATTCGGCAAAAATTACAAAAATAACCGCTAGGATGCCTAGTCCAATAATATAGTCAACTAAATCAAAGCCTGGGATTGCTCCGAAAGTAATAATACCCTGTGTCAGAATTTCAATCATAATATACCTATTTTAACACGCTTAAGTGATTAGTGGCTCAAAACCTGCTATAATTAAGAGACAATATCAGTTTCCGTAAAGGTATCCAACTACTTTACAAAGGAGGAGAGACATGGGAGATAAGATAAATCTAACATTAGACATTCGAACTGCTCAGGGCAAAAAAGTTGCTCGGCTTCGAAAAGAGGGCCTTGTGCCAGCTGTGGTATACGGTCACGGGCTTGAGCCTATCCTAGGCCAGTCAGAATATAACGTAATGGAGAAAGTTATTCGTGATGCTGGTAAGCATACTCCAGTGCACTTAACTGTGGCTGGCAAGAAGCGTATAGCTTTAATAAAAGACATTGACCGAGATTCTGTCAAACAACGAATTCGACATGTGGCCTTTCACGCTGTTAAAGCCGACGACTTTGTTGTCACAGAGGTGCCTATTAGGCTAATAGGCTTGGGCGAGAGCGAGGCTGAGAAAACTGGTCTAATAATCTTGCAGGCATTAGAATCTGTTGAGGTCCGAGCTAAGCCAGCTGACTTACCAGACTCTATAGAGATTTCTGTTGTAAACCTTACAACAGACGATGACAAAATAACATTGGCAGACGTCAATCTTCCATCTGACGTAGAATTTGCCGATGCCGTACAAGACCTTGAGTTAGTCGTAGCTAACGTTTATGAGCCAGCTGCTCTTGAGGCAGCTAATGAAGCGGCTGCCGGAGACAGTGACGAGTCATCAGAGCCAGAAATTGAAGGCGAGACTGAAACGCAGGCTCAAGCAGAGAATTCTGCCGAAGATAAGTCTGAATAAAGCCATTGCGCCTAAGTATAGCTAGGGCTATACTTAGGTCACATAACTAATCTAAATAGAGGAGTGTGTTATGGCTAAGAACAGTAAAGAACTTGAAGTTGTCGGGAAGCAACTTTGGGGAGTAGCAGTAGGGTTTGGTGTTGTCAGCATTCTATTTGGTACGTTGGCACTATTTTGGCCAGGCCTTACGGTCGCACTAATGATCGCCTTTTTCGGGGTGTTCGTTCTA
>CAZSTN010000003.1:17565-31486 GCA_964609915.1 uncultured Candidatus Saccharibacteria bacterium | reverse complement strand
TGTTCGTTCTATATATCGGTCTAACGTTCCTATTCAGGGGTGTAATTGACATCGTAGAAGGACTATTCGACGGCGGTCGAAGGACAGAGGAGCGAGCGCTCTCGATATTACTGGGAGTATTAGGAATTGTAGCTGCGGCTATTACCCTAGCTCACCCAGTAGCCGCTGGCGTAGCCGTGGTTTGGGTAATCGGACTATACGCAATTCTTTATGGATCTTTGATCATCGGCTTTGCGTTTAAACTCAAAACTTTAACTGAAAAATAACATCTAAACACCTATTCCCATCAAGTGGCGGTTATTCTTCCAAGAAGCCGCCACTTTGATGTTTCTTGAGGGTGTTCATTGTATAATAATATAAGATGGATCCTTCTCTAGAAAAGAAACTAAAAGGCCTTCCTCGTTCTGCTGGGGTTTATTTTCATAAGGCTTCAGACGGTGAAATTATTTACATCGGTAAAGCCGCTGTGCTCAAAAACAGAGTTCGTCAGTATTTTCAAAAGTCACGAGACCTTGACGTCAAGACGCAGGCTTTGGTTGCTGAAATCGCTGACACTGACTGGCTCGAAACAGACAGCGAACTCGACGCTCTATTCTTGGAGTCAGAAATGGTCAAGCGCTATATGCCTCGTTATAATGTTCTGCTACGAGACGATAAGTCGCAGACTTTTATCAGGATAGATATGAAAAGCGACTGGCCGGTGGTAAGCTTTACTCGCAATCCGCTTGACGATGGCGCTGAGTATTTCGGACCATATTACAATGGCTTTGTTATAAAAAAGGCTTTGCGATACCTCCGAAGAGTCTTCCCGTACTACACAAAAGCGCCTAGAAGCGGCGAGCGACCAAGTCTAGATACCCATATTGGGCTTAGCCCCTCACCGGAGACATCCATTGAAGAATATAAATCCAGCTTGCGTCAGTTGATTAGTTATATAAGAGGCAATCGAAAGGCGATTATCAGAGATATCGAAGACGCCATGAACCAAGCTGCTAAAGAATCTAGGTTTGAGGAGGCTGCTGTTTTGAGGAACAAACTTCTTGACATCAAGTCGCTTCAGCAAAAAATAATGTTTGGCGAACGTGAGTTTTTGGATATAAGTAAAGACAAGGCCCTGTCAGACCTCAAGAGCTTATTGGGCTTAAAAAAGGAACCTGCCCGGATAGAAGGTTATGACATTAGCCACATTGGCGGTACGAACGTTGTTGCTAGTATGGTGGTTTTTACTAACGGAGTTAGCGACAGGGCTAATTACCGAAAATTTAAAATGCGTTCGGACAAAAATGACGACTATGCCAATATGCGAGAGGTTCTATTGAGGCGTTTTAGCGAGAAAAACCTAAAAAGTTGGGGCCGGCCTGACCTTATTTTAATAGACGGCGGTAAAGGTCATTTGGCAGTTGCCATTGAGGCTTTGGCCGAGAGGGGCGTTAAGGTGCCTGTTATTGGCGTTGCTAAGCGAGAAGAAGAGATTATTGTTCACAAAGATAAGTCTCAACTGGGTGAGCTAGCTACGGTGAGGAGCGAGAATCTGGAGGGTGCGTCTATAGGTCGTTCTGGAGATTTTCTGGTTGTTAATCTGCACCCTGGACAGTTCAAGGCCTCTGGACATGCTAAAAACCTGCGGACTAGTGCAACGGGTAGAATTTTCCGCTACGAACACGTCGTAAAGCTCATTCAAAGGGTGCGTGACGAGTCGCATAGGTTTGCTATTAGCTATCACTCTCTACTCAGGACAAAGTCGCAAACCAAAAATAAACTCGAGGAAATACCTGGCGTTGGAGCAGTTACTCGCAAGAAGCTTTTAAAGAAGTTTGGTAGCGTTAAGGGAGTAGAAGAAGCTTCGATCGAAGATTTAAAAGAGTTAGTGGGCGCAAAAGCGGGGGCAATTAAGGCCTATTTGTCTAATAAGTAGTAATTTTAATTACGCGCGTGGTATAATAAGGTGTAAGTTTTATGAAAAAAATGATTCCTCTTTTTGTCTTCCGATGGGCGTTAAACGTTCTTGGTTTATGGGCTGCGGTCAGGCTTATAGGTACTGGCTATGACGACGTTATTGTTACGGCTGGGTTTTGGGGCTTTGTTTTTGCTGCTTTTGTTTTTTCCGTTTTCAACAGTTTGATAAAGCCAATCTTGGTGGTGGTCTCCTTTCCAATGATTCTTGTCACCTTAGGTTTGTTCACTTTGATCATAAATGGAATTCTGGTTTACGCCTCTTTAGCCATTGCACCAGGGCTATCTATGTCATTTGGTAACTCAATACTTACCGGAATCATAATAAGTCTGATAAACTATATAGTAAGTGCTGCATTTGAATTAGGAAGAGACAAAAGGAGATTAGCATGACAATATACGCAATTTTACAGACAGTTATGGTAGCCTCAGGGGTGCTGATGATTATAGCTATCTTATTGCAACAGCGTGGCGCAACGCTTGGTGCCGGTTTTGGTAGTTCTGGCGAGCTATACACCACTCGTCGTGGCATCGACAAGAATCTTTTTGAAGTAACCATAGTCTTAGCCGTCATATTCGTGATGTGTATTTTGGTCGGCTTGATCATACCTAGGTAGGTTATCTGATTGTGGCTGAAGGCGGAGACAACAAGAACCATAGGTTGCAAAAGCTGACGGCCTCAGTTAATCCTAAAAGCATATCTAAAAAATATAAAAAAGCTGAAAATGCTACCCTTAGGCATGCTCGTCGCTTTCTTTTTAAACGTTTAGACAACTTCCGTGAGGCTCGTCGTTTCGTGGCGATGTGGGTATTGTTTGTGGGGCTAATAATTGGCGCAACTGGTATTCAGTTTCTTTGGTACCAGAACAGCTACAAGACTTCGGCGAGTTCGAGGGGCGGAACTTACACAGAGGCGGTGCAAGGCCCGTTGGACACACTCAACCCATTATACGCAGACACTTCAGCAGAGGAGTCTGTTAGCCGTTTGGTGTTCTCTCGGCTCTTGAGACATGATTCTAGCGGAAATATAAACTATGACTTAGCAGAAAAAATGGAGCTGAGCGAAGACAAGCAAACTTATACTGTTTCTGTTAGGCCAGATGCAAGATGGCATGACGGACTCTATGTTCGGGCCAAAGACGTTGTTTTCACCGTTGGCTTAGTAAAAAACGATCTGGTACGGTCAAATATATCGGGATGGGCTAGTATCAAGGTTAAGGAAATAGACAGCAAGACGGTCTCCTTCGAGCTTCCGTCTGTATACGCACCGTTTCCGCAGGCCCTAGAACAGTTACCAATCCTGCCTGAGCATATTCTTCGTGATATCGACCCTTCGCAACTTAGGGAGAGTTCTTTTAGCAACAACCCAATCGGTAGCGGTCCGTTTGCTGCTAGGACGGTTCAAGATGTCGGTGGCTCTTCTAGAAAAGTTGTGCATTTAGTCAGGAATGAGGATTTTTACAGGGGCAGGGTCAATCTAGACAGGTTTCAGCTATATGTTTATGAAAGTGTCGACTCCCTTAAAAACGCCGTTAAGAGTGGCGAGGTAACAGCAGCTACTGGCTTCTCGGTTACTGATGTTGAAGATTTCAATCAATCTAGGTATGAGGTGACCAGTCGACCGACAAATAGTGGCGTTTATGCTATATTTAACAACAGTAGCGCTATGCTGTCTGACATCAAGGTGCGCCAAGCGTTGCAGTCGGGTACGGACATGAATAAGGTTCGACAGGCCTTGGGCGAAGACACAGTACCACTACATTTACCGTTCATATCTGATCAGGTTAGTGGGGAAGTGCCTGCAGAGGTTAAGTATGACTTATCTCATGCTAAAAAGTTGCTCGATGAGGCTGGCTGGGTCTTAGACGGTACTGAGCGCAAGAAGGGAGACAAGAGTCTTCAGCTTTCGGTCGTCTCGACTAAAAATAATGACTACGAGAAGGTACTTGGCGAGTTAGCTTCTCAGTGGCGGAGTCTTGGCATTACTGTTACTACGAATATAGTAGATTCTAGCGATCCTTCGCAAAACGTTGTCCAGGATATTTTACAGCCTCGTAAGTACGACGTTCTGCTCTATTCTCTGACTATAGGCGGTGACCCGGATGTGTTCTTGTACTGGCATTCTACTCAGGCAAACGGTGGATACAATTTTGCTAATTACAAAAACCCTATAAGTGACGAGGCGTTAATTACGGCTCGTACAAGGGTAGAGCCTGAGTTAAGAGATGCTAAATACATAACCTTCGCCAAACAGTGGTTAAACGACGCACCAGCCTTAGGAATTTATCAGTCAACGGTACAATATGTCCACACCCATAGCGTTCGTTCGTCAAATCCTAACATTCGGTTTGTTTCTTCAGTTGATCGCTATGGCGATGTCATGGACTGGTCGGTTGGTAGCCGACAAGTCTATAAGACTCCGTAAGCAATCAAAAACCGGCCTTAAGATATTAATGCCGGTTTGCGTTCTATGATTTGGTGGGCGCTGAGGGACTCGAACCCCCGACCCTCTCGGTGTAAACGAGATGCTCTAGCCAACTGAGCTAAGCGCCCCCACGTCAGGTAATTATACATGAAGTTGAATGTTCGCACAAGAGGTGGTAGAATATTTTAGTAATATGCGCGCGTGCTGGAATTGGTAGACAGGCTAGCTTGAGGTGCTAGTGTCCGCAAGGTCGTGGAGGTTCAAGTCCTCTCGCGCGCACCATCATCGCCCAACGGGGCGTTTCTTTGTTTTATTAGCCTTTGTTACTGTGCTATAGTGGATACATAAGCATGATAATGGGAGTTTGTATGGATTTTATTTCTAGGCGACTGAACAGTTTCAAAAAAGGCTTTACGGTCATTGAAATTGTAGTCGTGGTTACAATTTTGGCGCTCTTAGTGGCGGTCACTTATGTTGGCTATGGTGCTTGGCGAGACCGAGTCGCCGAAACTGAAGTCAAAAGCGATCTTAAGGGCGTATATTCTGCTATGGAAGACGCCCGCAATTTTGGTGAGGGCTACCCAAGTAGTATGCCTAGCGGTTTTGAGGGTAGCGAAGGGGTTACCTTGCAATATATATATGGACACGAGGACGACTATTGCATTGAAGGTCAGAGCGTCGAGGCAGCTTCAGTCAGGTTGTATATAAGCAGCGAAAGCGGTGGTGAGCCTCAGGCCGGTCCATGCCCTGCGCAAGCTCTTAAGGCCCCTACTATAAACGAGGTAGCTGTTACTGGTACTCAAGCTGTCGTTGGTTGGGGTAGTGTTGCTGGCGCTACAGGCTATGATGTACAAAGAAGAATTGGTACAGGTGCGTGGTCGAGCGTTAGTGCGTCTGGGCTGTCAACTACAATCACTGGTTTGTCTGCTAGCAATGTTTATCAGTTTCAGGTTCGCAGTAAAAATAGCACAAGTCAGTCACCTTGGTCTGACACGGTCGAACGTGTCACCTTACCAACGCCCAATATAACTTCGGTCAGCTGGCTGGAATGCGCTAACTTGGACCCTTCCGGTACACTATCTGGGCAGATGGCCTGGCTTAATGTTACGCTGAGTTGGACTGCTTCAAGTGGGTCTTTTGTGCAGAGCTATCTAGTGCTAGAAGGAACTAAAACTTTTAAAACAGGAGCAGGCGTTAACTATAATGCCGAAGATAAATACGTTAACAATCCAGGCTCGGGTAGTTTAACCGAGACATTTAGTTCGACTGCCTGGATGGCTAATCAGTCGAGTTCTGGAAGCGTTTCTTTATATGGAGTCGGCCCTAACGGCGAGAGGTCTGCACCAGCTACTAGTACTTCACCAGTTAGACCGCCACATGATTGCTAGTCCTTCTTGACCCATAAGGTATAATAAAACCATGAACAATAAAAAAGGCTTTTTCTGTTTTTCTCCGCCAGTGATGATTGCGACGTTTTTTATCGAAATATTCGGAGCGATTTATGCAATTTTGCGTTACAAAATGGATGCTGTTGGCCGATTGGTCGTGGCTATTTTGGTCTGCCTCGGCGTATTTCAGCTGGCTGAATATATGATTTGCGAAGTTATCGCTCTGCCTGGTTTAACGTGGTCGAGAATTGGTTACGTGGCCATAACTTTATTGCCTCCGTTAGGTATTAGCTTGACTATGGCATTGGCTGGCAAGAAGTCGCTTAAGGCGCAGGTGGCGCTATATTCTTTTGCGGCTATCTTTATGGCTTTTTTCTTGCTAGTTCGTGATTCCATAACTGGGCAGGTTTGTTACGGTAATTATGTATTCTTTGATATGATGCCAGGCTCGGTCCATTTTTATGCAGCCTACTACTATGGTCTCCTGGGGCTTGGTGTTTACCTGGCTATGAAGTGGCGTGGTGAATCTAAGGAATTAAAAACCAGAAAAGCGCTTTTTGCCTTGGCTATAGGCTACATGACCTTTATAATTCCAACGACGGCTGTTAATATTATTAACCCCGAAACTATTCGAGCGATTCCATCTATAATGTGTGGATTTGCGGTACTTTTGGCTATAGCATTACTAGGTCAAGTTCTACCAAATGGTGGAACTTTAAGAAAAGCTTCCAAAAAACAGTAATATATGCTATAATAAGAGAATAGGACGCCCTAGGAGCCATTTAAGGTAAAGGGCTTATTTTTATGAAAGACTCAAAATACATACGAAATATAGCAATTATTGCCCATGTTGACCACGGCAAAACTACCTTGGTCGACGGGCTTTTGAAGCAAAGTCATACTTTTCGGGAAAATCAGGCAGAGATGGCTCAGTCTTTGATCATGGACAGTGGTGACCAAGAGCATGAACGAGGAATTACGATTACTGCAAAGCAAACTTCGGTTTATCACGGCGATTATAAAATAAATATTATTGACACTCCCGGTCACGCCGATTTCTCTGGCGAGGTTGAGCGTACTCTTAATATGGCCGACGGCGTTATTCTGGTTGTCGACTCGCAGGAAGGCCCTATGCCTCAGACTAAGTTTGTACTGTCTAAAGCTTTGGAGCTTGGACTAAAGCCAGTGGTGATGATAAATAAAATCGACAAACCATCTAGGCGCATAGACGAAGTTGAGGACGAAGTTTCTGATTTATTCTTAGAGCTAGCCGTTGACGATAGCCAATTACAGTATCCAGTTTATTATGCCATTGGCCGTGAGGGTAAAGCCTGGGCTTCGTTACCCGAAGACATGTCTGAAGATGCCGACCTGACGCCTATTTTTGAAGCCATTATAAATGATATTCCAGCGCCGGTTGTTGATAGCCAAAAACCCTTTCAAATGCTTATTACTTCTTTGGCTTACGACAACTTTCTTGGTAAATATGCCATTGGCCGCATAAATCAAGGCTCCCTGAAGAGATCTCAGCCGATTGTTTTAATCAAACGTGACGGTACAGTAGCTCCAGCTAAAGCTGACAAAATATTTAGTTACCGTGGTCTTGATCGTGAAGAGGTTGAGGTGGCTGGTGCCGGTGACATTATCGCTATTACGGGTATAGACGATGCTCGAATCGGCGAAACTATTGCCGATAAAGACAACCCCGAAGCGTTGCCGGTTATTGAAATAGAGGCACCAACAATTAGTATGTATATGGGGCCAAACACTAGTCCACTGAAGGGCCGAGAGGCTAAATACAACACTAGTCGACAAATTGGCGACCGCCTTAAAAAAGAGCTAGAGACTAATGTTGCGCTTAGGGTTAGGGAAGAGGGTATAGGTTTCGTTGTTTCTGGACGAGGCGAACTGCACTTGTCTGTTCTTATCGAGACCATGCGACGTGAAGACTTTGAATTTGAGGTTGGCCGTCCGCAAGTCGTCACAATTGAAGAAGATGGTGTCACTAAAGAGCCTATTGAAGAGCTTTTGATTGAAGTTTCTCCAGAGTTTTTAGGTGCGGTTAGTCAGGAGATTGGGGCTCGTCGGGCAACTGCTATAAAGCAGGAGCAGACTAGCGGAGGCATGACTCGAGCGACTTACCTAATTCCTACACGAGCAATGATAGGTCTTCGCAATATTTTGCTTACCGCTACCAAAGGTACAGTTATTATGAATAGCCTGCCACACGGGTACGAGCCACTCGGGCCAAAGCTTCAGCAACTCCGAAACGGTGCATTGGTCGCCCACGAAGCTGGCACGACGACCGCTTATGCTCTAGATGCAGCGGCCGCTAGAGGTGAGCTGTTCGTTGGTCCAGGCACCGAGGTCTATCAGGGTATGGTTGTTGGACTCTATAACCGTTCTGGCGACCTAGACATTAATGTTTGCCGAGGCAAGCAACTTACTAACATGCGTAGCTCATCAAGCGATGGAACAATTCAGTTGACTCCGTTTACCGACCTTAGTCTTGAGCAGTCTATAGACTTTATCGAAGACGACGAGCTTCTCGAGGTCACTCCAAAGAGTCTGCGTTTACGCAAACGACACCTTGACCCTAATCAGCGCAAAAGAGCCGCTAAGTAGTTAGTTGCTCGTGCCACCAAAATGCTATTGGCTGGCGACCGTCATTCATTGTTAATTGGTGAGTTTTTGGAACTTTTAATTCTGAATTGTTGCTTATGACTTCATTTTCCCCGATAACAAAGCCAATGTGAGGGTGTCCGTTTCTTTCTGGATATTCGACAACTGCTCCAGCTCGTGGGGTAGATATTTTCACCCAACCTGCTTCTTGAAGTTTTATTACAGTAGTTTTAACTGTTGCGTGCGAGGCGTCTATTAGCCCAAACGCTGCTAGTATGCTTGAGGCAAACAGGGCGCAAGAATGCTCACCGCCACCAACAGCGTCAAACTCAACGCCATTTTTGTCGCTCAGGTATAAATTTTGCCACATTTTTGAACCCTCGGCCGCGCGCAGTGTAGCTAATAGGTTTTTTAAAACTAACTTTTTATACATTTTTAAGACCTCCTTAAGTACTTTTCGACATCTTCTGGTAAAAACCCTTTTTCGTGTTTAAAATCTGCTTCCCATTTGTAGTCTTTGCCGTAACCAAGGTCGCCCATGAGCTTTGTCGGAGCGTTGCGGATATGTAACGGAACGGGTGAGTCGGGAAACTTCTTGGCAATGTCCTGGAAGCGATGCATGGCGTCGGTTGTCTGACGTGACTTAGCGCTCTTAGCTAAGGCTGTAGCGGCGTGGAAGAGGATATACGAGGCTTCAGGCATGCCAACCTTGTTTACAGCATCGAAGGCGCTTGTCGCCAGGCTCAAAGCGCCGTTGCCAGCTAGGCCGATGTCCTCAGAAGCGAAGATAATCATGCGGCGAGCAATAAACTTAGGGTCCTCGCCAGCATCTAGCATACGAGCAAGGTAATAAAGCGTAGCATCAACATCGCTACCACGCATACTTTTAATGAAAGCACTAATGACATTGTAGTGCATGTCGCCCTTCTTGTCGTACCCAGGTAGACGTTTCTGGGCAGCTACTTTGACGGTTTCGGTATCGATTTTCTTACTACCGCCAATCGACAGAGCCAGCTCAAGGTTTCCTAGAGCAACTCGAGCATCGCCACCCGAGAGTTCGGCAATGTAGTCGATAGCTTCGTCTAAAACCTTTTTCTTCAAGTCGCTAGGTATGGCACGAGTAACTATTTTCTTAATCTCTTCTTTGCTGAGCGGCTCCAAAACCAAGACACGACTACGGCTTAGCAGTGGGCTAATAATTTCAAAACTTGGGTTTTCAGTCGTAGCACCAATTAGTGTTATTAGTCCCGACTCGACATGGGGCAAAAAAGCATCTTGCTGAGCTTTATTGAAACGGTGGATTTCGTCGACAAATAAAATTGTTCTTAATTGCAGGTTCCAGTTTTGGCGGGCATGTTCGACGACCTTCTCTACATCTTTCTTGCCACTGGTGACTGCTGAGAGCTCTACGAACTCGGCCTCGACCTCTTTAGCGATAATTCTCGCTAGTGTGGTCTTACCGCTTCCTGGGGGTCCCCACAAGATCAAACTAACTGGTTCACGGTTCTTAATTATTTGTTTAATAATTTCACCGTCAGCCAATAAGTGCGATTGTCCAACAACCTCTTCAAGCTTCTTTGGGCGCATTTTTTCAGCTAATGGTACTCGATTGATCATATACTTATGTTACTATAGAAACATAGATAAGGAGAGTGAAGTCGTGTATTTTATTATATTTACAGTCACCGTAATAGCGCTTTTTGTACTGAGCGGGCTTAAGGTCGTTAACCAATATCAGCGTGGAGTTGTCCTAACTCTAGGTCGTTTTACTGGCGTTAGGGGCCCAGGACTAACAGTTATTGTACCAATTTTTCAGCAGATGACTCGTGTTGACATGCGCTCAACACCCATCGATGTTCCAAAGCAGGAAATTATTACCAAAGATAACGTTACTGCGGGTGTCGACGCCATTGTCTACTTCCGGGTAATGGACCCAGAGAAAGCAGTTCTTGAAACTACTAACTATGTTTATGCAACTAGTCAATTTGCTCAAGCCGCCCTGCGTGACGTAACGGGTAATTTTGAGCTTGATGACCTGCTAGCCAAAAGGGAAGAGGTTTCACTGAAGATCAAAGAGATAGTCGACCGTCAAACCGACCAGTGGGGCATAGATGTTGAGAATGTTAAGATTCAAAACATCGAGCTCCCTTCGGACATGAAGCGAGCCATGGCTAAACAAGCTGAGGCCGAGCGTGAACGTCGTAGTAACATCATTAACGCCGAGGGCGAGAGGGCAGCTGCTGAAACTTTAGCCGCTGCAGCTGCTATAATTTCCGGTACACCAGGCGCTTTGAATTTACGTACTCTTAACACAATTGAGCGTATCAGCACCGAGCCCAGCCAAAAGACGACTATGCTATTTCCTATCGAACTGATAGATGCGGTACGTAATATCGGTAGTGGGTTGAATAAGAACTAGTGCTTCAGAGTAGGCTATTGAAATTAAGCCGTCTCTCTAGTAAAATAATATGAGTTCATGGTGTGGCTCTTTAGCTCAGTTGGTAGAGCAGAGGCCTGAAGAGCCTTGTGTCCCCAGTTCGAGTCTGGGAGGAGCCACCAGAACATTTACAGTATGCGGGTGTAGCTCAGCTGTTAGAGCGCTTCCTTGCCATGGAAGAGGTCCAGGGTTAGAGTCCCTGTACCCGCACCAAATGTTGAATCAAAAACGCCCAGTGGGCGTTTTCTTTTTGTACAGTACCCTTAGCCACATTTCCTCTTCCGATAACCGTTATATCCATGTTGACTCGCTTTATAGTTAGTGGTTTTATTCATAGAGTACTTTATTATTTAGTTAGTGAGGCTTTCTATTTTAATGACCCCAAAACTTGCATAGTACCCCCTAGGGGTATATCATGGAAGTATGATAGAAGATATAAAACAACGAGCATTGCATCGAGCCAAAATACTTGAAGGCCAAATGCGGGGCGTGCAAAAGATGATCGAAAATGAGGATTACTGCGTAGATATACTTACGCAGAGTCTCGCTATTCAAAAGTCTATTGGTTCGCTAAACAAGTTGATACTCGAAAACCATGTGCGTACTCATGTCAAAGAAAAATTTAGCTCCAGCTCAGAAGAATCCAAGGAGCAAGCGATTGAAGAGCTACTGAGTCTGTATGAGCTATCTAACGTAAGAGGTAAATAGCACGATGGACCATTCGCATCATCACCACCATCACGACCATCACCAACACTCGCATCACCAAGAAAACGATAAGCACGCTGGACATTCCGTAGCGATGTTCAAGGACAAGTTCTGGCTCAGCCTCATATTAACTATACCGGTGCTAGTTTATTCTGAAATGACACAACACTGGCTGAATTTTATACCACCAACATTCCCAGGTTCGCAGTATGTGCCGTTCGTGTTTAGTACGGTTATATTTTTGTACGGCGGCATGGTATTTCTCAAGGGTGCGTGGTCTGAGCTAAAGGCCAAATTGCCAGGTATGATGACTCTAATCAGTCTGGCGATAATTACGGCGTATGCATATAGCGTAGCGACGCAGTTTTGGCTGGATGGCGAGGGGTTCTTTTGGGAGCTAGCGACCCTAGTAACCGTTATGCTACTTGGGCATTGGCTGGAGATGGCATCTGTTGCTAAGGCCGAAAGTGCTATTGATGAAATATCTAAACTCCTACCAGATAAGGCCGAAAAGCTGGTAGATGGTAAACCGAAGCAGGTTCTCGTTAGTGAATTAAAGGTTGGTGACTTGGTATTAATACGTCCCGGCTCAAGCGTACCTGCCGACGGTGTAATTATTGAGGGAAATTCATCTGTAAACGAGGCCGTTATAACTGGTGAAAGTAAGCCGGTAGAAAAAACCGTAAAAGATGAGGTTATTGCAGGTACGATAAACCAAGAGGGTTCGCTGACGGTAAAGATAACGAAACTTGGCGAAGACACAGCCCTGGCTGGCATTATGCGTCTCGTAGCTGAAGCTCAAAACTCGAAGTCTAACGTGCAGGTACTTGCCGATAAAGCAGCCTTCGTATTGACTATCGTCGCTATTGCTACTGGTGTCGCAACGTTTATCTACTGGCTGGTTACAAAGGATGCATCGTTTGCCTTAGAGCGATTAGCCACAGTTCTGATCATCGCCTGTCCGCATGCACTTGGTCTGGCGATACCGCTGGTTGTGTCTATATCTACTGCAATATCAGCTCGAAATGGATTATTGGTTCGTAAGCGTTCGGCGCTTGAAGCGGCTCGTAAGCTGGATTGGGTGCTTTTTGACAAAACAGGTACCCTTACAAAAGGTGAACACGGCGTGACGGATATTTGGGCGACTAAAGGCTACACAGAAGAAGACATTTTGCGTCTGACGGCGAGTCTTGAGCAAAATAGTGAGCATATTGTCGGTAAGGGTATTGTCAGTGAAGCACATAAAAAACAGATTCAATTAGATAAAGTTGACAACTTTACCGCTCTACCCGGGTTGGGTGTAAAAGGTAGGTTGCACGTCAATGACGACTATGTTGCGGCTAGCTATCGTTATATCAAAGAGAATAATCTTAAAGTTCCCGATGAGATTGAACAATATACAAAGAAGGCGGCCAAAGACGGTAAGACCGAGGTCTATCTCATTAAAGACGACCAGCTAGTGATTGGAGCAATTGCTTTAGCTGATGTCGTTCGAGAGCAGTCAAAGCAGGCCATTGCTTCGCTCAAAGCCGAGGGTATTAAAACAGCTATGGTAACGGGCGACAGCCAGGACGTTGCGACGTATGTTGCAGAACAACTTGGGTTAGATCATTATTTTGCCGAGGTGCGACCAGAAGATAAAGCTAATAAGGTTAAGGAATTACAAGAAAAAGGCAATAAAGTGGCCTTTGTCGGCGATGGTGTTAACGACGCTCCTGCTCTTGCTAAAGCTGACATTAGCTTGGCTATCGGTGCTGGCACGGATGTTGCTATTAAATCGGCAGACATCATCTTAGTCAAAAGTGACCCAAGAGATGTGATGCGACTGATCCATTTTTCTAAAGCAACCTATCGGAAAATGACTCAAAACCTAATTTGGGCTACTGGCTATAACGTTTTTGCAATTCCATTGGCTGCCGGCGTGCTGTATGGCTCAGGCATATTGCTATCGCCAGCTGTTGGTGCGGTTCTGATGTCGTTGTCTACTGTTATCGTAGCCGTCAACGCACAGCTATTGAGGCGCGAACTGTCCAACTACCTATAATTAGACCGAGGTTTGACTTTGTATTCTTGTTCGTAACGCTGGACGTCTCTGTATTCACGCTGAGCGCTGTCGACAATCAAGGACACCATGCCACCAAGCCAAACGATAACTATAAAAATTCCTAAAACGATATAGTAGGCGAGTAGGCCACCAGGTAGTGGCTCGTCAGCCGGTTTTGTCGCTTTTAGTTTGGGATTACTAGAAAGTGCAATCGCTCTAGTTATTGCGGTTACCATGAACAAGGTCGAGGCCATGATTGTAAGTGCGCCAACAACCCTAAAGTAGAGAGGGTCAAAGTTGGCTACTATTTTAAATACCCATGGTGTTAAAACTAATGCCCAGAC
>CAZSTN010000003.1:15498-17465 GCA_964609915.1 uncultured Candidatus Saccharibacteria bacterium | reverse complement strand
TCTGACCATATTAAGCCGAAGATCACCAAGCTGTGCGCCAAGAAGGTGAATATCGTGCCGAAGCCTTTTTGCAGAGCTGAATTAAAGTCGCCAACCAGAATAGCGATAACCGAAATAATCGCCGAGGCTACCAAACCTGCTATTAACGTGTACATAAAAGCTAGCTTAATTTTGTCGAGCTTTTCGTTTTTAGGAACATCTTTTTTAGGCGTTTCAACTGTCATTATTTGTCTCCATTACTTACAAATTATTATAGCACGAGGGGATTAGTCGGAGTAGGCGTCTAGCGTGACTTCCTTCGTAATTGTTGAGCCATCTCTCAGTATAGTTAGAGTAACTTTTTCTCCAGGGCGATATTGCCCTATTAGGCTCGAGAAGCCACCATTCTTGCCGACAGTACGGTCGTTTACTTTTTGGATTACATCGCCATTTTTAACGCCAGCTTTGTCGGCTGGACCGCCCTTTAATACCGCTTCGCTGCTTTGGTTGTAGATGTAGGCTCCTTGGTTGACAGATAGATCGTATTGTCTAGCTAGCTCTGGAGTTATGTCGATGTAGTTAACTCCAATGTAGGCTCTTGTGGCTAC
Source organism: uncultured Candidatus Saccharibacteria bacterium (assembly GCA_964609915.1). GTDB lineage: Bacteria > Patescibacteriota > Saccharimonadia > Saccharimonadales > Saccharimonadaceae > Microsaccharimonas. The sequence continues at coordinate 16,878 of CAZSTN010000003.1, read as the reverse complement.
ACCAGTGGCTAACACCTCGGCGAGTATGCCTTTGGTGGAGTTTATCGGTATGGCAAACCCAATGCCGTTGGCATCACTAGCTACGGCTGTATTTATACCGATAACTTGCCCTGAGGTGTTAAGTAACGGTCCACCAGAGTTTCCCGAGTTAATCGAAGCGTCAGTTTGCAGTAAGTCTGATAGTGACTCTGAAGAGCCTCTTCCGTCTGAGGCTACAACTGGTCGGCCTGTGCCAGACAGTATGCCACTGGTAACAGTGTTTTGGTATCGGCCGAGAGCGTTACCGATAGCTACCACTTGTTGCCCAACCCTTAGTGTTGAGCTGTCGCCTATGACTGCTGGTGTGAACTTATTGTCAGACGTTATCTTCAAGAAGGCCACGTCGTTTAGCGGGTCTCGACCGATGATTTTAACATTCTCAAAAAGGTTGCCCTGATGGTCAATGACTGAAACTTTTGAAACGTCCTCGATAACGTGGTTATTTGTCATTACGTAGCCACTTTCGCTAACTATAATGCCCGTGCCAGCACCTTCGCTACTGGTGCTTCCAAAGAAGGTAGTTACTTGACTGGACGTCACAACCGACACGACGCTTGGTGCGACTTTATCGGCTACCGAGGCTATAGAAGCTTCTTCCTCGGTTACTTTTGTGTTTCCGTCTTCTTCAGAGGAGATGATTGAATAAGATGCGTCTTGGTTCTTTGATAGCCACCAGCCTAGACCGATGCTCGAACCGACCGTCAGGACCAGTAGTGAGGCCACTAACAGGCCCAAGAAAGCCTTTTTCCAATGATTGTTTGTTGTCGTTTCTAAGGGTTTTTCTAGATTTTTATCGTTCATATATCTATTTTACCTAAATAAAATGAAAAAATCCTTAAATTTCGGTATAATGTGTAGGTATGGCATGGCGCCTTGGCCGAGAAGTTAGGCAACGGTCTGCAAAACCGTGTAGACGGGAGCGTTACCCGTAGGTGCCTCCATGCAATTTCCACGCGCGGGTGGTGGAATCGGTAGACACGAGAGACTTAAAATCTCTTGGCCGAAAGGTCGTGCGGGTTCAATTCCCGCTCCGCGCACCAAAATACGTAAAAAATCTCGACAAACTTGCCGATTTTTTGCTATAATGAGTATATATAAGTAAATAGAGGGAATTACACAATGGAAACCGCAATCATTATTGGCATTATAGCAGTTGTATTGCTAGTTGTTGTTATCAGCATATATAACAGTCTTGTTAAACTTAAGGTTCGAGTTGAAAACGCCTGGAGCGACATAACTGTTCAGCTTAAGCGTCGAGTCGACTTAATACCTAATCTTGTCGAGACCGTTAAGGGTTACGCCGCTCACGAGCAAGGCGTTTTCCAAGAGGTTACCGAGGCT
>CAZSTN010000003.1:3352-15488 GCA_964609915.1 uncultured Candidatus Saccharibacteria bacterium | reverse complement strand
CTATAGATTTGGTAATTGTGGATCTCTATCCTTTTAAAGAGACTGTCGCTGCTGAAAATCAGTTTGAAGGTGCTTTGAAGTCCTTGTTCGCTGTTGCCGAAGCTTACCCAGACCTAAAAGCTAACCAGAATTTCTCTGAACTTCAGCAAGAACTTGTTGATACTGAAGACAAAATTCAGGGTGCAAGGCGTTTTTACAACTCCGGCGTTACCGAGCTTAATACTAAAATTGAGCAGTTCCCAAGTAATATCATAGCTAACATCTTTAATTTCAAGTCTCGAGAGTTCTTTGAACTAGGCGAAGCTGAAGCTGCTGCCGCTGAAAAGCCCGTGGACGTAAGCTTCTAGGGTAACTCTTCGGATGTATGGAGCTATAGCTAATAATAAACGAAACACCGTCATTATAATGGCGGTGTTCGTTGCGATTATAGCTGCGATTGGTTGGACAGTTAGCTACTTTTATGGCGAGCCTTCAATAGCTTACTGGGTTGTTATTAGTGCGCTTCTCTATGCTATTATTCAGTATTTTATCGCTGGTAAATTGGCGGTTTCGATGACTGGAGCCAAGGAGATTCAAAAAAGAGACAACCCTAGGCTGTATAGGGTTGTTGAAAATCTTTCTATAACTTTGGGCGCCCCTATGCCAAAAGTTTATATAATAAACGACCCCGCACCTAATGCGTTCGCTACGGGTCGTGACCCTAAGCATGCTATAGTTGGTGCTACCACGGGTCTTCTAGAGATTATGGACGACCGTGAGCTTGAGGCTGTCATGGCTCATGAGATGGGACACGTCCAAAATTATGATATTCGTGTTAGCATGATAGCCTTCGGCCTAGCCAGTGCTATAGGCTTACTTTCTGACATAATAGTAAGGGCTTTGTTCTTTGGCGATAATCGACAAAGCAACGTCCATCCGTTTGTATATCTTTTTGGCTTAGCGGTTGTTATCTTAGCGCCGATAGTGGCTATAATAGTTCAGATGGCCGTTAGTCGACAGCGGGAGTATCTCGCTGATGCAACTGGCGTTATAACCACAAGAGATTCTGACGGTCTTGCCAGCGCATTACAAAAACTTAAAGACTACGGTCAGCCTATGAAGATGCAAAACTCGGCTGCCGCTCACTTGTTTATTAGTAATCCATTAAAGAAGAATTTAATCTCAAACATGTTTAGCTCGCACCCTCCCCTTGAAGACCGTATAAAGAGGCTGCGAGAGCATGGCCAAACGTTCTAAGCTCACTGCTAATATTGCCAAACCCTTTGCCATTTTGCGTGGCAGAGTCAAGAAGTTTATGTCCAAGCGGCCACATCGTTCTCTTCGATTGACCCGTCGCCGTGACTATGTTCGACCACTTAATCTTCCCGGTCATTTTTCCCTGACTGCTCATGTAGGAAAAACAGTCTGGTCCTACAAGAAGCAGTTGATGCCTCTCACCTTGGTTTTGCTGGTTCTTTACGTTGTTTTGGTCGGTATTGGTTCGCAAAGTACTTATTCATCTTTGTTAGACTTTTTGAAAGAAATCGGCGAGGATGCTTCTGTTGGCGAAATTAGCACTTTAACTCAGGCAGGTGTTGTGCTGATGACGATATCTACTGTCGGATTTGGCTCAGAGGTTACAGAGGTTCAGCTAGTATTTAGTATTTTAATCGTAGTTTTTGGCTGGCTGGTAACAGTTTGGCTACTCAGGAACCTATTAGCCAACAAAAAAGTTAATCTAAGGGATGGTCTTTACAATGCTGGCGCTCCATTAGTTTCGACGCTTGTTATCGTGTTGGTATTTTTCATACAGCTACTGCCTTTGTCGTTAGCGGCGGTTGGGTTTACTGCTGCTACTAACTCGGGGTTGATCGAGGGTGGTGTCGAAGCAATGTTATTTTGGATAGCTTTTTTGGCGCTAACACTAATCTCTGTTTATTGGTCGGTCAGCTCATTTTTTGCTCTCGTTATTGTCACGCTTCCAGGGACATATCCGTTCAAGGCTCTGTCTATTGCTGGTGACATGATGGTCGGTCGGCGTTTGAAGTTCGTTCTTAGAATCCTTTGGGGCTTTTTGCTGACGGTTATTGCTTGGGCCTTTATTTTAATCGTAATTATATTATTTGATATGTGGCTTAAGAAAATATGGGCCGCCATAGATTGGCTACCGTTGGTGCCATTTTTCGTTTTGGTTTTGACATCATTTGCGCTAGTTTGGCTTTCGTCGTATATCTATTTGTTATACAGAAAAGTTGTTGACGAGGACGCTAAAAATGAAAACTAAAAAAGAGTTAAGCGCTCGATTAGCCGAACTTAAGAATCTCTTGAATAAGTATAGCTACGAATATCACGTACTAGACAATCCTTCGGTTGACGATTCGGTGTACGACAGTTTAATGGGTGAACTAAAAGAGATAGAGTCACTGCACCCAGAGCTGATTCTTCCCGACAGTCCAACTCAAAGAGTCGGTGGCCAGCTTCTAGACGGTTTTCAGAAGGTCGAGCATCGCACTAGGATGTTAAGCTTAAACGATGTTTTTAGTATTGCCGATGTCGACGCCTGGTTAGAGAGGGTAACTAAATTAGCGACCAGGCCTGTAAAAGATTTTTTTGCTGATATAAAAATGGACGGTTTAGCTTGTTCGTTGGTCTACGTCGACGGTCTTTTGGAGCAAGCTGTTACTAGAGGTGATAGCTTTGTCGGCGAAGATGTCACGGCTAATGTGCGAACTATCAAGAGTGTTCCTTTGAGACTTCAGAAAACTAAGGGTTTTGAAAACTTTTTGGAGGGTAGGACCGAGATTCGGGGCGAGATAGTTATCTTGAAAAAGGCCTTCGAGAGGCTTAATGAATTGCAAAAGCAAAAAGGCGAGGCGGAGTTTGCTAATCCTCGTAATTTAGCCGCCGGTACAATTCGTCAGCTTGACCCAAAGCTAGTTGCTAAGCGCCCACTAACTTTTATTGCTTACGATATATTGACCGAAAACCCTTCGGACGTTTCGCACAATAGTTTCGCTTACCAGGCCCTAAGCGCTCTGGGCTTGCGTTGCAGCCAGCAGGCTGAAAAGCTCCACGGCGTTAAAGAAGTTGAAGATTTTATCGAAAAGTGGCAACATGATCGTCAGAAGCTACCTTTTAATACTGATGGGCTAGTGGTTAAAATTGACGATCGTCAGCTTTTTGCTGACCTAGGTGTTGTTGGCAAGCAACCTCGAGGCGCTGTCGCTTATAAATATCCGGCCGAACAAGCAACGACGACAGTAAAAGATATCGTCATAAGTATTGGGCGGACTGGCGCGGCAACTCCTGTGGCAGTTTTTGCGCCAACACAAATTGCCGGCACGATTGTTAAGCATGCTAGCTTGCATAACGCTGATGAGATTGCTCGTAAGGACATTCGAATCGGTGATACGGTTATTATATTTAAGGCTGGTGATATAATTCCGCAGGTTGAAAGTGTAGTTTTAGAGCTAAGGCCAGCTAATTCAAAGTCTTTTGATTATGAGCAAGCCTTGAAAGAGCAGTATCCAGAGCTTGAGTTTGAGCGACAAGATAAGGACGCAGTTTACAGGGTAAAAGGTTCTGACAGCGACTTGATATTAAAACGCTCCGTAGAATACTATGCCAGCAAGCAGGCCCTTGATATCGACACTTTGGGTGAAAAAAATGTCGTGGCTTTAGTTGATGCTGGTTTAGTTAAAGATATTGCCGATATTTACAGCCTGGAAGCCGAAGACTTGGTTGAGTTAGATCGTTTTGCTGCTATTTCGGCCGAAAAGCTCGTCAACGCCATACAATCTAAGAAGAGTCCGTCGCTAGCTCGGTTTATATTAGCGCTTGGGATCCGACACGTTGGCTCGCAGACAGCTATAGACTTGGCTAATAAGTTTGAATCACTAGAGGCCTTGGCTGAAGCTGGTCTAGATGATTTACAGCTAGTTGACGGAGTTGGTAAAGTTGTAGCCGAGTCAATTATTGCTTGGTTCGCTGATGAAGATAATCAACAATTACTTGAAAAACTCTACTCATCAGGAGTGAGGCCAGTCTATGTCAAGGCGGCCAGACAAGACTTAGCTGGAAAGAAGATAGTCGTCACTGGCTCGCTTCAATCTATGGGCCGAGACGAAGCGGCTGAGCTAATTCAACTAAGGGGCGGTGTTTTCCAGAAAAGTGTTGCAAAAGATACAACACTTTTAGTTGCTGGCGAGAAAGTCGGTTCTAGCAAATTGAAAAAAGCTGAACAAAACGGAGTAAAGGTTATAAACGAGGCTGAATTCTTGAAGTTAGTTAGTTAAAAAGCTTGTGTTTTTACCTCGAGGTGTCATAATAGGGCTATGCTGATGCGCAATGGGGCTTCTCCATTCGCGGACGAAAACAAAAATCCACCAAAAAAGAGCGCCCCGGGTGGGCGCGCACCAGCAAGAAGCTTCGGGCTGAGCCTAGGAGCTTCTTTTATTGCCATATCTTGATATAATAGTTCTAATGTTTAAGTCATATATAAATAGAAAATTACAGAGTTACGTTAAGAAATATTTCAAAAAGCACCCAGATGTTCGATTGGTGGTAGTTGCTGGAAGCGTCGGTAAAACTACGACCAAGAATGCCATTGCTACTGTTCTGAACGAAAGGTACAGGGTTCGTCTTCATGAGGGCAATCATAACTCTGAGCTCAGTGCGCCAGTGGCTATTTTGGGACTTGTTTACCCAGAGAACGTTAAGAGTTTCTGGCAGTGGCAAAGTGTCTTTAGGGCTGCTCGGAAGCGTATTCGACGACCGCTAGACGTCGACGTTATAATTCAGGAGCTTGGTACCGACAGAATCGGTCAAATACCGGCTTTTGGTGAATACCTAAAGCCAGACATAGCTGTAGTGACAGCCGTTTCGCCAGAACACATGGAATATTTCGGTGACATGGACACTGTTGCTCAGGAAGAGTTATCAGTCGTGAACTACAGTAAATTGGCTATTATAAATCGTGACGACATCGACGGTTCTTATGCTAAGTATATAGAAAACGAGAATATCAACACTTATGGTAGCACTGAATTGGCTGAATATAGGTATGAATTTAACGATTTCGTTCAGGGTGAGGGTTATACAGGTTCGTTTATAGCCCCAGAGTTTGAACAACCAGTCAGGGCGAAACTTTCCTTGGCCGGTGAGCATAGCGTCAGAACTGCGGTAGCTGCTGGAACGGTGGCGGTAAAACTCGGCCTGGGGCCTGACGAAATAGCTAGAGGGCTTTCCAAGATTAAGGCCATACCTGGTCGCATGAACATTCTTCGAGGCATAAACGGGTCTGTTATTATTGACGATTCTTATAACTCTAGTCCACTGGCGGCGAAATCGGCTTTGCAAACACTATATTCGTTTAATGCTCCGCAAAGAATTGCAGTGCTAGGTACTATGAATGAACTCGGTGAGGGTTCATCGGCCATTGAACATGCCAACCTAGGGTTGCTTTGTGACCCTGTGGAGATCAATCACGTAGTGACGGTCGGTGAAGAGGCGGCCCTGTACATTGCTCCAGAGTCAAGCAAGCGAGGCTGTCATACGGTAAGTTTTAAAAGCCCGTTAAGTGCTGGTGCCTATGTTAATAAATTGTTAGAACCTGGAACCGTAGTGTTGTTTAAAGGCTCGCAAGCGGGAGTATTTCTAGAGGAGGCAGTTAAGATGTCTCTTCATTCGGCCGATGACGACGAGCAACTGGTTCGTCAGTCGGAAAGCTGGATGAAAACTAAGCAAGAATTTTTTGACACCCTGACACCAGGCGAATAATCTGTTATAATCTATCTGTTATGAAGCGTTATAATCCGACCGAGATAGAACAGAAGTGGCAAAAAAAATGGGAAGACGACAAAACTTACGTCGTTGATCTTGATGACCGCTCACGACCGAAGTATCTCGGCTTTAGTATGTTGCCTGGCATTACTGGTGCTGGTATTCATATCGGACACGGACGAACTTTTCAGTTTAGCGACATAAAAGTCAGGGCAAAGAGACAGCAGGGCTACAACGCTTACAATCCGATTGGTTGGGATAGTTTTGGGCTACCTGTTGAAAACTATGCCATTAAGGTTGGTAAAACTCCTCGAGCGGCTCATGACGAGGCTAAAGAGAACTTCATCAAACAACTTAAGCGACTGGGCTATGGTTATGACTGGACTAAAGAGATTAGCACTGCTGACCCAGAGTACTACAAATGGACTCAATGGATATTTACGAAGTTATATGAACACGATCTTGCTTACCAGAAAGAAAGCCCACAGTGGTGGTGCGAAACTGACCAGACGGTGCTTGCTAATGAGCAGGTTGAGGCTGGAAGGTGCTGGCGTTGTGGAAATTTGGTCACCAAGAAGAGCTTAAGACAATGGTTCTTTAAGATCACAGCTTATGCTGACGAAATGCTGGAGGCTACTGACGCTCTGGATTGGACCGAAATGGTCAAAACTATGCAAAAAAATTGGATAGGGAAGTCGGTTGGTGCAGAAATTAATTTTGGAATTGTTGGGCGTGATGAAACTATTTCGGTTTTTTCTACTCGACCCGATACGCTTTTTGGAGCAACGTTCTTAGTTTTGGCGCCAGAACATAACTTAGCCTTGTCACTTGTCGACGATAACGCCAAAGAGGCGGTTAAGGCTTACATAGAAAATGCCACTCGCCAGTCTGAGGTTGAGCGTATGAACGAATCCCGAGAAAAAACCGGTGTGTTTACCGGAAGCTATGCGATCAATCCGGCAACTGGGGAGAAAATGCCTATTTGGGTAGCAGACTATGTCTTAGGAGCTTACGGCACAGGGGCGGTTATGTCAGTACCGGCCCACGATGAGCGTGATTATGAGTTTGCTGAGAAGTTTGACTTGCCGATAGTTCAAGTTGTCGAGAAACCCGAAGGCGACAAGCAGAGCGGGCCGTATACCGGTGAAGGTATTCTGGTAAACAGCGGAGCTTTTAACGATGTGCGTAGCGAAGATGCCCGTGAACAGGTGGTTGCTTGGTTAGAGCAAGAAGGCGTTGGTAAGCTCAAAACGACTTATCGTATGCACGACTGGTTAATAAGTCGTCAGCGCTATTGGGGTGCGCCGATACCTGTTATACATTTAAAGAACGGCGAGACATTTATAGTACCCGAGAATCAGCTTCCAGTTGTTTTGCCAGAGGTTGAGGACTTTAAACCTAGAGGTGGTGAAACTTCGGTGCTTTCGACTGTCGAAGACTGGGTGCATGTTTGGGTGAATACTGAAACGGGCGAGACGGTGCCTTTTTCTAGCGGTAGGCCGAGTGGTGATGGTTGGCAGGAAGGCCACCGAGAGACCGACACCCTGGACGGCTATGCTTGCAGCAGTTGGTATTTCTTGCGCTATATCGACCCCTTTAACACAGAGCAAGCTTGGAGCCCTGAGGCTGCTAACTATTGGCAACCAACCGATTATTACAACGGCGCCGATCATGCCGTGGCTCATTTGCTCTACTCTCGTTTCTGGATGCGATTTTTCTATAAACTTGGCCTCGTTCCAACGCCTGAGCCGTTTAAGCGTATGATGTACAACGCATATATCATGGCGCCAGGTGGTGAGAAGATGAGCAAGAGTAAGGGCAATGTCATCGACCCACTCGAAATAATGGATAGTGGCTACGGTGCTGACTCTTTGCGACTTTACGAGATGTTCATCGCTCCTTACGATATTGATGCACCTTGGGACACCCGGGGCGTACCTGGCACATACCGATTCTTAAATCGAGTTTGGAATTTAGTGCAAGAATATATTACAACCGACCGCCCTGCGACTGAAGATTCTAAAGAAGTTCTAGCTGTGGCTCACAAACTTTCCAAAAAGGTCACCAAAGACATAGAAGATGACAAATTTAACACCGCCGTCGCCTCTATGATGGAGGCCGTAAACGCATATTATAAGCTTAAAAACGACGATATCTCAAGAAATAACGCTTGGCGGTATGCAATTGAGAGTTTATTGCAGGTCTTGGCACCATTTGCTCCGCATATTACCGAAGAGCTTTGGCAGGAGCTGGGCTATGAAAGCACTATTCATCGTGATAATTGGCCAGAATGGGATGACACTCTGATTGCCGAGGACACCTTAAGTATTGGTGTTCAAGTTAACGGCAAATTGCGTGGCGAAATCACGGTTGATGCAGATGCCGACCCTGAAGAAATTAAGAAATTAGCTCTTGAACATGAAAACGTGGCCCGCTTTGTGACAAGCGAGCCGAAGAAAGTTATTTACGTACCAGGCAAGCTGGTCAGCGTGGTTGTTTAAAACTAGCGCCAAGCCCACAAGGTAATGGGTTAGTGCGTTAGTGCTATTGGTCTAGAGAACTCTCTGGCACTTCGGTTGGATCCGAAGAGGCCTCGTACGGAGATATTTCTACCCAAAGTCTTTCGAAACCGTTTTCCTTTAGTTCGACAGTAAATTGGTCGCCAGGCTTGGTGACACCACCGTTATTTTCTTGAGCTCTCTCTGCTTCGAAAATTATTCCGCCACCGTCTAAGTCACCAAGGTCTCTGTCTACTTGACCGAGTAGGTCGGGTAGGACCTCTTGGACACCTTCAATGACCGTACCTCCTGGCTGGACTGTAAACGTAGTCTCGGCAACGGTTTCGACGTCTCGCAACTTCTCTACGCCTATCACTCCGCCAAGTGTAAGGGCCGCAGCCGCAGTCGCTCCTATTCCTCTGCGAGCTAATTGTTTTTTATTGGTATTGCTCTTCTTGTCTTTTTCTTTAGATGATTCTGGTAGCGAGCTGTCACCGAAATCATCGAATAGCAGTTTTTTGGCTGCCCCAGCGGCTTCGGGTATGACATTGTCAGTGTCTACATTGTCGGTGCCTACACTTTCGGTGTCTGCTGAATGACTGTTGGCTATTCTGATCGCCTGGTCAAAATCGTCACCTTCATTTTCGGGTACTCGATTGACGAAAGGGTTGCCTTCACTAGGGTCAAATTCATTCTCTTCTGGTAAGATTGGTGTTTCGCTCATTTTTTGTTTCCTTTATGCTTTAGTTTATTTATAACACAAAAAAATAAAAAAGCATAGTTTACTTGAGTAAATAGTCAATAAATAGTATAATTAGAGGTAAGTTTTATAAATACCTAAAAGGAGTACTTTTTAATGGCACAACCAAAGAAACAGAGTAGCCCACGGAAGACGGGTCTACGTAGGAGCCATTTGCGTCTGACGTTAGCTCGTCGAGTGAACGCAACTTCACCAGTTAAAGCTCGCACAACCCGTCGTGAGACCGGTAAAGCACTAGCAAAATAGTCGTTAGGGCTATTGTTAAATTTACAATAAATATAAGAGAATCAACGCATTATGGCATCTAATCGTCATCTCGGTCGCATCGTAGCACTTCAAACTCTGTATGAATATGAACTTCGTGTTCAGTCGGAAGACGAAAACGCTAACGCTGCGGACATTATGAATCGTAATATCGAAAGGTATGACGCTGCTATTGACGATGTAGATTTTGTAAAAATTTTAGTAGACGGCGTATTGGCCGAGCGAGATGAACTCGACTCCAAGATACAGCCTATAGCACCAGACTGGCCAATTGAACAGATCGCCCGTATAGACCGCAATATATTGAGGCTTGGAGTATTTGAGCTTACCCGACAGGGCGAGTCGGTACCACCAAAAGTTGTCATAAATGAAGCTGTCGAGCTTGCTAAAGCGTTTGGTTCGGATAACTCAAGCAAGTTTGTGAACGGCGTTCTCGGAACGGCGTATCGCACCCTTGTAGAGGGAGCCGAAAAAGATGTCAGCACCACAGTTTGATAAATTCAAAAATTATTTTGTACGCAAAAAACCTTCAATCCAAGAAATAGTTCGTGAGCCAACGGCTGGCGGTATTGTTTTTCGGCATGGCGAGAAGGGCGTAGAGATTTTGCTTATTCAGGACGCCAAAGATCGCTGGACGATACCGAAGGGCCATATAGAAGAGGGCGAATCCGCTTCTCAGGCTGCCCGCCGTGAGATAGGCGAAGAGGCAGGTCTGAAAAATGTCGATATGCTTGGCTGGCTCGGTAAAATTCATTTTCGTTATCGTCGTATCGACAAGCTGGTGCTAATGACAACGCAAATCTATTTAGTGCGGGCTAAGGGTGACACCAACGCCATTCAAAAAGAGGAGTGGATGAATGGTATAAAGTGGTTTTCGTTTAACGAGGCACTGGACGTCATCGAGTATGAAGACATCGGTAAATTAATGCTTCTAGCTATGAAGCGGATAAGACAGGAGGGGCTATAAATGAGCGGAATGCAAATCGCACCGTATCAAGAGTTTGCACAGCAAAAAATCGGGTTTGAGTTTGAAAATATTGAATTACTCGTGACAGCTTTGACGCATCGTTCATACGTTAATGAACATCGTAAAAGCGTTCATGAGCACAATGAAAGACTTGAATTTTTGGGTGATGCCGTTCTTGAATTGGTGGTAACAGACTACCTATACAATAATTATAATGAAGCCGAGGGTGTTCTGACCTCTTGGCGAGCAGCGCTAGTTCGGACAGAAAGTATCGGCGAGGCTGGACAAAGGCTAGGCTACGAACCTCTTATTCGCATGAGTAAGGGTGAAAAACAGGGTTCTGAACGGGCTCGTTTGCAGATACTGGCCAACGCTTTTGAGGCTGTTGTCGGGGCTATTTATTTGGACAAAGGCTACGAAACGGCCGAAAAATTTATTCAAGAAAATATAATCTTTAAACTAGATTCAATTTTAGAGGAAGGCTCGTGGCGAGACTCTAAGTCACACCTGCAGGAGGCTATGCAACGTATTGACGGTGTAACACCTCGTTATGTAGTGCTAGACGAAGTTGGTCCAGATCACGACAAGGTCTTCACCATTGGTGTTTATGCTGGCGAAAAGTTGGTTTCTCAGGGTGTCGGTCCAAGTAAGCAGGTAGCTCAGCAAGAGGCAGCCAAAAAAGCTCTGCAGAAATACTCTCGCAGTAACTGATTGACTCTAGAGGCGAAATAGTGTATCATAAATCAGAATTGAATATATAATATAACTAAGTTCAAAAGAAGGAAATTGTTTTTATGCTCGCAATCCGTTTGCAACGCCTGGGACGCGCCAAGTACCCAACTTACCGTTTAGCAGTTCAAGAGTCTCAACGACACCCATCTAGTGGTCGTGTTGTTGCTTATGTTGGTAGTTATAACCCACACACCAAGCAAGCCTCAGTGAAGGTTGACTTAGCTCAAAAGTACCTTAATAACGGTGCTCAGCCAACTTCTAGGGTTGTTAAAATCCTTAAAGAAGCTGGTGTTAAGCTTCCAAAATGGGTTAATGATGGCAAGGTTGAAAAAAGCAAGGCTATTCGTAACCCTGAAAAACTTCGCCGTAACCAGCCAAAAGAAGAGGTTGCTCCTGAGGTAGTTCCCGAAGTTGCTCCCGAGGTAGTCGAAGAGGCTGCAGAGGCGCCTGTCGAAGCTCCAGCTGAAGAAGCTGCTGAATCTACGAAATAGTTTATCGTCTGTTAATTATTAGAATCTCTCTATTTTGGAGAGATTCTTCTTTACTTGCTTGTGCTTATGGTACAATTAAAATACGATAATAGGACAAAAGCGACCGAAGGAGGGCCACATGTCGACCATTGACCAACAGTTTATAGAATATATCGTAAAATCAGTAGTAGGTTACCCCGACGATGTCGCTGTTGAGCGAACTATCGACGAAAAAGGAGTCTTGTTGACACTAACAGTCAACCCTGACGACCTCGGTAGAGTTATTGGCAAAAGGGGAGTTACTGCCCAGAGTCTCAGGACACTACTTCGAGCATTAGGTACTAAAAATGACGCTAGGTATAACCTGAAGATCGTCAACAACGATGGCCGAACTGGTGAAGTTATTTCTTCTAGTGACTCCGTCAGCGAGTCTGCTAGCGAGCCGGTTTCTGAAGTGGTTGTGGAAAGTTCAACAGATGAGCCTGTGGACAACGAGTCCGACTACACAAAAAAGACCCGTCAAGAGCTTGCAGAACTAGACGATCTTGATATATAATCATAAACAGTTCGAAGCGAAAACTTCAACTGCGAGAACAAAAAGCTCTATGCGAGCAACTTTATAAGAGTTGAGAGCCTTATATGTTAAAAAACCCAGTATTTGCTGGGTTTTTTGGTTGGCGTTGCT
>CAZSTN010000003.1:0-3252 GCA_964609915.1 uncultured Candidatus Saccharibacteria bacterium | reverse complement strand
AATTATAGCACACATTTACAAAAAAGTCAATAAGCTGTATACTGTTAACAGATGAGAAAGTTTCAAATTATAACTCTTTTTCCAGAGATGCTGGAAGGTGTGCTAAATAGCTCAATGATGTGGAAGGCCCAAAAAGAGGGCATAGTTTCATTTGAGGCAGTAAATTTGCGTGAGTTTGGCATCGGACCCCGCAGTCAGGTTGATGACACTCCTTATGGTGGCGGTGATGGCATGCTTTTGAAGCCGGAGCCATTGTTTGCGGCCGTAGAGAAGGCTAAAGAGAGCGATCCGACGGCTAAGGTGGTGCTTATGACGCCACGTGGAGCTCGCTGGAAGCAGTCAACCGCTAAAGAGTGGTCTAACTCAGGTTTGGGCTACATCTTCATTTGCGGGCGTTACGAGGGTTACGACGAACGCATTATTAGCCTGGTTGATGAGCAGATTAGCGTTGGCGACTATGTGCTAACTGGAGGTGAGTTACCAGCCCTGACTATTATCGACAGTATTGTGCGTCTGATACCTGGCGTTCTGGGTGGTGCCGAAAGCGCTGCTATTGAAAGTTTTTCCGATGGTGAGACGCTAGAGTTTCCACAATATACCAAACCTGCCGAATTTCGGGGTATGAAAGTGCCAGATGTTTTGCTGAGCGGTCATCATGCCGAAATAGAGAAGTGGCGACGAGAAAATTCTTTAAAGTCTAATAGTCAGTAAAATTTTCAAAAAGAGCGAACCGCCCCATTTAGAGGCGGCTCTTTTTTGTTGTGGTGGATATCGTAGAGCGATACGCTACAGTTTTTTTATTGTGTTTTTATTTTTGTAACTTTCGCTTGTAGCTACTTTACTATTTCTTCGAGAAAAGCGCAAGCATAATTTTTAGGAAATGAGTGATATAATTGTCTTAATGGCTAGTTTTGCAAAAGTCACCAACGCCCCTAGGCCAAAAACAGAGCTATCGAAACAGATAGCAACAGTTTGCGCTGGGCTAATTGCGGTCGTTTCCGTGGTGCAATTATTCTTTTTTGAAGATTTTGTTGTATTTATGTCTTCAATTCCGTTTTTCAGTTTTTTGCCGGGGCTTGTTATCGCTAGCCTCGCAGCTGTTTTTGCGGTGTTTTCGTTGCCATTCTTGCTAAGGATGCCTTTATCGGTGGCATTTAGGTGGCTCAGTATGTTCTTTAGTTGGCTAACGACCTTTTTCTGGTTTATCTTGTCGATTCTGATTGTTTACGGCGGGGTTGCGCCAGCCAGAGATTCGGCATTTTACTATCTAGATGTAATTTCTGGACCATGGCTAGTTTTTGCTACGCTTGGAGCTATCGTTATGGTTGCCTGGGCGTCTTGGGGCTTGTGGCCCACAGGCTTGAGAAAAGCCACAAAATGATGTACAATACTTCGATGTAATGGGATGTGGCCAAGCGGTAAGGCACCAGGTTTTGGTCCTGGCATTCGGGGGTTCGAATCCCTCCATCCCAGCCAAATAAAAACAACGACCTTGTGGTCGTTATTTTTATTTGCAATAGCTCACCTAACACGTCTACAAGGACACTATAAACGTAATAACACCATTTTCCTGTGTTACGTCCAGTCGAGCGCCAATGCTATCTGTCAGGCTTTTTGCAATAGCAAGACCTAGTCCGTGGCCCTTGTTCCTAGTATCCCTGGCACTTCCAGGAGTACGGGTCGCTCGAGACCGGAGTAGCCGCCCAGACACCCCAGTTGTCCATGCAGTACTGGTTGACCGTAGCTTTGATTCGCACTTGCAATTGAAGCTAGCTCTTGCGACAATAAAAAGAATGACAGAATTATTAGACAGAGTGGTGGATACCCATGAGGTAGCCAGTGAATTACGTGCGGACCGACGTGCTGAGTTGGTTCGTAATCCAAATTATGTCCACGGTGATTTTGAGACCGTAGGACTTTATTCTGACGAGATAGTTGTCCTCAGTCAAGTTCGCCCGGGCAAGAATCGGGCTCTTGATGATCTGAAGGAAAGCATATTGACAAGCGGTCTTCTCAATCAGCTCGATGTTGCCCGAGTTGACAGACAGCTGATGGAAGAATACATCGCATTTACTAATAGAGTATGGTCGTCCGATAGGTCTATTGAAGAATTTGACGATCTCGCAAATGACGATTATTACTATCTTTTATGTGCAGGACATAGCCGACAGCAGGCGATTGTTGAGCTGGAAGAGGAGGGTCGTTTGACTGAGGCCTATCCAATTAGGTCCAAGCTTCACTCCGTTGTGTCGATTGAAGATATATTACGTATCCAAGTTGAGGAAAATACTCACACGACTCCCCCTATTGAGCGTCAGGCGATGGCTGTGGTCGAGTATTATTGCTGGGGGCTCGAGAACGGTAAATGGCATGATGAAGACGGCTTTTTACGGAGTGAAGACGGCGTAGAGGCGAAGTCAGGTATAGTCAAAGACGGTTTATTGTTTGCTAAACTTCCTAACGACATTCGGCAGTTTGTGTTTGCGAAACACATACCATACGAGGCGGGTGTGCAACTAGGACGGGCCGGAGAACTTTACATGAGGTATCTCGAGTTTGAGCGTGGTGCTGCGCTATGGACATTGCCACCCGAAGAGCAGGAGATTATGCAGCAAACCTATTCAGAGTGGTTGGCTATTAGAGCAAATCATATCTTCGAGCATAGACTAAATAGCTCCGCTTCTAAGAAGCACCTCATGTCTTTACAGCAACAGCTGAAGGAAAAAATGAAACCGAAAAAAGATATCAGTCAAGCCGAAAAAGATGAAATGCTGTTTGCGGATTTCGAAGAAGATATAAGAAAGAGTAGTATTGCCGAAGTGCGACGTATTCAGAATGAGAATAGGCGGGAGCTACGACAGTTATTACGGCACTACACTACCTGGCCAAGCGAGTCGGCTTACGAGCTTCTAGTACTTAACGGGCCCTTTATTGCACCCGAGGAATACCAGAAATTGTTATGGGATTTCAGAGACTCAACGCGCCGAGCTGGCGAAAAACTCGGCAGTGTCGCTATGACTAATGTTCTTGGTGAAGAAGGTGTTTTAAGTGAATTTACGTAAAGCTCAAGACGCCATAGTTCATGGTTTTTTAAAATTTCCATACTTACTACATGTCACGAAGTTTCGTTCACCGAAGAAACCTAAGCAGACGATAGTCTTATTGCATGGAATTGGTAATTCAGCTAAATACTGGGGCCAGCTAATACCGCTTCTACCTAAAGACGTACGCATAATAGGTCTAGATTTGATT
>CAZSTN010000002.1:0-39421 GCA_964609915.1 uncultured Candidatus Saccharibacteria bacterium | reverse complement strand
TTATCAAAAAGAAAAAGAGGTCTCTCGTCAAAGACCTCTTTTTTGTGTAATTTCTCTATTAGACTCCTAAGATCGATTCTCGACGAGATACGAAGCTACGCAACTCTTCGTCGGTTCGAGGCCTATTCCAGCTAGCTAAGCCCAAGACGTCGCTGATGGTTACAGGCTCAATGTTGATATTGTCAGTTTTTTCCATTTTTTCTATTGTCCTTTTTTGTTTTTGTTGGTTGATAGTCTTATATTAGCACAAACTTAATAAAAAGTCAATAGTCAGCCAATAACTCTTATGTTTACCTTTGACGACGGGGACAAGCTTATGGTATAAATGAAGCAGGACAAATACACAAAATGAACATATTTACGTCACTGGCAATCATAGGGGTAGTTGCCCTTGTACACGCAAGCTTTCAGCTTAGCGTAAGTGTTCTGACCCTTCTTGGCACACACAAACTGGGTGCAAGAATTTCCAAGAAGAAGACTTCTCGATTAATATCCAGCTATGTACTAGGCGCTGGTTTGATGACCATGTTGCTACTTTCGATGGCTATACTTATCGCTCAAAACCTTATACACAGCACAACGCCTTTGATGGTTTGGGCTATCACCTGCGGAATTGGTCTAGGTATTGGTGTTGCTATTTGGTTATTTTATTATAGACGAAGTAACGATGGCACTAGCCTTTGGATACCTCGAGCTTTCGCTAGGCATTTAGCTGAGCGAAGTAAACAGACCAAAAGCAGCGTCGAGGCATTCAGCCTAGGCATGGTATCGGTCATATCAGAGATAATATTCGTCATCCCAACCGTTGCTATTGCGGCGCTGGTAGCAATTGAGCTCCCTCAGTCACTCCAAATACTCACTCTTTTGGTTTACACCTTAATATCACTGATGGGCTTACTGATAGCTTGGTCGGTGATTGGTGGCGGTAAATCTATCAGTAAAGTGCAGAGGTGGCGAGAAGCTAATAAGAAGTTCCTACAGTTCACCGCTGGCAGCGCACTAATTGTTGTATCTGTGTTTATTTATGTGTCGATGGTTTTAGCCGAGGCGTCGGGGGCCGTATAGGATGATAGCGGGTGGGACTTACATTATTAAGCGTGGCGGAAAACGTCAGGCTGAACTTTTTCAAGAGGATAAACTACGAAGAAGCGTTACTGCCACATGTATTGGTGCTGGCGCTACCCCTGGACAAGCAGAAGTTATAGCTGACCGTGTGGTAGTAGATGTTGTCGAATGGCTAAAAAATCGGCCGGAAGTTACCAGTAAGGACATCCGTCGGGTTGCTAGCAAGAGCCTTGATCATTATCATGGCGATGCTGGGTACCTCTATAATCAGCAGGAGAATATCCTCTGATGAAAACTCCGAAGAATCTTTTTTTTGACTACGATTTAATAGTCATAGGCAGTGGTGCTGGCGGAAGCGTGGCATCGTCTATTATGGCTAAAAAAGGCTGGAAAGTTGCTATCATTGAGCAAGATACTTTTGGCGGTGACTCACCCAACTGGGGTGACATACCGCTAGCTACCCTATTACATTCCGCCAAAGTTTACGATGAGGCTAAAAGAGGTGGGAAACTTGGCGTAAGGTCAACGACTCTTAGTTACAACTACCCCACCATTCGAGCTTGGAAAGACCTTGTTGTCAAACGCACCGGTGTTGCCGACAACAGAAGCTACTACACCAAACAAGGTATCGCTACTTTTCAGGGTAAGGCCCACTTTTTGACGCCTCACGAAATAACTGTCAACCGTCGCCATCTGTCGGCGAAGTACTTCATAGTCGCAACTGGCTCAGACTGGGAGATACCAAAAATTCAAGGCCTGGAAGAAGCCGGCTATCACACCCATAGAACTATTCTTGAAACTTTGAGACCACCGAAAAGCTTAACTATATTTGGAAGTGGTAAGCAAGCCATAGAAATTGCCCAACTTATGAGCATTTTCGGTTCAAAAGTAACCATTATCGAGCCTGGAAGGCATATATTGCCAGAATTCGACAAAGAGGTCGGCTTGCATCTAGCATCGTCCCTTGATAAGAATTACGGCATCACAACCCTTACGGGAGCAAAGCCACTTGCCGTAGTTAAAGATGGTCGCCAGAAAGTCATTTCACTGTCTAGAGGCGGAGCAACTAAGAACATTAGGACAGACGAAATACTAGTAGCTGGTGCGACACTACCGAACACTGACATTGGACTAGAAAATAGCACCGTAAAATACACGGAATCTGGCATAAAAGTAAATTCTAACCTCCGGACTAACGTCAAGCATATATATGCCATCGGCACTGTAACTGGCAATTCGGCAGAAACTCACGCCACCCTCATTGAGGGCCGTGCTGTTGCCTATAATTTGACAGCTAAAGACAAGGTCCGAGTTGATTATGGCGCTATGCCCAGTGTCGTACTATCTTCGCCAGAGGTAGCTCAAGTTGGTCTAAATGAAAAGAGCGCCAAAAAGCAAGAAATACCAGCTAAGTGGGCAACCGTGGAGATTTCAGCGACAGCAATAAGCAATGCTACCAACCAAAGTGACGGTTTCGTGAAAATTTTGGCTGGCCCAAAGGGAACAGTTCTAGGCGGTGCGATTGTTGGGCCTCACGCCAGCGAATTAATTCAGGAGATCGGCTTGGCGGTTAAGAACAGGCTGACAATTTCCCAGCTGGCAGAAACACCACATGCCTTTTTGACCTGGTCAGAAGCTATACGCATTGCGGCTGAAAAACTAATAATAAACGGAGTGAAAAAATGACCTTCTTATCTATCAATGCTGGGTCTTCCAGTCTTAAAGTGGCTGTATTTGACCATGACAATCCAGAAATACCAAAAACGTCTGTCTCGATAGAGGGAATTGGTACATCAGAATCCTGCTTAATACCCGAGGGTAAGTTTGGTAGCGAAGACACTAAATGGGTACCTATTGAGTCACACTACGCCGCTGCGGACATCATCAAACAGTGGTTCAGCGAAGACCTTTCTATATCTCCGGAAGACATAAAAGCGATTGGCTATAGAGCTGTCCATGGTGGCGACGAATTCAAGGAAGCTACTCTTGTAAATGAAGATGTGCTAAACCACCTCGAGGCAATAACCCCTCTAGCACCTAATCATATGCCAGCGACATTGGCCTCAATTCGAGCTTTTACCAGCTCCTACCCAGAGACGAAGCACGTGGTTTGCTTTGACACGGCATTTTTCCGTGACATACCAAGGGTTGCTCAAATCTTGCCAATCAAAAAAGAGATAGCCGAAAAGTACAACCTGAAGAGGTACGGCTTCCACGGTCTTTCTTATCAGTCCCTACTAGACGATTTCGAGAAAAACGAAGGCCAAGAGGCTGCTAGCGGGCGCATAATTATGGCTCATTTGGGCAGTGGCGCCAGTGTCTGTGCTGTAGTGAACGGCAAGCCAATCGACATGTCTATGGGCTTTACTCCCGTATCTGGAATCATGATGAGCACCAGAACTGGTGACATCGAGCCTGGAGTAATTACCTTCTTACAGGAAAAAGGCTTGAGTAGCGAAGAAATAGCTCAGCTGGTCACTCACGAGTCTGGGTTGCTTGGTGTTTCTGGAACGACTGCTGACATGTATACCTTACTGCAGACTCAATCGACAAATCCCGACGCTGCTTTAGCAATTGAGCTATTTACCTACAAGATTAAAAAACAAATTGGTGCATATATGGCGGCCCTTGGTGGCGTTGATAGTATTATTTTTAGCGGTGGAATCGGTGAAAGATCGGCCGAAATAAGGAGACGTATTTTATCGGGTTTAGAGTTTGTTGGAATTGAATTAAATGAAGAGCGCAATGAGGAAAGCCAAAGGCAAATTTCGTCAGATAGCTCTAAAGTCGGGGTTCACACCATACAAGCCCGTGAAGACGTTAGCATAATAAAACAAATTATAGAAGTTATGGAATAAGGAGAAATATGAACAACACAGCAGTATCACAAGACACGCTTCGCAAGATGGATGCCTACTGGAGAGCAGCAAACTACCTTTCTGTCGGGCAAATATATCTTAGGGATAACCCCCTACTTAAGCGTCCGCTAGAAATGGGTGACATCAAGAAAATGCTTCTTGGCCACTGGGGTACAACACCTGGTCAGAACTTTATATATGTCCACTTAAACCGAGTTATTAAAGAACACGACCTAAATATGTTTTACATTTCAGGCCCTGGTCACGGTGGACCGGCTTTGATGACGAACACCTACCTTGAAGGTACCTGGAGCGAAATATACCCAGATATGCCTCAAAATGAAGAAGGTATGCGAAATCTATTTCGTAAGTTTTCTTGGCCTGGTGGTCTGTCTAGTCACGTGTCTCCACAGGTTCCTGGATCGATGCACGAAGGTGGCGAGCTTGGTTACTCATTAAGCCACGCTTTCGGTGCAGTCTTTGACAACCCTGACCTTATTACGGCTTGCGTAGTTGGTGACGGTGAAGCAGAAACTGGACCAATTGCAACTGCATGGCATGGTAACAAATTCCTAAACCCTAAGACTGACGGTGTGGTCTTGCCTATCCTTCACCTTAACGGTTATAAAATCAGTAACCCAACTGTCTTGGCTCGAATCGAGCACGAAGAACTTGAACAGCTATTCCGTGGTTACGGATGGACACCTTACTTCGTAGAAGGTTCAGACCCTGAATATATGCACGCTCGTATGGCTGATATACTCGATACCGTTATTAGGGATATTAAGAATATTCAGGCGCAGGCTCGTGAGCATGGAAATAATGTTCGCCCACGCTGGCCAATGATAATCCTCCGATCGCCTAAAGGCTGGACTGGTCCAAAAGAAATAAACGGCAAGCCTAACGAAAACTCTTTCCGTTCACACCAAGTACCTTACGCACTTGACGACAACACGACAGAGAACCTTACACTTGTCGAGAGCTGGCTCAGAAGCTACAAGCCAGAAGAGCTGTTTGACGACAATGGTCGGCTTAAGCCAGAACTAGCCGAGCTAGCACCAGCTGGCGGACGACGTATGGGTGCAAATATCCACACTAACGGCGGAAAGTTATTTAGAAAACTCAACCTACCAAACTTCCGTGACTACGCTGTAGATGTTAGTTACCCAAGCATCGTAAATACCGGTAACACTCAGGCTCTTGGACCTTGGCTACGTGATGTTATCAAAGCGAACGCCGAATCTCGTAATTTCCGTATTTTTGGACCAGACGAGACGCTTTCTAACCGTATTGGCGCCGTGTTTGAAGCTACCGACAGGCAGTGGAATGCTCGCACCCTCGACACCGACGATTTCCTAGCCCAAGATGGCATGGTAGTAGACTCAATGCTCAGCGAACACCAAGTTCAGGGCTGGCTAGAGGGCTACCTGCTTACTGGTCGACACGGAATTATGCATAGCTACGAGGCATTTATCCGTATCATCGACTCAATGGTTAGCCAACACGCCAAGTGGATGAAGATGTCCGATGAACTACCTTGGAGAGAGAAGCTACCATCGCTAAACTACCTGCTAACCTCTCACGTTTGGCGTCAAGACCACAACGGCTTTACTCATCAAGATCCAGGCTTCATTGACCACATTGTCAACAAGAAGGCAGACGTTGCTCGTATCTACTTACCTCCAGATGCTAACACTTCGCTGAGCGTCATGGACCACTGTCTCGACAGTCGTGGGTACATCAACCTTGTCGTTACCGGAAAACACCCGTCTCCACAATGGCTAAACATGGATCAAGCAATTGAGCACTGCACCAAGGGCGTAAGCGTTTGGGACTGGGCATCAAACGATGGTGGCGGAGAGCCAGACGTAGTTATGGTCGCCGCTGGTGACGTACCGACCCTAGAAATAATGGCGGCTACCTCAATACTTAGAGATAACTTGCCTGACCTCAAGGTTCGTGTTGTCAACATTGTTGACCTTATGCGCCTGCAACCTGACACCGACCACCCACATGGACTTAGCGATATTGACTACGACGCCATTTTCACCAAGGACAAGCCGACTATTTTCGCCTTCCACGGTTACCCATGGCTTGTACACAGGTTGATTTATCGACGCAAGAACCAACACGTTCACGTTCGTGGCTATAAAGAAGAAGGTACTATCACAACAGCCTTCGACATGACCGTCATGAACGACCTCGACCGCTTCCATCTTGTTATGGATGTGATCGAACGGGCTGAGCTAGAGAGCGAAGCCGCTCAAAACCTCTACGAAACGATGCAGAAAAAGCTTATTGAGCATAAAAACTACATCGAAGAGAATGGTGAAGATATGCCAGAGGTTCGAAACTGGACCTGGAACCACGCTAAAAACTAGAAGATTCTTAAATTAGCGTTAAATCACCTCTTGAAAAATACCTCCTCATGTGTTATAATGAGGAGGTATCGCGGGGTGGAGCAGCCCGGTTAGCTCGTGTGGCTCATAACCACAAGGTCGTAGGTTCAAATCCTACCCCCGCTACCAAGAAAGACTTTTCAAAGACTGGAAGGTCTTTTTTGTTTTAAAATATAAAATACCCTTTAAATTGAAAAAGCTCCAAGGGTGGCGCCGTTCATCAAGTGCAATTGCACCGACAAACAGCGCCTCCCCTTTGGAGCTAGCGGCGAACGGAATGTCCGCCCACGGAGACCGCAGGAGCCTGCCGGAGAGTTTTGGCTCTCCGACGACCCTGTGCGCCAGGTCGACCGTGGAAGGCTCTATTGTCCCTCCAGGCCTGCTTGGGCTCCTTGCTGGATCGGCCACCCTCTGCTCGGACCTGGCTGGTAAACATCCAGATCCCCTCGCCTTCTTGGTACCACAAGTTGTGGCTTCGGCGCATGTCGAGCAATACTTCTTTCACCATCTCCTGGTGAATTCGACAGAGAACCTTCTTCCGCTGACTCTTGTTCAGGGAAGAGATCTCCTCGGGGAGATCGTTGTACCCAAAGACACGCTCTACGGTCGTGATTCTTTCGCAGACATACCGCACCAGCGGGTTTATCTCACCTTCGATTCCGATCAGGTAGTTATCCCTGCCGGTGGAGCGCCCCGTCCTCGGACATCTCGCGGCAATGAATACGCCGACAACTTTGCGACGCATAGCCGCCAGTCCCTTTGCGAACGCTTCATCAGAGCTGAAATAGTCCCACAGGGGAACTTCTCCAGCGAAATGCCGACCTTCGACAGTTTTACTAGACAAGACACACACCTCTTGCTGAATTGTGAAAGACACCAGACTAAGACAGTCCGTTACCGGGGATCCTATACCCAATACAAAGTCTAGTTTAGTTTTACTACATATCTAAAATAAAATCCAGCATAAGCTATTTGTCGGACGGTTCGCTGTTCAGACTTTGCGAGTTACCGCCAAACAAAAAGTTAAACCATTGTTGCATATTGCCCGGCTGAATAGACTGAGATTGCGACTGATTAGAGTCGCCAGTGGGACTGTCGCTGTCCGCCCCTGATTCTGTAAGATTTTTTGGTATGATTAACACCTTCTCGCCAGGCATGACCAACCCCAAAGATTCTCTAGCAACCAGCTCTTGATATTCTCTAGTCTGATAATACCTTTTTTGCAGGGCCAAGCTGTCTCTTTGGAGCTCTACGAGCTGTAGCTGGCGCTTTTGGGTGTCAACCTCACGCTGTAGGCTATAGTTGCGCTGCATCATGTCTAGAGCGCCCCACATCCAGCTAGTGGCCACTAAAAGAGCCACCGCCACAACAATATGGTTGAGAGTGAAGTATTTCTTTCGAGCGACGTAGATTAATTTTTGAATGTTTATTTTTTTCATAAATCATCATTATTATAGCATATTTTGTGATACAATATATTGACATGGGGCTGTAGCTCATCGGTTAGAGCAGGCGGCTCATAACCACTTGGTAGTAGGTTCGATTCCTACCAGCCCCACCATTAACTCACCCTTTTATGGGTGTTTTTTGATAAGTTATCCACTATATGTAGCGTACTTTACTACATTTTTGTACATATTTAACTATCATAACCACAATCAAGATTATACAATAATACACAGATTCACCGACCATGAGGGTTGTAGTCTCCGTAATGGAAGCACTCCTCTCGAGGGGTGTATCTGCTCTTGGACAAACTGCAACCGTCGCAACGCTCTATAATGGAAGAGGTCCCAAAATGACCATCACCGTTTACTCGAAGCCCAACTGCGTTCAGTGCGACGCAACCTACCGCAACATGAACAAGTTCGGCATCGAATACGACGTCGTCGACATTTCGGTCGACGAAGAGGCGCTCCGCAAAGTGAAGGAGCTTGGTTACCAGCAGGCTCCAGTCGTTTTTGCAAACGATGACCACTGGTCCGGCTTCCGCCCGGACAAGATCAAGGCACTCGCCAACGCTCTTGTCGGCGCCTAAGCCGTCAGTAGCCCTTGCTCTGCAGCCCACCCAAGAGCTTAACCCCAGTCTCAGATTCGTCTGACTGGGGTTATTCTCTTTTTGGGTCAAAACCTCAGCTAGGGGCCTCAGGAACAGCCAGGAGGCATTTTTTAACGCCAAAACCATCCACAAAAAGAAAAGCCCCCGGGGAATGGGAGCTTTTCCGGCACCTGTTTGTTTGACTTTAGTATAGAACCAAACCGCTTAAGGCGCAATAGCTTTTATGTTGTATAAAAAACTATTTCTTCTTAGAAACAGTTAGGAAACCGTTTCGTGGGTTCTCTTTGACGATACGATCAGCAGGAAGATCTACTGGAGTACCTTTTGCGTTCTTTGCGACTTTTGCAAAGAAATAAATGGTTTGTTCTTTACCACCGCGTAGTGTTACTTCTGTACTGTGTAGGTAGTAAGTAACTCCCTTTGAGTTTGTGTGACTGTAAGCCATGATGGATTTATCCCTCCTATTAGTGCTATACAGAGGTAGCATATCGTGTTTATAGGGGTGCTGTCAATATCTATTTGCTATATTGTCTTATAATGCTGTCGCAATACGAGGTGTAATATACCGATAGTAACCAGCCTAGTTACTATTAACAGAGCGATAATTACACTTACCAGCACCGACCAGCCGGCGAAATCTGGAGTCCATAGAGGTGAAGAAAATGAATAAACATACATTTCTTTTTTGGGTCTATTTTCGTTCGACACCATTTCCTCGGCTGAAGGGAATTTAGCTAGTTCGTCACTGACGCACTGTACGTAGGCAGGCGACCAAGAGCTAAACCGTGGCGTACATATTTCTTGAGCTTTGACAAAAACGTTGCCATTGGGGTTGGAGCTACCGTATTGCGTCTCTTGCCACTCTTCCACCGCCCTGTTGTAACTATATTGAAGCGGAACGCCCCCTCCTAGGTCAGCGTTCATGTGAGAACTAACATAAACCTGTAGGTCATAGAGTCGTTGCTTTATAACCTCTGGATCGCCTGACTCATCGGCGACATAAACCGCCTCTCGGCGCTCAACCATACCTATGTTATTGATACGCAAGAAAGTTGCTGACACAAAAGAGGTAATTATAAGCAGAACAACAAGTTGCCACGTGTGAATACGTTGCAATCCTTTAAGATTCTTCTTTAATTGACCCTTGTCAGCCACTTTTTCCCGCCCGTTTACTTGGCTTTATTATAGCATATCTACTTTTTGTACATTGGGAATCGAGCAGTTAGCATTAACAAAGTTAATCCAGAGGCGATTATGAACATAGACCTCAGAGCATCGGCCTCGCCCATCGCTAAGCCCAGCACAAGAAGAAGTGCCGAAGCAAAAGTAGAGCCTAGACCGTTTACCATCTCGGTAATACCAAAGTAGGCTATTCGATTACCTGATCTGTCGGCATTATCAAAAAGCGCCCTGACATAAGGTATTGAGGCTCCAGTATTGGCCGCTTCAGTTCCGGCATTTAGCGTGGCCACACCGACGACGCTAGATGTAATACCCCTGAAAAGGTGCGAAATTGACAAGAATACAATTGAAAACTGCATCAGTTCTTTGCCCTTCTTGTTGTCTACTAGCCTGCCATAAATAATAGCCGCTATGAGAGATACAAATAGGACAACCGACGACAATACGCCAACTACAGCGTAAACTTCGTCTCCGGTGCCAACTCCGATTACGACAACGGCAACATAAAGGGCCCAGACAGTGCCTATGATATAAGCCTGAAAGCTAAAAATTGCATGCGGAACTATATGTCCCCTGATTAGCTTCCACGGTAAAGCACGGACATTAAGTGGTTTCCTGAGCTTAACTTTCTCGCCGGTCCTAAATAGCGGAACAGCGGCCGCTAGGAACAAAGCGCCAGAAATAACCAATACTACCTCTGGTCCAAACCACAGAGCCAAAAAACCGCCCACTACTGGACTTAAGCCACAAGCCAGTTTTTCCATTATATGCATAAAAGCTAGCTCTTTGCCCCCGTTGGAAGGGCTTTTTACCTTTGAAAAACCAACATTGTAGGCTATAGAGTATAACGAAATTGAAATAGCCTCAAAGAATATTATCGGCGCAAGCATCCAGATGCCATACGTCGGAAGCAAGGCAAAACCGACCATGGCTGGTATATAGGAGATGTTAGATATAAATGTTGACCTTTTTGGGCCAATTATGGAAACGAGCTTCGCCAGCGGCAATGAGATAACTACCCTAAATAGATTAAGTGTCAGCCAAAATAGAGCAATGGAAGTAATGCCATAGCCATTTTTATACAAGAAGATAGACAGAAAACCACCAACCAGATAAAGAGCTGTCATACGAAGGGTACGAGATGCATAAAGCTCCGCTACCTCCGAAAAGCTAGCATGACGCCAAAAATGGCGCCTCATGAATAACCTGTCTAATATATTTTCTATCATGTTTATGTTTTTCTCTTTAGATCTATTACACCACACCCGCCACTTATATACAAGTGGTATAATAAAATAATGAACATATACTTCTCAGGAATAGGTGGTGTCGGTATCGGGCCGCTAGCGCAGATAGCTTTAGGGGCTGGTTATAGAATTTTTGGCTCGGACTCTTCCGATAGCGCCTTAGTTCAAGACTTGTCAAAAGAAGGGGTAGCCATCAGCTTGTCTCAAGATGGTGACTTTCTTCGAAAAATACACGACGAGTCCCCGATAGATTGGCTAGTTTACACCTCTGCCTTACCTTATGATCACCCCGAGCTAGTCGTTGCCCGAGAATTGGGCATTCATACCAGCAAAAGAGACGAGTTTTTGTCCAACCTAATTAGCAAAAAGGGCCTAAAACTCATTGCTGTAGCTGGAACTCACGGCAAAACAACCGCCACAGGCATGTTTGTATGGGCCCTGAAGGCCCTTGGGGTGCCAGTCAGTTATTCTATCGGAACTACCGTCTCCTTCGGTCCTAGTGGCTCCTACGACCCCAAGAGCGACTTCTTTATCTATGAATGCGACGAGTTCGACAAAAATTTCCTTAATTTCAGCCCTTACCTGTCTATTACTACTTCTTTTGACTATGACCACCCTGACACCTACCCAGCTCAAAGTGACTACGTAGATGCTTTTAGACAATATTCCAAACAGTGTGACCGAATTATCACTTGGGAGGAAGACGTCAGGGCGATTGACGAAACCTGCCTGGAAAAGACCCAAATAATCGCCAGTGACGATGTGGTAGATATAAATCTTCCTGGCAGGCATAATCGCAAAAACGCTACCTTGGTTGTAAAAGCCATAGAAGAACTGGGGCTAGCAACAGAATCTGAGGCTATAAGAGCTGTCGAGTCCTTTCCAGGTACAGACAGACGTTTTGAGAGGCTGTCAGACAACGTCTATAGCGATTACGGACACCACCCCGTTGAAATCACCGCAACTCTTGCTATGGCCAAAGAAATTGGGGACAAAATAACATTAGTCTACCAACCGCATCAAAATAGACGGCAACACATGATAAAAGACGAGTATACCAGCCAATTTGAAGATGCCGACAAAGTATACTGGCTACCGACTTATTTAGCCCGTGAAAAAGAAGGCCAAGTCGTACTAACGCCTCAAGACCTGACAAAGAACTTAACCAATAAACAAAATGTAACTTATGCCGAGCTTGGCGACGGCCTCTGGGAGAATATCCAAAAAGACCTTAGCGAAGGCAACTTAGTGCTTTTTATGGGTGCCGGAAGCATCGACAAATGGGCAAGAGAACAGCTTAAAAAATAAAGGCTAGTCTTGGCTAACTTCAGCTAGCTGCAATATTTCTGGGTTCAAAGGGTCTCCGTTAAAGGCGTCAACAGCCTTAACTCTCTCAGACTGCTCATCGTATAGTTCCACAAACTCTTTTATGGTTTTTTCGTCTAAGTTACCGATGGAACTATAGTCGCTAACACCGGAGTCTTTTTCAACCTGACTTGAAACAGACTTATAGCCAGGCCGACTAAGGTCTAGCTGTGCCGCCCCACTAACGCTATAGATAATAACACTAACAGTAGTAAGTGTTATGGCAACAATAACGGCGATTATCAGTAGCAAAGAAAGCCGGTGCTTGTCCCAAAACGACAGCTCTTCTTCGGACGCTGTGATAACGTGCAAACCCTCAAGTTCGGACATTCTAACTAGCCTTCCTGTCAAAATTTAACATAAAATCGTCTATAGAATTTCGGTAATCGTCAACTAAACGGTGCAACTTTACCACCTCTTGGTGTATTTTTTTGCGCTTCTCCCTGGCATCTTCTAAAGATTCGTGAAAATGACGGGGCTCGGCTATGCAGTCGACCTTAATGGCTGACGCCAAACTCTCTTCATATAATTTATACTTTGCTCGGAAGTTGTTAAGAGTTGTCTTGTAGCTGTCGGTTACTGTAACCATCGCCCTGTTGTCTAGCCTATTGTTAGAAAGACGAGTGTTGAAATTGTCCATCAGCCTAGTAGACAGGGCCTCATAAACTTGCCCACGATTAACCCTTAATAATGCGTCACTAGCATGAAGTCGCTCAAGAGTAACTTTAGAGCTTTGACAGTTCCTTTTTATCAGCGATACTTGGTCATCTGTAAGAGTAGCCTCTTGCGCAGAAGCAGGCGACGAAGCTTGCAAAAATAGGAGCGAAATAGCGCCAGCAACTATAACAAAAATTAATTTTTTGATACTCATACCCTTATATTATACCTGTTATTGCTATGAAAGGCGATCGTCCTCGTCAACAATTTTATAACCAATAAGTTCCTCAATAACGTCCTCTAGCGACAGTACACCGACTGTTTCACTATTTTTGTTAGTAACCACCAGTAAATGATGTTTGACCTTTAAAAATACGACTAACGCTTGATCTAAGGTGTCATTTTCGTCTATGTAATAAACTTTTTTCTCCATACACTCACCCGCCGTAGCCGAATGTTTGACGTCTAGCGACAGCAGGTCCCTAATATACAAGATGCCAACTATATGGTCTAGGTCACCGTCAATAACTGGCAGCCTGCTATGCCCAAGATTATGAAGCTCGTCTAACGCTATAGGTCCCAAGAACTCTCCGACAGGCACAGATTTGATCTTTTTTCTTGGTGTCATGATAGTCTTAACCTTTTTTGTCGAAAAAACTAACGACGATGAGATAATCTTTTTCTCAGTATCAGTTAGGGCCTCTGGTGAACTATGCAGTAAGCGTATCAGCTCGTCTTTTGAGTGTATTTTTCTATATCTGTCGGTGTCTTGAATGCTTGCTTTCCCTACATACCCAAAAAGTTTAGGCCATTTTTTAGAAAATCGTACAAAAAGAGGCTCAACCTTCTTAAGTAGGAAGGCTGAAGCGTTCGTCACCACCTTCTGCGTAGAGATAATATTCGTCACTAATATGGCTAGAGCGACAAAAATAATCCCCCACAGCCACTCAAAAGTTAGTAGAGTTAATATTATAGCTAGAGCAAATAAAATGGCAACAACTAACTGATGCAAAAAATAAACGTTTTTAAACTGCTCTTCCCTTTCAATCGCAAGACGGTATGAGTTTCTAGACCCAGCGCCTCGTTTAAGTTCGAAGAGGCTTTTCTCTGAAGGAAGCGGACGATCGGCAGAAGCAAGCATGTAAAAAACCCAAGCAAGCAATACGGCCAAAATAAACAGTATGTCCATATCCTTATTGTACTCTATTTTGACAGTTTGGTTATGCTATAATAAGACTAAACTTAGGAGGACTAATGAGCAAATCTAGTTGGATAATTTTCGTAGTTGTAGTTGTAGCCCTTTTTGGTGGTTTAGTGGTATGGACCCGTGCAACAAACCCATCAATAGACACTTCAGCTATCGACACGAGTAGCGTTTTGGCAGCGAGTGAAGCCAGTGGTGGCATCGCTGACCACGCCAAAGGCAACGTCGACTCTAAAGCCGTAATTGTTGAGTACGGCGACTTCCAGTGTGGAGGTTGTGCAGAAATATCAAAAGTAGTTAAAGAATTCATGGCTGGCGAGTATGCCGAAAAGGTGGCGCTTGTCTATCGAAACTTCAACATACCGTCTTTCACTAACTCTCGGGCCGCATCCGGAACAGCTGAAGCTGCTGGACTCCAGGGTAAATACTGGGAAATGCACGCAAAATTGTTTGAAAATCAGTCTTCTTGGTCAATGCTTGATGCCAATAGCAGGACAGACCTATTCACCTCTTACGCTGAAGACCTCGGACTAGACATAGACAAATTTACAAGTGACCTAGCCAGTACCGAAGTTAATAAGAAAATAACTTTCGATAAGTCTCTTGGCAACAAAGACGGCGTATCGGCCACACCTGCTTTCTATATAAACGGCAAGAAATTGGATGACGACATATACAACAGTTTCGGAAATCGTGATTTTGAGCCACTTCAAAAATACCTAGATGAAATACTCGGCGAATAGACCAATAGAGTAAAAGAAAAACACCCCGGTGCCTTGGGGTGTTTTTAAATTCTTGTTTGATTGCTTTAATGCACTACTTAGTAGGCAATAAAGCCTCGCCATTCGGCAGGCACCACATCAACTGCTATCTTCTTGCGCCTAGACGGCACAAACTCGATGGCTATTGGCATGTGATTGTACTCCTTGTACTACGTACAGTCCTGCACGCTTGCGACCTTTAAAATTATCTTTGGCGCAGGACACATCATCTATAGTAACAATTTTTTGGACCGCAGTCAAGAATAGGCATATTTGTATATGCTCATGCTTTTATAATACACATTCACAAACAGAGGGGCAAGAGCTTTTATCTGCATTTTTTAATAAACATAAAAGAATGATAGAATTATAAGTATGGAATCAAAAAAATGGATAATATTTATAGCTGCAGTAATCGTTCTTTTTGGAGGGTTAATTGTATGGGTGCGAGTCAATAACCCACCAATCGACGTAACTAATGTTAACGAAAATTCAATTATAAGCGCTTCAAGCGACAACGGCAATATAAGCGACCATTCTAGGGGTCAAAAAGACGCCAGCATAGTAATCGTTGAATATGGCGACTTTCAGTGTCCGTCCTGCGCCAGTGCAAGCTCAGTCGTCAAGAAGATCGTAGAAGATTACGAAGAAGATATTACATTCATATACAGAAACTTGCCTCTCGCAGCTCACAACCATGCTCGAGCGGCAGCCGCTGCGGCTGAATCCGCTGGACTCCAGGGCAGATACTGGGAAATGCACGACAAGTTATACCAAAGCCACAGCGACTGGCAAACCGCTAGTAGCGACATACGCACAAAACTCTTCACTAGCTATGCAGAGAGTCTAAACCTAGACAAAGACAAGTTCATAGCTGACATGACCAGTGAGCAAGTTAAGTCCAAGATTTCATTTGACATAGCTTTAGCCAAAAAAGTAAATGCCACCAGTACACCAAGCTTCTTCTTCAATGGTGAGCCGGTAGAGGCTTCAGTAAATGGCAATAGCGAAAAACTCAGAGACTTGATCGAAGAGAGCCTCAAAAAATAAAGCAGCTTTTAACTGCTTTATTTTCTACTTCCGATAAGGATTACTTCTTACGAAACTTTTTTCTTTTATTTCTGAAGAATACTAGCCA
The DNA here is from genome assembly GCA_964609915.1 of uncultured Candidatus Saccharibacteria bacterium. Taxonomy (GTDB): domain Bacteria; phylum Patescibacteriota; class Saccharimonadia; order Saccharimonadales; family Saccharimonadaceae; genus Microsaccharimonas. Next base: position 23,486 of record CAZSTN010000002.1, on the reverse strand, counting down.
AACAACCCAAACTACTAAGGCAAGCAGTATAGCCGCTGCTATAGCTATAACGTACGGTGGAACTACCCAGAAGGTTTTTGCTATCTCGATAGTTTGATTACTCTTACCATAGGTTATGGTAGCAAGAACTGTATATACGCCAAAAGCGCCTATATTCTCGAGAGGAACGTCCCAGCGACGAGAGCTATCTGGCAAGATAACGTCTTTAGGGTCATTAGCATTAAAGTCAGCCTCGTAAACTACACTATTGCCACTCTTGACAGATATTTTACCAAAAGGACCAGCCTGAACGTTACCCTTGTTCTCAATAAGAGTTGTTAGCTTGAGGTCTTTAGGCTCGAAAAATGCCGCACCAGACTTGTCGCCCTGGACAATGTTAAACTCTTTTATCTCGATATTATCGACTAGGTCACCAGAGACAGTTAGCAGTATCAAAGATGCTACGCTTGCGCTTAGGTTAACCTGACCTCCGGTTGCAGCGGAACTAGGTATAAAGCGAACCGCACCAAAGTAACCACCGGCTTGGGCGTCTGCTGGTACGTTAATAACAGCCTCTACCGTAGCAGTTGCGCCTGGCTCTATAGTAGCCTCAGCAATAGGCGCCAAAAAACGCTTTAAGCTGTGAGAAGGAGCGAACTCATTCTCGTCCAGTATTATGGCTGGTGTTCCGTTTTCGTCACCAGCTATAAAGTCGTTCTGGACTGGCTTAATGACGATAGCCTCATCAGCTGGGTTTGTAACCCTAATTTTTACCGTTCCGGTCTCGCCTGGTGCTACTTCAATGTCTGTCCTAAGAGGAGACACCTGAAGAGTGTTAGCTGCAGTTTGTGCACTAACCTGCTGAACTGCACCAATGCCCAACGCTAGCCCTAGTGTGGCCAAAACCGCCACCATAACCACCCTAATATCTGTCTTTCTTACTGATTTTAGCAACATGATTGCCTCCGATTTTAGTGTGTTACTTAGAATTTGCCTGTTGCGATAAGACTTAGGTCTGCAGAGTATGAACCAGCTGGAGTGTTGTTGCTAACACTGGCACCGAATATTATCTGCATGTTTTTGTTGTTGACTGGTGCACCAGCGGTGTCTAGGAATGGGTCGCCAAATACACTGGTTACGCCAGTGGCGTCGCCTAGTATCCAGTTCAAAACGAATGAGTTTTTGTTATAGCCCGAAGCTACAACTGGCTGGAGTGTACCTACTGCGGTGACACCTTCACTATCTACAGGGTCAGTCGTCTTAAGTCCGAAACGAGCCTCACCTGCTGTAACACCAGTTTTCAAGGCTGGAGATATGTCACAAGCTGTTGGAGCACCTGCTCTCATTAAACCACCACAACCTAGTGCATTACTCTTTAGACTAACTACGGCACCGCTAGCGGCGTTTGTAGATATCTGAGTATATATTGAGCCTTGACTAAGTGCAGTTGCGATAAGAGCCTTAGTGTCACCGACTGTTTCGCCTAATGTGACGACTGGATCAACTACTCCGCCGCAGTCTGCAGATATAGCTTCGCCGGAAACGCAGAATGTGATAGTTTCTAGAACTGCACCGCTAACTCCGACTGTATTGTTTATGTATATCGCTGCACCACCGTCGTCAACAACGCCCTCGCCCAAAGATCCAGACGTGTACTCACTAGCATTTGCAGCTAAGTCGTATGTAACTATACGAGCATATAATGAACCAGAACTCGTAGGGTTGTCTATGCCCTTTAGGTCAACCTCTATTGTGTCGTTAGCTTCAATATCAGCCACGACCCTAACGGTATTTGAGTCAATCGCATTAACAGCGAAACCTGAAGTTTCCGTTGCAACATCTGTAGCGTCAAACCCTGCTGGAGAGGTACAAGCCTGACCAACAACTGGACTATTCTGACAGAAATCTACAACGAAAGCCCCTGCAGCGCCCGTAGAACTAAAATTAATTTTGTATGTGACGTCTTTTGCCGATGCAGACGAACTGCTTAAAGCAATCGACCTCTGAGTTAATTGTGCAGCGCTAGCTACAACGGGTGTCAGTGCCGGTAATATTACTGCACCAAAAAATGCAATGGCAAAAACCATATATCTCGCACGACTACCCAAAGATTCCTTTGAAACCATATTTTTATCCCTCACAGCTCTTAATTATGTACTCATCTTATCACGTTTACGTTTGTGCTTACAAGTATTTTACTCCTCACTTATTTGTCTATCTTCGTACTGGTCCCTCTCTTTTATCATCTTATTACGCAAAGAAACTAACTGACTTCTGCGACCGAGCCAATAGGTGGGCAGAAGGAGCAGAAGAAGAATTATTACAGGCCACCATAAGATATCTTTAACAACCAGACCATCAAGGGCTTTGTCGTCAACGACAGCACCGTCGTCTACTTTACCGCTAGAGACAGCCACTACCTGCATAAAGGCGCTGACACCCTGAGAGTCAACAACCCTTATGCTCACCTTATAAATACCGGCCTTCTTATAAACGTGAGAAACACCCAGTGTGCCTGCTATAGGGCGACTTAGCAGCTGCGCAGCTTCCCCGTCACCCCAGTCAATACTAAAGGCGTAAGGGCCACTTCCGCCTGCTAGTTGTAGCGGCCAGTCTAGAGCGTTATTCACAGAAGCTGACCTACGTCCGTAGGCGCTAGTAAGTGTTATAAGCTCACCAAAAGCTGAGAAATTAGAGTTATCGTAGTTAACGGTCCTAGTGTTAGAAACGGGACCCTCTTGGCCTAACTCATCATAAACTTTGGCTACTATTTCGTTAAGTCCGACGAACAGTCCGACCTCAAGGCTGTAGCTACCGTTTTCGCACATAACAGAACCGACCATGACGTCGTTGTTATATACCTGTACCAAAAGGTCATCCGGACAAAGACCACTTACTGTTATTGGAGAAGTAGAAAAACTCTGTCCGTCGCTTGGAACTGATACCGTAGCCCCCTGAGTCGGTGCAGGTTGCTTTTTAACGGCCTCAAGACCATAAGAACCTGGAGCTGGTGGTGGTGTTGGAAGAGGGTTAAGGGCATTAACATCAGACGCATTAGCCACCAACGAAACGGCTACTACTGTCGCTCCTATCAAGAAGCCTGTAAATATTTTCCTCAATACACCCGCCATCTATAAACCCATTGTACCCCAAATTGGGCAATCGTTAAAACTATAAGCTCTTAACTTTATTACTTCGCTTCTTGCCACGAACGGTGCGAACAATTCGGTAGACCAAATAAGCGATTAGAGCGACAGCAAGAGTCAGAGTAACCAAGAACCAAATAGGCAGATATACGAACCATGTCGAACCGTTTACTTCTTGTGTCTGGTTGCCGTTCTGTCCATAGAAGACGTCTAGCTGGGCAGTGTATAGACCTGGCCACAAAGTAGGCTCAGTACAGGCCTTAGTATTAGTTGCTCTTCCTTGGAAATCTACCTCTTCAGACTGAAGTTTTATACAAGAAGTGAATGTCCTCGTCTGCCCTATGAGGGCCAGTTGCTTGTTCGGGTTAACATTAGCTATGTCGATTTTATGTCCAAACATATTCTTCAAAGTAATGCTTCCGACTGGTGCTTGAGCGACATTTCCTTCGTTCTTGAGCCTGTAAGCCATTTGTTGAGGCTTGTCTATTGTAAACGTAACAAAATCGTCCTTATAGTAAGCGCCGAATTTCTCAAGGGTGAGCTTCTCTTCGACCTCTCCAGGCACATTAACGAATGCAAGCGTGACACCAGAGGCGCTAAGACCGACGTTACCTCCGTCAGGTGCACCAGAAGAATAAACTATGGCACTATAAAAACTACCGGCTTTATGTGTTTCAGGTATGGATATCTCAACGTCAAAAGACCCTCTCCCGCCTGGACCGATCGATATAGACTCTGGAAGCTTCACGAATGGCTTCAGAGAATAGGGGGTGTTTGGCTCGTCTTCGTCCAGCAACAATTTAGGAGAGCCACCATCGTCAGTATATGTAAAGTCAACCAACCTAATGTTAAGATTTAGGTCGTTCTCGCTGTCTATGTTGCTGATAGAAACGGTGTCCGTAACCGAATTTCCAGATTCAATTACATAATCTTTCCTTGGTGCTATGCTAAGCGACGCCGATGACTGCGCCTCCACAATTGCCCCACCTATACTGTAGATAGCTGCTACAGCAAAAACAAACGAAGCCACGATAATGCTTTTAAAGCGTCTCATTACTATTTAAACCCTCACTTTATCCTAATTTAAGTATAACCTGTATTATATCACTAAAAGCGACCGCTAGCTATATAAGTAATTGTTGTACTATAAACACCAGGTTTAAGGTTATAACTAGAGTTAAGAACATAACTTACCGTAAATTTTCGCATTAAACTGACATTTGGCGAATAAGCAACAACATCACCTGGAACAAATTTAAACATGTCAGCTGTTGCATAGTCATTGGCTGCGACCGCATTGGTCCAAACACCCTGCGGGTCATGACCGACTACAGGTGAGTTATTCTCAGCCAGATTTATACCAAACTGATTAATACCAGGAATACTTTCGGTTGGCGTGCTTATTGGGTCAATAACCGAAGTACCCGCACTAGGCGGTGTGCCATTTACGGTAATTACATACCCGGCCGACGCATTAGTCCCCACTGCCATTTGCGACTGAGCCGTGAGCGTACCCTTATCGTTAAGCTCGCCCATGTTAGTATAAAAATTACCATTTGTAGTCTCGCAGTTGTCGCCAACTTCCTCGGCTAAGCAAAATATGAGCATCGGTGGCACTTGAGTCTCGATTACTATGCCGTTGGTAACCTGCCCCTTTACTGAACCGAAATCTATCTGAGGCCCCGTAGCGTCTGGCGTTGAGTGGCTCCTGAGTCGTATTGAAAAGGATTGATCTGTGTCCACTGGGTTTACGATATTATCAAACCTGTAGGTTGAGCCGTCGGTATCTATAGTTTTTGAATTACGAGTTAAGACTATATGGTTCGAAGTTTTAGATAGAATACTAAACCCCACTTCTCCGGCTTGTTCGGCTAGAACAGCCCCAGAAGCATCGATCCCTTCAGGGGCAACGCAAGCATGATGAGGTATGGGGTCTATACAAAACAACATATCTAGCGAAGCTACAGGCTCTAGGCTCATATACTTAAAAGACACCGTATAGTCGGTAACTGCGGCTGGAGTGACGTCTCTTATGAAAAGACTTCGCTCTTGAAAACGCATAGCGGCTGAGGCAGGCTGGACTATAAGAAGCAATGCTAAAGCAATCACCAATAGCTGCTCATACCACAAGAACCGCCAATTTGAATGACTGGCATGAAACCTAACGGCCTTGTCGCTTACTATTCTCATACGCTTATTGTACTAAAAAATAACCAGCCCCGAAAGGCTGGTTATTATTCCTATACTATATCAGTGTTAAAACTTTTTAGTATTGAGGAGCTGCCAAGTAGTTAATCTTGGTTGTGTATACACCAGCTGGTGTATCTGCACCGATGTTACCGATGTAACGCATCTTACCGGTTGCACAAGATAGCACCTGGTCGTTGTTAGATGCAATAACAACAGGTGACGACAAGCTACTAACTAGGAACCTGAACTGCGCAGCGTCCTTGTCTTCGTTCTCTGTGTCATCAGCCTTACCGTTAATGTATCCATTGCCATCAGCATAGTCAGCATGCATGTTCAAAGGTGAGATATTCGGAACTTTCCAACGTGTTCCAAGGTTAACTTGCGTCTGGAATGATGTCGAAACAGCAGATGGGTCAATAAAGGCGAGACCGAACTGCTCAGTTCCCTGAACGCTAGCACCCTTAGCCTCCATTGATTCTATCCAGTCACCAACGCTGTTGCGAAGTGTGTCACCAGAGTAGTACACAGTTGCACCACCGGAGGAGTTAGAGGATAGTCGCCAGAACGATTCAACGTCCCAAGTTTTGGTTGTCTCTAGAGAGTATTCACCTATAGGGTTACCAAGCTGCAGACGGTTGCCTGTTGCGGTCGTAATAGCCTCACAAGTACCGTGGTCTGCCGGGTTAGCCTTTATTGTTGTGTCTGGGTTAATTGTACCTACTGAAAAGGCCATTGTTTCCAGAACCTTAGTCGTGATGTGAATTGATGTTGTCATAACGTTTGCAACAGTTACACCACCATCTATAAGGTGGGAGTCTACTAGTGCGGTTGTTACTTCTGTTCCGTCTAGCGCATCAACATGATGAGCTGCATTCTCGCTGTCGTAGGTGTTCATCTTAACGAAGAACGAGCCTGAGCCTGGGTTAGTAATATACTTAGTTGATGAAGCATTAAATACTATTCGGATCTTATCATTAAATGCAGGTGAAATACCCGTCGCATTAGTAAGTCGAATAAAGTTATTTTTACCTGTATTTACTGTTTGACTTCCACCAATTGGTGTCTCTACGTTGTCTGTAGCCATTGTCCAGCCAGTAGATACCTCATCATCACCGATGAATATCTGGAAGTCTGTTCCAGCAACTGCACCAGTGTAGTTAACATTCAAGTCGCTGGTACTATCGGTGTCGGCACCACGAGCAACGCCCTCCGTGCCACCTTCGTTGTCACCAGGCGCAAGACATATACCAGCTGCTGTTGTACAGTACTGAAGTGTAAATGCCTTTATCGCTCGGCCTGTGCCACCTGCGGCTTCAGAACGACTGTCCGTACTAACACGGAAGCTAAAAGTCTGTCCGGTTTTCTTACCGTTAGGACCCGACCCTGGCAAAGCGTAGTGTCCTGGAAGTGGCTCTCCGTCACTTCCGACTAGAACGCCTGGGGCATCTTCTGAGTTTCCAGAACCGTCACTGTCGTGCCAGCCTGGTGATGAGCTCGTTAGAAGCAACGAACGCTCTGTTAATGGATTCAATGCGTCAGCGGAAACTGTTGCTGGTGCAATTGTTGCGACTACTAAGCCGACAGCAAAAAACAGCATCGAGCCACGCTGAGCGATTGACTTGAGTGTATTTGTACTCATATTTCTCCTTGTTATTTTTATTTTATATAGTCCCATTACAGGGAATATACCGCTATTTTAGCACTAGCGCGTTGTATTATGCAAGGACGATTTTTTATAAATGTCTAAACCTACTAAAAACTGGGGATAACCATAGCCATGAAATCGCTCCAATAGTGCCCTGCTGGTGTCGTATTGGCGACATTGACTATCATAGTGATCGTATAGTCGGTTCTGCCAGAGTCAGACAGACCCCTAGCCACAACATCGCCACTGACAAACCTAAACTGATTAGGGACAGAGTATTTACTATCTGGCTCACCAAAAACTACTCCGGTGTCTGGGTTTTGAACAGGGTCGAGGCCAATTGAAGGTGTTGTGTTTGCTACAACATTCATGCCAAACTGCTCTACTCCAGGCATTGAAGGCGTTTGCGTTTCCAGATGCTTTAAAGTATGCCCATCCAGCTTAGGCGGCTCACCTATTATCTGAAGAGTATACCCGCCACTTAAGTGGTTCCTGATCTTAACACCCATAGTTTTCGTAGCGGTTGTCGAGGTATTCAAAACCCCCAAGTTGGATTCACCTGGCTCAATAATAACTTCTAGGACTGGGTCATTATTAGCTAAGTCCTCAAAAACAGCTGTTCCAGAGCCAGCTATGGCGTTGCTATCACCAATAGAAACCTTGGCGCAATAATTGTCCGAACAACTCTCTAAGGTTAGCCCTGAATTAAACTCGGACTCAGACATCTCGTAGTTTGACGATTTTGGGTTATCTGCACTAACAGCCACTGCGCCAAATATTACAATTAAAATAATACTCGACAAAGCAACTACAAGCTTTCCAAAAATGCTCCCTGTACCCATATAAATAATTCTAGCATAACTGGTATTAAGTGCCTAAATGTAGTAATCTTTTTATATGGATCCAGACAAAGAAGAACTCAAAAATGACAGCTCCGATAATGAAGTGTTTGAAAACGAGACGCCTTCAGATGCTTTAAGCACTCCGCCCGAGGACCCTGAGAAAGAAGCCACCGACAACCTTGCTGAGATAGACCAAGAAGTTGAAGAGGCTCGCAAAAGAGAAAAGCGGCGTTCGCCTATAAAAAGCTTGTTTAAAAAAATTAATATCTATCTTTTGATGTTCATGTTCGTGGTGGCTATTGCAGCCGCAGTAGTAATAGTGGCTTATATAAATAGCACGAACACCCCAGCTCGACCAGAAATTGCCGGTCAAGACCTTACAGCAGAATCTCTTAAGCAACTCTCAAACTCCGACGCTAGCATTGGTGACTCCTCGCAGACGCTCACCATAAGAGGAAATGCCGTAATAGATGGTCAAACATTAATGCGCAACAATCTCAACGTAGCTGGCGATATTCAGTCTAGCGGTAGCTTCACGGCTCCAAGCTTAACCGTAGCAGACTCGGCTAACCTAGGTGAAACTCAAACACGAAGCTTGCAGGTTCAAAATAATGTTACTATTCAGGGCGACTCAACCTTAAATAACCTAAGTGTTTCTGGAGCGTCGTCATTTAGTGGTGCTATTACAGCTTCGCAAATAACCGTGACCCGACTAATAATGAGCGGTACCGCAGTTCTTGAAGTACCTAACCACATAAGGTTTACTGGTCCGACTCCTAACAGGTCTATAAATTCAGCCGTCTTGGGACGTGGTGGCTCACTTTCGATTAACGGCTCAGACACCGCTGGCACTATAGCTATAAACACCGGTTCAGACACAGTCGCTGGTTGTTTTGCTCGCATAGACTTCAACAAAGCTTTCGAGAGCTTCTCGAGAGTCATAGTCAGCCCTGTAGGTTCAGCCGCTGGTCGCACCCAATACTACGTCGACCGAGACAATAGAGGTTTTAGTATCTGCACCAACAATGCAGCACCAACTGGCCAAACATTTGCTTTTGACTATTTTGTTACAAACTAGACGTCTACAAAGACGACCACACGGTCAGCCTTGACGTGCATTAGGGCTTTATAAACTTTAATGACTTTCTTGCCGCCCTCAACTGGATGAACAACCACGTCACAGGGCATTAGCATACATAAAAAATTACGATGACGAGGCAGAATGTCGAAAGGACCGGTTTTATTGACGGCACTTATACTATACGCTTCACCTTCGAAATAAACATTAAAAGGGGCGTATACTTTGACATTCATTTTAGGCTTCTCTGGTGGAGCGTCTTTAACTTCAAGCTTAACTTTGCCGTCTTCTTGCACTATTTTATAATCTCCTCAACGCCATCGAGGGTTTGATCACGACTGAAGAAGTCGCCTGGTATTCCTGACATCTTCTCCATAACATTAAAGCGTTGTGAGAAGAATTGAATAAGCTTCTTGGCCTTACCGTAATCTTCTCTGTCCTCGTTAGAAAGTTCACTCTCACCAATAATTGCCACAATTCCCTTCAAGGACTCATATTTTTGCAATATAGCCTGCGCTCTAACGCTGAGCTCGTAATGCCTTTCGCCGACAATTTCCGGAGTCAGCAGGCTAGAGCTTGAAGCCATGATATCTACAGAAGGACGGATACCTTGAGCAGCCACAGCACGGCTTAGAACGATGATACTGTCTAACTCATGCTGAATCATCTGGACCGCTGGGTCGCTAAGGTCATCGGCTGGAACATAGATAGTCTGCAAAGCGGTTATAGAACCGTTCTCGTTACTTGCTAGACGGTCCTGCAGGGCCTTAACGTCGCTGAATATAGTTGGCCCATAGCCACCCTCTGAGGGCGTCTGGTCAATAATCGTCGAAACCTCGTTTCGAGCTTGAATATACCTGTACATATTGTCAGCAAACAGCAAAATATCTTTCTTCTGGTCATCTCTAAAAAACTCCGCCAAAGTAATGGCACTAAGTCCCACCAAAGAACGTTGCACTGGATTCTCGTTCATCTGCCCGAAAAACATTGCTGTTGTTTTGAGCAAGTCGTTATGAGTCAGAGTGTCGTAAAGCTCATGACCCTCACGAATTCGTTCACCGATACCGGCAAAAATACTTAAAGCACCTGAACCAACGGCAACGTTGTTTATCATCTCCATGGTCAGAACTGTCTTACCAACACCAGCACCACCAACAATTCCTATCTTGCGCCCCTTAACAAAAGGAGTAAAGAAGTCCAGCACTTTAATTCCCGTCTCAAGTATTTCGTCTGGCCTATTCTTTAATGATGTTTCTTGAAAGGCTGGGGCAAATATAGCCCGTTTTGGCATTTTCTCTAAGACGCTGTCTTCCAGTGGCGGAAGACCATCTATAGGTCGTCCTAAAGCGTCCCAGACACGCCCAACCATCTCTTCACCGACGGGTATCTCAAGGCCTCTGCCACTACGGGTGACTGTCTCGCCTTTTTGAACTCCCCTGTCGCCCGAAATATTCAAACAGACCGCAGTGTCGCCTTTTTCTATGGAACTCACCAAAAGTGGCGTCTTCCTGTCGTTGTCGACATTTATAATTTCGTTAAGATCTGGCAAGTCTTCAGAGAATTGAACTTTTATAGCAATGTCTTTTAAGACTCGCACTACGCCTTTGCCAGTTTTTTCTTTACTGCTCATGAATCACCTCCAGCACGGATCCTTTTTAAGCCAACCAAACTCTCTTTTAGACGAACGTCCACCAAAGCCCTCTTAGCACGACTATACTGCACCTTCAGTTCATCGTGGGCCTCTACAGACCGCTCTTTAGCAGCGCTCATGGCCTTAAACCGACTAGCTATTTGCGCTAGACGACTGTCATATATAAACTGAGTCAACATAAGTCTAAGCATGGCCGTCTCTAGGTAAGCAACAACCGCATACGGACCGGGTTCGAATATATAAGTTTTCTCCGTGATCTTCTCTTCTGAGTCAATCGCCTCCATGTCTGCGGTTCGACCCATACTAGATATAGCGTCACTTATATCCATACTTTTGATGTCCTGCCTCGCAAGAGACACGTAGTCTTGGTAGAATACTCGACTTTTTGAATATTTTTTAATCTCTGCGACTAGAGGTTCGACATTTACGTAATCTTGTTTTGGTAAGTCAAAAAACTTTACGTAAGGTAAGTTAAACTGCTTCAACTGCTGTGCGCCGTGACGGCCGATAACTAATATTTCGTGTTTTTCTGGCTCGTAATAATCACGAACTTTCTTGGCTAGACGATAGTCTATGTCGCCAGTTAGCCCCGATGGTGCGGTTATTAGTATAAGTAATTCCTTATTGTTAGCCGCTTCGTCGATTTTACGTCCAAAGTTAAACATTATATCGACTCGAATTTGCTTATATATATTCCAAACTTCCTTGAAAAACTCGTTGCTAAGAAGCACCTTATTTTTTGTCTGCATGATTTTCATGCTCGAAAGACTTTCCAGGGCGCTGGTAAGGCTAACTATCGTGCCCATAGACTGCTCTTCAACCTTTATTTCTAGAGGTCGCTTCATTTATTGCTCTCGCTGTCTTTTTCGTCATTTTGTTCGGTCTCTTCTTCAGCCCTTTGTTCAGCCTCAGCCCTTGCCGTAGCCTTGGCTCGCTCATTGGCCTTAGCTTCTTCGGCAGCCGCCTTCTCTTGAGCTACCGTGTCAACTGTAACTACCTGAGACTTCAGCTCATCCCTTAGACTATCGAAATTACTGTCTTCGCCTTTTTCAACTACCTTTTTGGCGTAATCATGCACTAGCTCTTTTATCTTTTTAATGTCTATGGTCTCAAAAGGTGTTGCGCCCAGCACTACGTCCAACATGAGCTGCTGTTCCATCAAATTATACTCTTCGCCAATCTCTTGATTCATGAGTTTGAACAGTGCCGCACCCTTGTCGTAGTCAGCCTGAGCCTCGGGTGAAAGTTCAGTTCCAAAGTGGGCGTACTCTTCGGCTTGACGATACCCAGCAAGAGTCTTATTGAGGTTAGCGGTTAGTGCCTTCTGGCGACTGTTTTGACCAACTCCACCAACACGAGTAACCGAAAGTCCGGTATTTATAGCTGGTCGCATAGTGTCACGGAAGATCTTCATATCCATAATCCACTGACCGTCAGTCATGGACATCACGTTCGTAGGCAAGTAGGCGGTGATATCGCCACCTGGAGCATAAACGATTGGTAAAATAGTCTGGCTAGCATGGTTTGAAGCGATGCGCCCAGCTCGCTCCACCAACGATGAGTGGACATAGAACATGTCACCAGGGTAGCTATCTCGCCCCGGGCTAACGCCAGCTATAAGCGAAATTTCACGATAAGCCTGAGCATGGCTAGTAAGGTCGTCATAGATTATAAGAGTATCCATACCAAGTTTCTGCCACAAGTATTCACCGTGAGCCGCCCCGATGTACGGCACCAAGTAACTTTGAACCAAAGACTCAAACATGTTGGTAACTATAATTATTGCCTTTTTCATGGCCTTATTTTTTTCAAGTCGATTAACGAGTTGAGCGACGTCGCTCTGACGCTTAGCAATAAGAACGTAGATAACTGTTATGTCTGTGTTCTTCTGGTTTATGGCTATTTGTGTAGTCATGGCAGTCTTACCAACTTTTCCGTCACCGATAACCGCCATGCGCTGTCCACGAACCAACGAAAAGTTTATATCTAGGACAGTTATGCCTGTTTCGAGTTGAGTTTCTAGAAGCTCTCTTTCGTAGAGCATCGGTGCATCATGAAAAACATTCCACTCATCGTCTGAAGATATCGGACCCTTGTCGTCTATCGGCTCACCAAAGGCATTTATTACCCTGCCTATAAAACCTTTGCCAACTTTTGTAACCATTCGAGAGTCCTGAACGACACAAACAGTACCGATCGGAACAGGCTGAGGGTCAAGTTTCATGACAATGACATAATCTTCCAAAACATGGTGGACGTAGCCACGAGTTTCGTCAGCGAAACGCACTAGGGCGTGAACATTGGTAGGCTGCAGGCCTTTAACTTTAACCATGAAGGAGTCGGCAGCTATGACTTCACCGACCGGATTACCGTCGCTGACAAGTTTTTCAAACATTTTAGCTCTCTCCACGAAGTGCCTCCAACTTCTCGACCAACAGTGATCGATTACCCTTCAAAAGTGCCTTCAGGCTAAAATCAAACACTTTGTTGTTAGTTCTGATGTATGCTCCGGCTACTAAACCAGGTTGCAGGCCAACGTCTATAACAACTTGGGGATGAACCGAAGACCTAAACCACTCCACTAGCTTACCGATGCTCTCAGTGTCGGCATCGGTTGCAAAAGTTACATGAACAACAGGCACTTTATCTTTTAATAATTGAAGCTGCTTAACCAACTGAACTCTTTGGCTTTTGTCGTCTAGGTTTACGTTATTTTTGTCTACGAAACTAGCAAATCTACTAGAGATTTGTAATTCCTCTGGCTCTTTATGCTTAACCTCGTTTCGTATAACATCTGAAGACACTTCGTTATCTATTCGCTCGGCCTCACGGACCAACCTGAGTAAATCTCTCTTGGTTAGGACAGATTCCGGCAATAGAATATCGGTGTAAGAAATGTCTGTGTCGCTCATATTTTCATATCGTCCACGATTGATTGTTTATTCTGTTCAAGCTGACTAATAACTGAAGGTATTTGCGATTTAATGTCGTACTGATCACCCAGCGCCCCAAGGAGATAATGCTCGACAACCTGCGACATATTTTCCTGGAAAGCCTCAATGAGCAGGTCTTCTTGCTTGGCAACGTATTCGTCCAGGGTGTCGCTAAGGTTACGATATTGCTCTTCAAGCTTGCTAGCGTTATCGTTCAAAGCCCTGAGAGCGGTGTCTTGAGCATCACGCATAGCTGCAATTCTTGACATATTTTCTTGCAAAGCATCATTAAAGGCCTTTTCTTGGGCTTCAACGTTTTTCTCTAATGTTTTGCCTAATTTTTGGTATTCGTCCTTAAGCTCCTTGGCGCTGTCGTTCAAAGCTTTAAAAGCCTCGTCCTGGGCCTCTTTCATTGACTTACCGTACTCTACAAACTGTTCGTCAAGTCTTTCGGTGGCATATTGTTTAATATCTAAGTTTACCTGAGATATGGCATTGTCCAACTTCTCTGCAGCTCGAACCTTTAACTCGCTGTTTACATGGCTGACGGTCTCATCTAGAGAACTTTTAAACGCTTCGCCATTGTCTTTTATTATCGACTCAAAATGTTTACGAGCATGTTCTTGTAGCTCTTTGCGAAGATATTCGTCAAAAAACTTATACTCTGCCTCTGCCGCTAGTTGCGACGGCGTCTTATTTTTAATATCTTTTTTATTGAATAAACCCATAGCCACCCTTTTTTCTGCCTATAACCTTAATAACAAATATACCGCAAACAAGCCAATAACTAAAATCAAAAGCCCAGTTAATATAACCCCAATTAAAGCTCGGAAGATTGATTTTTTGGACATCGGGTTACGACCGATAGATATAACGCTGTTGCGAACCCCTGCATAAATAACCGCAATAGTGGCTATAAGCGTAGCTACTGTTATGCCCGAACTCAGATAAACCCTAAGGGGACTAACCTCTTTTTCAGCAATAGCTTCACCAACTGCTTGCAAGAATTCCGGTACGTTAACTTTAGTGGTTGGCGTGTTCGGATTACGACGAATGTCTATCGTTACGGGTATCGACCCTATATAAACCACTCCGTCAGTCGAACCTAAGACATTTATTAGCTCAGAGCTACCAAGGACATTATTCTTACCGTTAAAAGAGGCGTTAGCACGACCGATAACATTTACCTCATCCTTACCAGCACTCATGGCTACCCCACTAATAGACGAAAGCGTCAAATAGTCGCCCTCTTTAATGGTCCCGGCCTCGTTACTGACAAGAACATCATAAGTCCCAGATACGGCTACAAAAACCTCATTCTCGAGTTCTGAATTAGAAATAACTACAGGCAATTTGTTGACATTGACAGTTACACCAAATATATTGTGGACTTCTTCCTTTGGAGCTACCTTAACTCGATTCTTCTCGGAACCGTCAAGTTGCACTATATTGCCGTCGCTAATAGGGTTGCCAGATGCATAACTTTGAACGTTTCCGCCACCGTAAGTAACGGCCTGAGCAACATCAGAGAAAATCAAAGAAGTGGCCATTCCTAAAACAAAAAAAACAGCCAGAGTCTTTTTTAGTGAAAAGCGCCCCAAAACCTCTTTCATAACTGTCTTTATTATAGCATAGCCATTTTAAAAAGATGTTTCAAAAAAGGCTTGCTTTTTATAAAGTGCCTATGCTAGTATGAGCTTAAGCTTTGATGAACCACCACACGTCATAAGTGATACAAACATTTATTTAAATTAAACAAAATAAAACAAAAAACAGATGAACGTGTGGTACGAAACCCCCACTATTTTTGGAATACGACGAGTTTTCTCTGGTCGTAAAGCAATTCGACTCATAGGAGCGTTAATTGTAGTTGTTGCGTTTATTACAACGCTAGGCTTCAATTTAACACAGACTGTATCGGCGAATGCTAATCGTGTTATCAGCTTCCAAGGTAAGCTGCTTAATTCAAGTGGGCAATCTGTTGACGATGGATATTACAACATTCAATTTAAGATATACGAGGGAGGCTCCGGAAATTCTCCTGGAAACCCTGGAGGAACACTGAAGTGGTCCGAAACATACATAAATGACAACAGCACAACTGGTGCTGTTAAAGTGTTTGATGGCCGATTTGCAGTTGAGCTAGGCTCAAAATCTGCATTTGGAGACTCCGTTGATTGGAGTAGCAACTCTTTATGGCTATCGATGAACGTCGCTGGTAGTGCAGTAAACTGTACTTCTTTTGGAACTTACCCATGTGCAGATGACGGCGAAATGATACCAATGAAGCAACTAACTGCCACACCATACGCTATGAGCGCTGGTTCAGTTGGCGGTAAGTCAGTCGATCAGCTTTTGCACCTAGGGCAAAACACCCAGACAGACAGTAGCAATAACTCAAGCATATCTATAGATAAAATCGGTAGTGGAAACCTAATCGACCTAAAGAACGGCGGAAATGACGTCTTCAAGGTTACTGGTCAAGGGGACATCGCTTTAGGTAACGGCTCAGATCACACCCTGTCGGTAGAGCCTTCGACCACAGACGAGGCAGGACGTAAGCTAACTATATCGGCTGGAAACGGTGGCGCAGGAACTGGCAGCAATGGCGGCAATCTTTCCATTGAAGGTGGTTCAGGTGGTGGCACTAATGGAAATGGTGGAAACATCACTATTTCTGGTGGTGCCGGTACCGGAACTGGAGCTTCAGGACTAGTTGTCATAAACACCCCTGCTTTCGCAACCGTAACAAATGATGCCAACTGTTACACTGACGGGGCAATTGTCGATGCCAGCTGTACCGTCTTGCAGTCATCTATAGATAACGCCGCGGCTGTGATTGTCGGATTTAGCCAAACCGAACAAACCGCCAACATACCAGACCCAAGTATTACAACCGCAGGACGCATAATGTATATAACCGCAAGTAACGACTCTAAGCAATTCAATTTAAGTCTTAACGGTGGCAGCACCGAAACAACCATGCGACCTAATTCTACAATTACCCTATTCTGGAATGGCTCCGACTGGACATTAGCAAACAACTCAATTACATCTGACAGATTGTCTATAAACGACGACGAAACCGAAGAAGCTCCAAACGTAAAGATCGGCTCTAAAGATAACGAAGACACAACGCTCCTGACCGTCGACAAATCAACCTCTGCTCCAGTCATAACAGACGAGAATCTACTAGGAAGCATTTACTACGATACAACAATTGGTAAAATGCAATGTTATGAAGCTGAAGGATGGGGAGACTGCGCATCGAGTCCAGACAAGTTTATAAGCTTGAGTCCAGAGTACACCAACGCCGTTACCAATGGTAGCACCCTAGGTACCTTAAAATCCGACTTTTGTTCGGACACTCTTGGTATTAATAATGGCACAAACGACCAAGCAGAAGTCTGTGGCAATAATGAGACTCAGAACTTCTACAACTGGACATCCTCTGAAGCTTCGGCTCAAACTAAGAGCATCTACGTTAACTATCAGCTACCTTCAAACTTCAAGGAGTTCATCGCCGACTCAACTTCCCTATCTGCTCGCACCGACAGCCTAGACGCTAGTGTGTCTTATGATGTATACCGAAGCTCGCCTTCAACTGGAATGACACTTTGTGGCACAACCGTGAATGTGTCCACCGGACCACAAAGTCTATGGCAAAAATCTACCGCCAGTGGTTCGAACGACCCAGCAAACTGTAGCTTCACAACTAGTGACAGTATCGTCATAAAGATAAACATGACAGCCTCAAACGACGCCAACGCCTACGTCGGCAACCTCAATTTCGCTTATAAATAAGATAGGTGTTAAAATATAAGTTGATGAGTAGGACTAAGATTTGGATATTTGTTGGCGCCTTCCTTGTTTTAGCAACAGGGGCGATACTTGCAATTGTCGTAAACCAACCGACCGAAACAGAAAAATACAGTCCAACACACAAGACTTTTTTACCAAAAAATAAAAATATTAACGACCTTGGTGGTTGGCAACGCATTAGCCCACCAGACAAAGAACCGGTTTTTGCTTTTAGCGACAAAATTAACGAGACGCAGATTAGCGTTAGTCAGCAAGCTATGCCCGAAGAGTTTAACAAAGACCCAGAAAAAAGCGTCGAAGAACTAGCAAAAAATGAAAATGCCACAAATATATTTAGTATCGAAACATTAAAAATATATACAGGGACATCGGCCAAAGGGCCACAAACAGTTATTTTCTTTAAGGACGGAACGCTGGTCTTTATAAAATCTCAGGGCGTAATTGAAGAATCTGACTGGGTAGATTACATCAAAAACCTAGAGTAAAACTTAGTTAGAATTCGAGTTCTTGTACTGCTCAATTGCCTGAGATGCTCGGCCATCTTCTTTTAGGTTGCCGTAATAAAGGACTTTATCACTAGCAATAATCATCTCATCTTCTTGGTCGTATATTTCGTCACCTATAGCAAACTTTATCAGCTTAAAGCTGGCGCCACTACTAGCCTCAGAGGACTCTTCGGTACTAGCCTCGTCCGCCTTAGATTGAAGATAGTAGATGTCGGTCAACTTAAACTGGTCTTTATTGACAACTGTAAGTTTTCCAAAATAGAGCTGGTCATTAGACAGTAATATAGACTGGTACTTGTCGCCATCGATGCCAAAGGCAGCGCTTCTTGAGTTAAGCAAAAAGAACAAACCAGCAACAACCAGCAAAACAGCTGCTATAGCAATAATGGTAGAACGACTAAGTTTTTTACCGAACTTCCTTGAACGCTTAGTGGTAGACGAAGGGGGAGTGGGCTGTTTTTCTTGGGAATCAGCAGTTGCTACTGGCCTCGCCTCGTCGTTATAAGAAGGCGCCGATAGCCCTTCAGCTACTTTTGGCTGAGCAGATTGACTTACTTGAACAGGTCGATGACTGTCTTGCCCTCGCCTGTCACCTGATTGCCTAGATCTAAACGGTCCCGAATCCATACCCTTAACACTCCATTTTCTATATTTATTATATCACCTAGTTCATCAACGCACTGAGAGTGTCTTTTATCAGACTGTCTACAGTAGCGTCGCCAGCTGGACTTATGTTGAAAGCCTTCTTGAAGCTGTTAATTCCGTCTTCACCACGCTCAACACCCTCGACTATATCTATGCCAGACGTACCTAGATTAACGCCCATAAAAACTTTTGCACCAGAACCGCCTCTTTCCGAAGACTTGACATAGCCCTTGTCTAGCAAGTACATAAAAGCGTTGAAAATATCAACCGAAGACGGATTTATATCCAAAAGGTCATTAGTGAGCCATTTTTTGTCGCTAGTCAAAGACACGCCGACGTTCTTCTTTTCTATAAAACCAAGTTGACGATACTGCATTTCAAGAGGAACAGTCCGTTGCAACTGATAAAAATAGAGTAGAACTTTCCCTGCTGTTTCTTTAATTGTCACCTTTAAAACCCCTGATTAACTCTGATCGTCTTTATTATACCAAACCGAAGAATAAATTGCTTTAGTTGTCGAATCAATTTCTGGCCTCATTTGTGGGAAAGGCACGCCTTCACGAGCGGTTACACCTTCAAGCATCCAGAAAATGCGCTCTGAGTGACCATAGCCACAAGTTGGAGGCATTCCGTATTCAAGCATTTCAACAAAGTCGATGTCTAGCATCATGGCCTCATCATCGCCGGCGTCTCGCATCTGTTGCTGTTCAATGAAACGGCCCAGTTGATCAATCGGGTCGTTTAGCTCGCTGTAAGCTTTGCAAGCCTCGGTGCCACCCAGCAATAAATTAAATTGGTCGGTTAGGCGCTCGTCAGTTTCCTGTTTTTTAGCAAGCGGTTGCATAAATACCGGTATATCAACTAGAAATGCTGGCCCAGGGATATTTTTTCGGACACTTTTCCAGAGCTTGTCGATTCCTCGTGGAATACTGTCGGTCTTTTCTACCTCAAGCCCATGTTCTTTAAGCTTGGCTGAAACTTCTTCAATTGTTGTGTTAAATACATCAATTCCAAAATTACTTTTTACGACTTCTAGGAAACTAACCTTAGGAAAATCGACACCATCTTCGCCTAGGTCGACGTTTTGGCCGTTCGCTAAAGCAAACTGACGAGTACCCCAAACGCTATCGGCAATATGGCGAATCATCTCTTGGGCAAGCTTCATACCATCTTCCCAATCTGCGTAGGCCCAATACCACTCTATAGCGACATGCTCAGGTAGATGTTCTTCGCTAAAATTCTCATTACGAAAACGTGGGCCGATATCGTAAACCTTTTCGTAACCAGCACCAATAAGCCTCTTCAACGGAAGCTCGTGACTAATCCTTAGATAAAAATCTTCGTCAAGAGCATCCATATGTGTCACGAACGGGTTAGCGTCAGCACCACCAGTGGTGTGTTCTAGCACGGGGATATTTATTTCGATAAAACCCTTGGCGTTAAGAAAATCACGAGTCGCTTGCCAGAACTTAGACCGACGCACGAAGCGGTCACGAACATCGTGGTTAACGTTCATGTCGACATAACGTCGACGGAAACGCTCTTCTTTGTTATTGAACTCTTCATGTCCAAGAGGCATCGGTCGAAGAGATTTAGTCAGCAAACGTAAAGTCTCGACGCTAACGGAAATTTCACCAGTTTTAGTCTTAATAACCTCGCCGTAAGCCTCAATAAAGTCGCCAGTGTCTAGCAGATTAAGCTGTGCAATACTCAAAGCCCCAGTTTCTACATTTAATTCACCCAATTTTTCACTAGATAGAAATAGCTGAACTTCTCCAGAAAAATCCTGTAAAACCACAAAGGCAATTTTTCCAAATTTACGAAGCGACTTAATGCGACCAGCGACAGTAACGTTCTGACCCTCCAAAGCAGGGAAGTCATCAACAACATTTTTAGTCGTTATTCCCCTTTTAGATTTTGCAGGATAAGGGTTAATACCGAGCTCTTTTAGCTCGTTAAGTTTACGGATTCGTTCATTACGATAGTCTTGTAGAGTTGCCATACTTATTCCATTATACCTTGTCAAGGGCTGTATCTCCAGAGTGAATTATCTCTCCCAGGTATAGCCCTGATGACCAAAATGGCCATAACGGGCCGTTTCTTCGTAAATCGGCTGACGCAAATCCAGATATTTAATAATTCCAGCAGGGGAGAGATCGTACCCTTTTATCTCGTACGGCTCCCCGTTCACCGTAACAGTTGCCTGAACTGGCCGATCGTAACCTATGGCATAAGCTAGATAAACATAAACCTCCTCAGCAGAAAATTTCTTGAGGTAGTCTATGGCTATCTTGCGAGCCACGTAGGCCGCTGACCTATCAACTTTCGTAGCATCTTTACCGCTAAACGCACCCCCACCTACTGGAACAAATGGGCCATAGTTGTCTACAGCTAGCTTGCGTCCTGTTAAGCCGGCGTCAGCGTCAAAACCACCAATCTGCCAGTCACCAGCCGGGTTTATATGCAGACTAACATTTTCCGACGTAACCTTCTGCTTGGCAAGCCAATTCTCTACCGCTCCCCTTAAAAGCTTCGTCGAAGCGTTTTGGAAACTAGCTACAATTGCCGTTATTTTTCCATCCCGAGTGCTAACCTGAGTTTTGCCATCGTATGGCCAAAGTTCGTAAAGATGTTGGTTTAAGTCTCTGGCTAAAACAAATTCTAATGGTAGAAATTCTGGGGTTTCAGAGGTGGCATAACCAACCATAATACCTTGATCGCCAGCTCCGCCAACATCGACGCCTTGAGCAATTTCCGGACTTTGAGCCGAAATATTCTCTATTACTTCGACCTCCCCCGCCAAACGTCGCACAATATTTTGAACATTAACTTTTGTAGCCTTTGAAGTCACCTCGCCAGTAACAAATACTTGCCCATGACCACCTGCGACATCAACAGCGACCCTCGCTAGTGGGTCCTCTCTCAAATGAGCGTCTAAGATTGCGTCAGAGATCTGATCGCAAATTTTGTCAGGGTGCTTGGGCGAGACACTCTCGGCAGTTTTATAGTTTGACATAAAAAATACTCCTTTCACGCATCTTCCCGCCCGTTCGGTAAGATAAAGGAGTTATTTCATCTTTCCCTACTGGGCTAGAAGGGGCACCTTACGCTTCAAGCAGGTTGCCGGCAGGTCAATGAGCTAGTTCTCTCGCTGCACTCTAGATACGTTGATTATGTTTAATTACTTTATTATTTTAGCACAAATTATGATTTCTGGTGGCAAATAAAAATTCAAATGAATAAGCCCAATGAACAGGCCTGGAACCTAAAAGGCTCACTGGACTTATTCGTTGGGCGATTACACCGGTCGTCAAATGGCGATCGGTGCTTTGATCATCGGGTGGTGACGATAGTCAACCAGCTGGAAGTCTTCCGGCTGATAGTCGAAAATCGATTCCGCCTTCCGAAGATTCAGTGTTGGGAACAGATAGGCTTCTCTCTGAAGCTGTGTGTGAACCTGATCGAGGTGGTTATTGTAGACGTGCGTGTCACCGCTCGTCCAAATGAAATCACCGACCTCCAGTCCAGCCTGCTGAGCCATCATGTGAGTCAGCAGTGAGTAGCTGGTGATGTTGAACGGCACCCCCAGGAACATATCCGAAGACCTCTGATACATCTTGAGACTCAACCGGCCGTCCGCAACATAAAACTGGAAAAATGCATGGCATGGTTCCAGCTTCATCTTGGGCAGCTCGGCAACATTCCATGCCGAGACGATAATCCGTCGAGAGTCCGGATTATTCTTGATCTGGTCGAGTGCCCGAGAGATTTGGTCAATCGAACCGCCGTCAGACTTCGGCCAAGATCGCCACTGTACGCCGTACACCGGCCCGAGCTCGCCGTCTTCGTCGGCCCACTCGTTCCAGATCTTGACGCCGTTGTCCAGCAGATACCGAATGTTGCTCTCGCCCCTCAAGAACCAGAGCAGTTCCACGACAATCGCCTTGAAGAAGACCTTCTTGGTGGTTATTATGGGCAATCCGTTGCCGAGGTCGTAACGAATCTGCGGACCAAAGAGACTAAGTGTCCCGATACCGGTTCGGTCACTCTTCTTGTGACCGGTCTCGAGGACACTTGACAAAAGGTCCTCATATTGCCTATCGACAGTGCGAGACATGCTATCACTTCCCTTCAATGTACTATGCAAGTTGCATAAGGTATATTTTATAATACTTACCAACACAAGACAAGTTTCCACCCCCGTAAAGCTAGTGCTTACCATTGCATTTTTGAAGAATTCGTGCTATAATAGTGTCATGTTAGCAAATCGCTGACGGCTCCTTCAAACTAGGTGGTGATATGATTGGCCAGACGGTATAACAAAGCCCCTGGCGGCACCTGGCTACACAAAGTCTACTACGACGGCTCGCATGCCAAATTGCACATCATTGTGCGAATGTTGGCGAAGGCCAAAAAGGGGCATGAACCTTCGCAGGAGCATATAATAATCCAGTTCAAAAAAGCTTCTGGATACACGGGTTTCGTCGACTGGGACAGGTTTATACTGAGCTTCGAGCCGATCGGACCGGTTCAGCCCCCGACACCGGAAGTAGTCAAGCACAATCGACCTCGTCGAGAGCAACTTCACGGCTGCACCTGCGAGTTTGAATGCGCTTCGTGCGACCAAGGCTGGCACAGCAGCTGCAGGTACAGCTGCCTGTACGGCCTTCCCATCTGAGAGGGAGTATACGCTCCTTCCTGTCGTCTTTACATTAAAACGCCAGGGAGGGGCGTTTTAATATACCTTTAAGTCGAAACTTGACACACCTAAATCGGCCCGAATAATGATCTGCCTGTCGGATGAAGCAAAGTCTGCAGACTCATAAATCGTATCTGATACCTTAATTAAACTCTCGAAGTTAGTTTCACTAAGTCCGCCCTTGGACTCAATCCGTACGCCGGCTTGCTCCGGAACATGAAGAGTTACGCTACTTGCACCAGCATCAATTTTAACTTCTTGAAGTTTTTCAAAAGCACCAAGACGAAGGTCGATAGCTCCTGCGCCGGTATCTATATCAAGATTTGTTAAGCGTAGTTGCGATAAGTCAC
>CAZSTN010000001.1:0-42080 GCA_964609915.1 uncultured Candidatus Saccharibacteria bacterium | reverse complement strand
CCAGCTAATACCGCTTCTACCTAAAGACGTACGCATAATAGGTCTAGATTTGATTGGTTTTGGTCGGTCGCCAAAACCGTCTCGAGCTAATTATAATGCTAAATGGCAGGCCAGGTCGGTTGGTTTTACACTTTTGAAGTTGAGGCTCACCGGACCAGTTATTTTGGTTGGACACTCTTTGGGCGCTTTAGTTTCGGTTGCTGTTGCGAAGAGGTATCGTTTTTTGGTTAAAAGATTGGTGCTTTGCAGCCCGCCTTTTTATCAGCCCAGTATTACTAAGAAGATCTCTTACGAGAGGCTACTAAAAGATATTTACGAATCCGCTAGGCGTAATCCGGATAGGTTGGTTTCGCTTGCGCCACTGGCCGTTAAGGCTGGGCTTGTTAGCAAGGCCTTCTCTCTGAATAAGGATAACGTTAGCTCTTATGTGTCAGCTCTCAGTTCGGCTATCGTTAACCAAACCTCTTTGGTCGACGTTGCCAAGTTGAGATTACCAATCCTAATACTGTACGGAAGCTTAGACGTGGTAATAATTGCTAAATATATTGAAAAACTAGGGAAGAGCTACGAAAATATTTCTGTTCGTAAATTTATAGTTGGCCATGAAATAATGGGCCGATATAATAACCTGCTGGCAAAAGAAATTACAGCAATTTGCAAAGATTAAAACTAGCTTCGGCACTTTTTTGCCAAGTGTATCTTGCGGAGTTTTCTGTACCAAGCTGTGAGTAACGTTCGTTTACTTCAGGGTCGCTTAGTGATTTTATCTGTTCAGCGGCTTCTTCTGGTGAGTCGGGGTTGAAATATAGCACACTTTGGTCACCGATCTCTCGGAAGATGTCCGTATCAGCGGCTACGAAAGGCACTCCGGCTTGTTGAGCTTCGATAAGTGGTAGTCCGAAGCCTTCGATGCGACTGGCGCTTATCGCACACCTTGATTCAGTGAGGATGTTACGGTATTCTTCGTCAGTTACGCCGTTGTGCAATACTGTTCGTTCGAAAACGCCCCTCTCTTTTAGGTAGCTTTCTAGTGAGCTTCTTCTGCCAGAAGGTATTTTACTGCAAATATGCAGCTTAACGTCTGGCAGCAGAGCTACGGCATCGATGATACACTCGACGTTTTTATACGGAGTAAATGCGCCCGTGTAGACTACTGAGGTGCTGTCGCTGTGGCTTCTGGGTGACGAGTTGAAGATTTGGCTGGCGGCGTTTTTGACAGGCGTTATTGGACGTGCGGTTGCCCTGACTTTTATTAGTTCGCTCTTGGCGGTTTCGCTAACTGTTGCTATGTGGTCGGCTCTGTTAAGTTGCCAGCGCATCGGCCAATAGGTGAGGTGAAATAGCCTCCAGCTCAATCTTATGAGCCACGGCAACCATTGCGGAGGTGTTCGGTATTTAAAATAAATCAAGTCATGTATAGTCAGGACGAGTTTGTATTTTTTACCAAGCGTCCCCATGACGAAAAAGGGCGAGTAGACGATTTTAGCACCTGCTTTGTTAAGTTTTCGAGGTAAAAATAGTTCGTCTAGCGGACTTGAAGGCGAGTTCACCAACAGATGATTGCCTTCGGGCAGTTTCTTGAGCTGACGCTTATCGTGGACTATCCAGGTTAAATCTAAGTCGGGAATTTTGCTCATCGCCCAAGCCAGCTCATGACTGTAACGGCTTACCCCGTCAAAACGATCTTCGACTAGTATCCACCTAGCGTCGTAAAAAACATGCATTCTAGATTAATTACCCTTAAGGCTACGTATAGTGACGGTTTGTCCGTCTAAATCATTTACGAAAGACAGGCTAAAAGAGTCGCAACCACCAGAGGCGCTACCGGTACAACGGGATAGGGGCGTGGCGGTGGCTGAATAAACAAGAACGTCCTCATTCGCCACCGGAGTTGTCACTATGACGTTAGTGACCTCTTCATGGGAAGACGGAAAGGTCAAATTGTCCCTTTCGATACCCAGAAGTTCTGCGACAACGCTGCCAGAGTTTTCTGGGATAGTACCCGATATTGCCAACGGTGAAGGGTACTCTCCATTCTCTTCGTAATATTTTTCAAGAGAGTTTGCCACCACATTGGCTTTTGATAGTCTCACTTCATCTCTGGACGAGGAAAGATGCCAGTTTAGCCCAGCGATTCCAAGGCCGGTTAGCAGGGCTATTGTTGTTATAATAACAACGACTTCTACTATAGTGAAACCTTTTCTGCTTTTCATAAATAAAATTATAGCAGATTTTGACAAACTGTGCTTTAATAAGAGTGTTCAGAAGTGCAGCGAAGTGGGGAATTCTCCGCTAGAGAATGAGAATATCTTTCAATAGCATCGTACGCAGAGGTCGATCTGGCGCAATAAGTTATTAACTAGAGAGAATTTCATTCATGCCACAGAATCTTTTTATCGGAAGTCTTGCATACGCAACCACTGACGATACTCTACGTGCTCATTTTGAGCAAATCGGCGAAGTTTCTAGTGCTCGTGTCGTAACAGACCGAGAAACTAGTCGCTCACGCGGTTTTGGCTTTGTTGAGTTTGCTGATGAAGCAAACAACCAAAAAGCCATCGACAGTCTTGACGGAAAAGAGCTTGACGGCCGACCTATTTCGGTCACCGTTGCTCGTCCAAAAGACGATCGACCTAGGCAGCCACGCAACGAAGGCGGATCATCATTCCGTCAGCGTAGCTGGTAGTCCTTAGTCAATTAAATACACCGCTGTTTGGCGGTGTATTTTTTATGGGCTTTTTTATATCGAAACAGGTATTTTTATAATAAACTTTTTGTCGGGCTTGTTAGTGTAGAGAATCTCGCCTTCAAATTGAGATTCTATTATTGACTTAGCCAGATATAAGCCCATACCCATGCCGTTTACTTTAGCGCTTTCTCGTGGTGCAAACAAATAGGCTACGTCGTCTTCTTTTATGGGCGACCCGCTGTCTGATACTGATATCACTAGGCGTTCGTCAATTAAGCCGGCCTCAATTCGTATGACGGAGTATTCATCTGGTCGGCAGGCGTCGTAGGAATTATTCATTATAGTTGAAATAGTGTCTATAAGGTTTCTGGGATTGCCAGATATTATTACCTGCCTGTCTTTGGGAATTTTGCTAATAATCTTTAGAAACTTGCTTCTTTTACTCTTTTTGAATTTTATTATTTCTTTGTCGAGAACCTCCAATACATCAAACATTTCATAATGCTCTTTTGGAGTAACGCATTTTTTGGCTTCTCTGGCCATTTCGACGATATATTCAATACTTTCTTTTACTCTTTCCGAAGACTTAATCAGCGTGTCTTTTCTGGCTAAGCTTTCGATGTCCATTTTTAGAATGCTTAGATTGTTAATGAGGTCGTGCATCAACGAGACCGAAGTTTGACCAATTTTTGCGAATAGATATAAATGGGTTGATTCGGTTAATTTAGCGTCCTTTAGCAGTGCAGTCTCTTTTTCAAGCATCGACTCTAGTTGTTGGTTGCGAATCTCAAGAGATTTTTCAGCCTCGCTAACTCTTCTTATGAGGCTGAGTATCTTCGAGTTTCCCAGCCAGCTCATCAGGCCAAAGACTAGCAGTGTACCGGAATTTATTATAGTTAGCTCTGGTTGATCAAATAGCTCACCCTTTGCAAATAGTACAAGCAGAGCCAGTAAAACGGCGGCGCAGGCTGCAGAAATGATGTATTTTGTTTGAAGCGTGGCGCTGACTATAAAAATTGTTATACCCAGAAGCATGTAGCCAGGGGTAGACCCTAACTTATCACTAAGCAGAAGCGCCGTAGATAGACAGGCGTACAACACGACCATCATGACGCTACCTATTCTGTAGTAGCCGAGTTTATGTATGACCAAGATGACCGCCGAATAGGTTGCTATAGCAAGACAGACTAGCGACATGGAAATTGCCGAGCTATCGGTGGATAAAAGTCCAAGAATAGCTAAAGACAAAGTCGTCGTTGCGGAAATAATTAATGTCCCTGTTGTTATAACTTTGGTTATTGATTGGTTTATCTTTTCTAGTTCTGCCTTAATCATCTTTTTTTCGACCTTCTAGCATATAGCCAACACCGTAGACTGTCCTAATGAGCGGATAGCTAAAAGGCTTGTCTATTTTATCTCTGAGGTGTTTAATGTGGACATCGACCGAGCCAGTCCAGCCGTTGCCGTCAGCATTCCAGGCGTGGTGCATTATATTTTCTCTTCTGACGATTTCACCTTCGTGCATTGCGAGGTACTCTAAGATGTCAAACTCTTTTCTCCTAAGTTTGACTTTTTCGCCAGCCCTGGATACTTCTCTTCTGATAATGTCGATAGTTAAATCGTCGATAATCATAGAGCTTGAGGCTGGTAAGCGAGACCTTCTGCGCAAAAGCGATTCTATTCTGGCTTTTAGTTCTTCTTCGTTGAAAGGCTTAGTTAGATAGTCGTCCGCTCCTAGTCGGAGCAATTCGGCTTTTTTGAGCGGCTCATCTTCTCCTGTAAGAATTAAGATTGGGACGTCTTGTAGATTTTTCCTAATTGTCTGACAAACAGTTGAGCCGTGCATGTCAGGCAGCCCAAGGTCAAGAATTATTAGGTCAAATCTTCTATCGGATACAGCGGCTATGCCTTTATGTCCAGTATTGACGGCTTCTAGGGTGTAACTACCTTTTAGCCGACTAGCTATTCGATCTGACATTCTTTGGCTGTCTTCGATTATTAGTATTTTCATCCTGCAACTTACCCTCACTTTTTACTAATTACTATCTACTACTCTACACGTCAATTTTTTAATAATCATTAACTTTTTGCAGATTGTGCTTATTTTGAGGTATTATTAGAGGTAATGGACTTAATAATTAAAATCATAGCTGACTTGTTAGTTGTACCGATTGTTATTATCGCTAGTTATTATTTAATTCGGCACGTACCTAAAGACCGACGATTCGAATCTTACTCTAGAATACTGCTCGCTGGCTTGACGGCTTATCTATTGGCAAAGTTAGTAGGTGCTGTTTATCAGCCAACCGATGTTCGACCTTTCGAAGCCATGGGGGTCGACCCGGGGGCTTCATATCTAGACAATCCAGGCTTTCCGTCTGACCACATGCTATTTGTGACTGCTTTGGTTTGTGCGGTTTGGTTTGAGACCAGGAAAAAGGGTGCGACAATTTTGCTAGCCTCTATGACAGCACTGGTGGGCTTAGGTAGAATTCTGGCTCTCGTACACACACCGCTAGATGTTATTGGTGGTTTAGTTATCGCACTAATTGGTGCAATGTGGTACAGTAATAAACCAAAGGGCGGGCAGAAGAGGAGAAAGAACAATGGCAAAGGTAGTAGAAGATAAACATTCTATTGTTGCTCCCGGTAATTTTTTCTGGTTGCGACCGCTAGTCATAGGCTTAATAGTTGGTGCGGCTTGGTGGATATTCTGGAGCTTGTTGCTAAATAACGTATTAGACGTTTCTCAAAATGCCGGTTCGGTTGCGGTTATTGGCGTGACTGTCTTAGGGGCTTACCTATTGATACAGTGGTCTGAGCCAAGGCCTCTAGTTATTGCCATAGCATCCTCGGTTATACTCTGGTCTTTAGGTGGTTACCTTGACGGACTGTCGTACATAGAATCGTTGCTTTGGTCCTTGGCGTTCTTTGGCGCTTCTTATACCTTGTTCGGGCTGGTTGTTCGGATTCGAGAAACTTGGTTTGTCTTAGTTGTTGCATCGCTGGTTGTAATTGCGATAGTAGCTGCCCTCAACCTCCTGTAAGAGTGCTATACTTGGTCTATGGATCAAGTAATTTTAGTAACATTGTTAATTATTGTAATAGTTGCACTAGTTGTCGGACTTTTTGTAGTTTCGGCTCGTTTGCGCGAACTTAAGAACGACAGCGGTGTCGGATTATTGAAAACCGACCTAGTCGAGCTTTCTCGGTCAGTTAGCCAGCTTCAGGAGTCTGTTGGTGACAAGTTGGAGCGAAACGCCACCCAGGTGCAGAGTTCAGTTCAAAAACAGCTGACAGAGAGTATGAAGATTGTCGGTGACGTCACTCAACGTCTAGCTAAGCTAGATGAAACAAACCGCCGAGTGGTCGACGTGGCTGATGAGCTGAAGACTCTTCAAAATGTTTTGCAAAACCCAAAACAAAGGGGTGTATTCGGTGAATATTATTTAGAGTCTGTTTTATTAAATATCTTACCGGCTAAGCACTTCAAGATGCAATATGCCTTTAAGGACGGCTCAATTGCCGATGCCGTGGTGTTTTTAGACAAAGGCAAAATACTAGCGGTTGACAGTAAGTTTAGCCTCGAGAATTACAACAGGATGGTATCTGCCAAAGATAAAACCGAGAGGGCAGAGCTTCTAAAGAAGGTCCGCAATGACCTGAAGGGTCGCATAGACGAAACTAGTAGTTACATTAAACCTTCGGAAGGGACTATGGATTTTGCCTTTATGTTCATCCCGAGTGAATCTCTTTACTACGATCTTTTGATAGGCGATGTCGGTACTGGCTCAAGCGCTCGGGACCTAATTGAGTATGCCTTCAGAGACAAGCAAGTTATCATTGTTAGTCCAACCAGCTTCATGGCCTACCTCCAGACGGTTCTACAGGGCCTACGAAGCCTGCAAATAGAAGAACAGGCTAAAGATATACAAACTCAAGTTGGCAAGCTAGGACGTCATATAGGAGCCTTTAACTCGTATATGGAGAAGCTAGGTAAATCTCTTGGCACGACAGTCGGGCATTATAATAATGCTCACAAGGAATTGTCTAAGGTTGATACCGATGTCGTCAAGATAGCAGGCTCTCCGAAAACTATCGATGCAATGATTGTCGATAAACCTCAGCAAGACGACTAAAATATTTCCGCAAAATAAAAACCCCGCTCACGAGGCGGGGCTTTTTTATCCTAACTTATTATTAAGATGCTTTGTCGTTTCCTCGGATGGCGTCGTACAAACCAAAACCGACGATAGCACCAACTACTGGTGCGAGTGCGTATATAGAGTAACTCCAGATAGAAGCATCGAATACTTGTAGTGATGCAGCTACTGCTGGGTTCAAGATACTGCTTGCACCAACGTAGCCAGCTACAGTAATACCTACTACTAGGGCTATGAAGATACCGAAACCGACTGAAAATGCAGCGGTTAGGATGTCTTTTGTCCTTGTAGCATGTGCGATTGCGTAACCAAGAATAGCGGTACCTAGAACTTCAGCTGACAGAGCATACCATTCTTTACCTGCAAAGTCTGCTACTGGTGTTGCCTTGAACAAGTCAGCTGCGGTTGCACCGTAAGCGGCTGCTTCTGCTGATGGAACATCTGCACCACCTAGGAAGGTTTTAAGCACGAAGAAGGCTGCGATAGCACCAAGTACTTGCACCAAGATGTAACCTAGAGCCCTTAGCCAGCCGATCCTTTTTGTTGCCCAAGCCGCTACTGTGATAGCTGGGTTGACGTGAGCACCAGATACCGCACCGATAAGCAGAACAATACCTGCAAGACCGAATAGTACGAATATCGGTTGTCCTTGGCTGGCGATTATTACGCTTGTTAGTAAGAATATACCGATAAACTCAGCACCCAGTGAGCGCCATAGTTTCTTTGAAGCCAAAGATGAAGACACATGCTCCTTCACATTTGTGTAGGCTGCCTGTGAGGCGACCTTGGTAGTTTTTTTGGACGTGGCTTTAGTTGCCATACTTTCCCTCCTTTAGTAAATATCCATAAGTATAACACAAAACTAATGGTATTATATATAATATGAGTTTACATTTAAAACAGCAAGATGCTAGAACGCCTCTTCAAAACCAGATAGCTAAAGACCTACAGGAAAAGGCTAAGCAGAAGGCTGCCGAGACCGAGCGCCCAGACGGTGTTGACGATTCTAAATATATAGAAGGCACCAAGCAAACCTCTAGGTTGGCATTGGTTTGGCTATTGGTGATCTTGCTAGGCCTAGCGGCAATTATTTTTTTGCTGGTAGTTTCAGCTTCTCGATAGTATAATAAGATAATATGGTATACGACATTGAGGGAGTTTATCAGCGCCTAGCTGATGGTATTAAGACGAGCAGTTCGCCTCGTGACTTTTTGAGGTCTCCTGAGCTTAAAAAGATGTACGGCGAGATTGGCAAATTGCCAGCCTCTGAGCGTGCCGCTTTAGGGCAAAAGCTCAATAATCTAAAAGCAAAACTAGAAAAAGAAGTTGAAGCTCGTCAGGTGCAAATAGATAGCGCCGAAGTTGAGCCTATCGACATAACTGCTCCTTGGCTTGAAAATGAAAGCTCACCAGAGCTTTTGCCGGTCGAGCAGGGTAGTCAACACCCATTGAGTAAAGAACTAGAGGTCATTATAGACATCTTTACTAGAATGGGCTTCAGGGCTTTTGAATCTAGGCAAATAGACGACGATTATCACATGTTTAGCTCCCTAAACTTCCCAGAAAATCATCCAGCCAGAGACGGCTATGACACTTTTCGAACCGAAGAGGGGTTCATTCCGCCTGCTCACACTTCAACAATGCAAAACCGCATTCTTAAAGATGGCCTAGCTGAGTTAGAAAAAGGCGAAGCTATCGCCGCTATAAGCTACGGTCGTGTTTTTAGAAATGAAGACGTTGACGCAACTCATGAGCATACTTTTTATCAGGTAGAGGGCGTGTATGTTAGCAGTGACGCTACTCTTGGCGACATGCTAGGCACTTTGCGTAGCTTCTTTGAATCTTATTATGGTCAGCATCTTCGTATAAAAACTCAGCCGGCCTATTTCCCGTTTGTTGAGCCGGGGTTAGAGTTTGCTATAGAAAAGCCAGCTTCTATCGGTGGTAAGTCTGGTGACTGGCTAGAAATGCTAGGTTGTGGCATGATCCACCCGAATGTTTTGCAATCAGCTGGCATTGACCCGTCCAAATATAGAGGTTTTGCTTGGGGTGGTGGCGTCGAGAGGTTAGTGATGCTCAAATACGGAATCGAGGACTTGAGGCATTTTGAATCTGGTAAATTAGCATTTTTGAGGAAGTTTGTACGATGATAATATCACTTAATTGGTTGAAAAAGTTTGTAGAAATTGACATGCCGGTTGAAGACCTGGTGACCTTAATAGGTTCACGTTTGGTTGAGGTTGAGAAAGTCGATTACATCGGTGATAAATACAAAGATGTTATTGTTGCTAGGGTCGCTGATGTTAAGAAATTAGAAGGTTCAGACCACCTAAGTGTTGTTTTAATTGACGACGGTGGTGTTAATTCGAGCGTTGACCGTAACGACGACGGGCTCATTACTGTGGTTTGTGGTGCGCCAAATGTTACTGCTGATACTTATGTCGCCTGGTTACCGCCAGAGACTATCGTACCAGAGACCTGCGGTTCGGCCGAACCTTTCGTTTTGGCCACGAAGCCACTTCGGGGCGTGGTGAGCAATGGGATGTTAGCTAGCGCCAGAGAATTAGACCTCTATGATGAACACGAGGGTATTTTGATTATAGACAAAGATGTGTCTGCCGGCGACAGCTTCAGGGACGTCTACGAACTTGATGATTATATAATTGACATTGAAAATAAATCTCTGACGCATCGCCCAGACGCTTTTGGTATAATCGGTTTCGCCAGAGAAGTTGCTGGTATTCAAGGCAAAGAATTTGAGACTCCAGACTGGCTAACCGTTGCTCCAGGGTATAACGTTAACGGTGGCGAGCTTAAGGTTATTATCGAAGATAAGTCAGCTTCAGAATATACCAGAGCCGTGGTGTTAGAGTCTGGTGCTGACCAACCGAAGTCTAGCGTGCAAGTTCAAACTTATCTGTCTAGAAGTGGCGTGCGTCCAATATCGACATTTGTTGATGTCACTAATTATTTAATGCTATTAACTGGCCAGCCTCTTCACGCCTACGACTATGACAAATTTTTAAGTGTTAGCGGTGGTAAGCCAGAGATCAAGGTTCGGTACGCCCGTGATGGCGAAAAACTCAATCTAATAGATGACCGAGAGGTTGATCTTAGCGATCAAGACATTGTCATTGTTGCTGGCGACACACCGGTTGGACTAGCTGGTGCTATGGGCGGAGCTGGTACGGCTATAGACGACAGCACTCGTCGAGTTCTGCTAGAGGTAGCAACTTTCAACTTGTATAGTTTGCGTTCTACTCAAATGAGGCACGGTATATTTAGCGAGGCCGTAACACGTTTCACGAAGGGTGTTCCGGCTGGACTTGGGGCTTATGTTATTGCTGAGGCCGTTAATCTACTAGGCAAAAGGGCTGGCACTAAGGTGGTCGGCGAGTTTGCTGAAAGTGGCGTTAAGACAGCGACTACTAATAATGTCGAGGTTTCGTTAGATCAAGTCAACGGTATTTTAGGCGTTAACTTAAGTTCGGCCGACATTTCAGAAGTTCTCGAAAACGTTGGTTTTACTGTTGAGTTCGAAGACCAAATCGCTAGCGTTACGGTGCCTTATTGGCGTAAAGACATTTCCATACCCGAAGACGTAGTTGAAGAGGTCGGTCGCCTGCTTGGTTTTGATAATATTAATTTCACCCTTCCAAAAAGAAGTTCGGTGGCGGTAATGCCCGAACATTTTGAGAATTTCAAGCAAGAGGTTAGGCGAGCCTTGGTTTCCGGGGGCGCTAATGAAGTCTTAACTTATAGCTTCGTGCATGAAGACTCTTTGAGTAAATCTGGACTAGACCCAGAAAACTCTTATGAAATAGTTAATAGTATAAGTCCTGAATTGCAACGCTACAGGCAAAGCCTAGTGCCAAGCTTGTTGGGTCTTGTTCACCCTAATATAAAAGCTGGCTTTGACTCTTTCGGATTGTTCGAGATCAACAAAGTGCATAGTAAGGACGCTGGTTTGAATGAAGAATCTGTACCTGTTGAGCAACAAAGGCTTGGTTTCGTCGCTACATCTTCGAAAAAGACCGATGCACCCTACTACCTAACTAAAAGGTATTTAGACTATTTAGCTAACAAGATTGGGGTCGGCTTCAGGTATGTAAGTCCTGACCAATATAGCGACCAAAGTGTCTTTCGGCCGTTTGAGCCAAAAAGAAGCACTGCCGTACTAGACGCAACGTCGGGTGTGTTTATAGGTGTTGTTGGTGAATTCAAGAAGTCTGTCCGCAATGCCTGGAAGTTGCCTAATCTAGTGTCTGGTTTTGAGGTTTACTTAGAG
The DNA here is from genome assembly GCA_964609915.1 of uncultured Candidatus Saccharibacteria bacterium. Classification (GTDB taxonomy): domain Bacteria; phylum Patescibacteriota; class Saccharimonadia; order Saccharimonadales; family Saccharimonadaceae; genus Microsaccharimonas. The sequence continues at coordinate 30,940 of CAZSTN010000001.1, read as the reverse complement.
GATCTTTCAGAAGTGGCTAATTCGTCTAGTAAGAGCATCTATTCTCCTTTGAGTAGATACCCGAGCGTCGACCGAGATATTTGTTTTCAGGTGGACGAAAGCGTTAACTATCAAGAGATAATCGACTCAGCTAAGGAGTCTCTTGCTCAGACTGATTATTCCTGGAATATTTCACCAGTAGACATCTATAGTCCAGAGTCTCTTTCGGTGAAAAACGTAACTATAAAAATTGAACTTGTCTCACATGAGAAAACTATGACCGGTGCGGAGGTTTCTGAGGTGTGCGATAAGCTAATATCGGATGTATTGAAAAAAACGAAGGGGAGAGTTATTTAATGGTTAATTACAGTGAGTCGTCCACGACAGTTGGGCAGAGAATTTTTTTATGGAGTGTCGCTCTATTGATGATAGTAGGCACGGTGGGTTCTTTTGTGGCGCTTGTCTTTGCTAACGAGAACCAGCAAAAAGACCAAGCACGTTTTAACCAGCTTTATCAAGAGTATCAGGCTGAAGTCGATGTTCAGAGCAAAGAGCTATCAGAGAAGTACTACCCAGACTTGAAGAAATTCAGCGAAGAGAGGGTCTCGGAGTTTGACGGTGCTAGCGTGGCCGAGCTTAGCCATGTAGACTTAATCGTCGGCGATGGTGAAGTGCTTAATGAGGACTCGTCGTTTACAGCTTATTATGTCGGCTGGGGTCCGGACGGCGTTATTTTTGACCAGTCTATTGACGGTGACAGCTTGAAGGCTCCACTAGATGTTTACTCGGGTAGCGTAATCGAAGGTTGGCACGAAGGTGTTGTCGGCATGAAAGTTGGTGGCATGAGAGAATTAACAATACCATCAGACAAAGCTTACGGCGAAACAGGCAGTGGTAATTCAATACCACCAAATACACCTCTGAAGTTTATCGTATTTATCATTCCTACACCCGAGGCGGTTGAGCCGTCTCAAGAATTATTAGACTTAAACAACAGATTGGGGTAATAGCATGTCAGAGGTTCGAGATGTCGTAATGATAGGAGCTGGTCCAAGCTCATTAGCGGCTGCTATTTATACCACCAGAGAAGACATAGACACCGTTCTATACGAGAAAGCCACAATTGGTGGCCTGGCTGCAATTACCGATAAAGTCGACAACTACCCAGGTTTTCCAGATGGAATCGAGGGGCTTACTTTAGCTGGGCAACTAGAGAAGCAAGCCGAAAGGTTTGGCGCAGAGATCGATTTTGGCGATGCCACCGCTCTTCGAAAAGAGGGTGATGTAATAATTACAACCATAGACGGTCAAGAAGTAAAATCTAAAACTGTTCTAGTGGCAACCGGTAGCGACTACAAGAAGCTAGGCATACCTGGTGAGGCTGAACTTTATGGTCGAGGCGTTCACTATTGTGCCACCTGTGACGGAGCGTTTTATCGTGACAAAAAGTTGGTGGTTATCGGTGGTGGAAACTCTGCAATTCAAGAAGCAATTTTCTTGACGAAGTACGCCTCGCACATCGACCTTTTGGTACGCAGTACAATAAAAGCTAGTGAAGTTTTACAGCGTGACCTTCAGGAGTATATCGATTCGGGCAAGATTTCTGTTCATCTAGATACCGTACCAGCAGAGATCATCCACGAAAATGGAAGGGCTACGGCAGTTATCGCCAAGTCATCTGGTGAGCCAGTTACGATAGACACCGACGGAGTTTTTGTTTTTATCGGCCTTCTGCCAAACACTGACTTTCTCAAAAGTAGTGGCATAGAATTTGATGAGCAAGGTCTTATAAAAACCGACAAGGACTTTAGCACTTCAGTGCCTGGGGTTTTCGCCAGTGGAGACGTCAGGAGCGGTGCGACCATGCAGATAGCTAGCGCCGTTGGTGAGGGTGCTAGTGCGGCCTTGGCTATCCGTGAGTATTTAGAAGAATACAAACGCAAAGTAAGCTAGTCGGACTCAACTCCACGTTATCAGACAACTTGTTTTTCGATGAAGTCTTCTAGTTGCTGAATTATAGCTGGATTCGATGTTTCCAGGGCTATTTCTCGTGTCCCCAAGATAACACCAGTATAAGCAAAATTGTGTGAGCCAGTAATAGTCCTTTTTGAGCCGTCTTTCATGGTGAAAATCATAAATTTGGCGTGCAAGTAGGTATTTCGGGTATATAGGTTTTTTAAGCGACCGAGCAATATGCTACCTCTGACTGCAAAAGTGTTTAAGCCTTTGGCGAGATCAATGCGGTTGTAGTAGACTTTGGCATTTTTTGACCTCAAAATCCGACTGAGTTTTCCGGTAGGGCAGTATTGAGAAACGAAAACGATAGACTCGGCTTCCTGGGCCAGCTCTTTCGTTCGTCTGTGTATAATAGACTGCCCAACTATACCGCCATCTATTAAAATAGTATCTTCTCCGTGTTCGTAGGCCACGCTCGGATAGTTGATAAGCCTTTTTTCGGCATCCAAAATGCGTTCTTGTTCTTCGACTAATCGTTCGGCAATCTTTTTATCGGTAACCTTAAGCATATAATCGACATTGTCGATGCCCTGCTGATAAATATTAACGCCACCGAAGCTAAAAACGGTGTCGTCAATCACGCACCACTTACTGTGAGTACGACCATTATAAAGAGTCAACCTTTGTCGGCCTAGCCATTGAAATTTCACACCAGAACGTTTCAGTGTTCTGGCCATTTTTTGCACCTGTCGAGTGTCTTCGCTGCGGTATCGGCCTGGTAAGAAATCACTGATGACCGACCCGAAAGTTAGAACGTCTGCCGCCATAACCACTTCAACACCTCGCCGAGCGGCGTTCTCGAGCTCATCTATAAGCTCATGTGTATTGGGATGGTCGGCAATCACCAGCGATATAAGATAAATACGTTTTTTTGCAGTTCTGGCCAAGGCAGAGGCCTCTTTTACGTATTCTTTTGGGTAGACTAATTTCACAATTAATGATTGTAGCACCTTGCGGCCCAAACTTCTATGCTTCGGGCCAATTAAGTGATAAAATAACAGAGAACAGAAGGAGATAGTATGTCATACAAAGATGTTTCGTATGGAGATGTTGATAAAAATAGAATCAACGTAATTATAGAAATTAAAAAAAATGAACGCAATAAATATGAGTTCGACAAAGAAACCGGCAGGTTATTTTTAGACCGAGTTAATGGCACCCTGCTTGGCTATCCGGCCGACTACGGTTACATTCCAGACACACTTTGTGAAGACGGCGACCCGCTAGATGCTTTGCTAATTATAGACGAGTCTGTTCCGCACGGTACCGTTGTTCCGTCTCGCCCAATCGGCGTTTTGTATTTTGAAGATGACGGCGAAATGGACGAGAAGCTAATTGTCGTACCGGCTGACGACATCAGCAAAGATCATATTCGTGAACTTGCCGACCTAGGTGAGGCGTTTAAGAAAAACATCGAACATTTTTATTCCCACTATAAAGACTGGAAAAAAGACTGGAAGGGCGTTGACGGCAAGCTTCATGGCTGGGGCGATGCAGCCGCTGCGACAGAGGTCGTTAAGGAGTCTATTGACAGGGCTCTCTAGAAGTGCTATAATAAGAAGATATGAGTCGTTGACCTAATTTATTCTGTCGACGACTCTTTCTTTTTGCGAGATTTTTGTATGATTATAGCGGTTGCGCTGCTGATATTCTCGATTAGTCCGAGTTTTCGTAACTGAGATCGTAATTTGTTTCTGGCATGGGTGGTTTTTACGTAGTCTAGCCAAGACTTTTTAGGAGTAACCGTCATTCGTGTGGTCACCTCAATAACATCACCATTTTGCAGTGGTTTGTCGAAGGGGTGTATTTTGCCATTCACCTTGAAGCTATAGGCTCGCTTTCCAACATCTGAGTGTACAGAGTAGGCAAAGTCTAATGGCAACGAACCTTCTGGCAGGTTATAGATGTCGCCTTTCGGTGAATAGACGAAAATTCGGTCACCGAATAGGTCTATAGACAGCTGTGAGCCAGTTATCTCCTCGCCATTTCTGAGCTTGTTAGCAATTTCTTGAAGCTGGGCTATCCATTGCATATGAACTGGAAGAATGGCGCTATTTTTCTTGTCAATATAGTCTTTCGATTTTTTCTGCTCATTGTAGTGAAAACTGGCTGCCATTCCACGCTCGGCGTAATCATGCATTTCGTGAGTCCTGATCTGAAACTCGACTATCTGCTTAGACGGCGTAAGCACCGTAGTGTGCAGGCTTTGATAACCGTTAGGCTTAGGTACGGCGATGTAATCTTTGATACGTGCCAGCATCGGTTGGTATAGGGTATGCAGAACGCCAAGCACTCTGTAGCACTCTTCCTTAGAACTGACAATTATGCGCAGGGCCATGAGGTCGTAAATATCGTCAATATTGCCATCAACCTTTTTAAGCTTTTTATGCAAACTGTAAATACTCTTTACTCGTCCGTTTATTTCGTAGGGGATCGCCTCTTTTTCAAGAGCGGTGGCGACTTCAGCTCGAACAATGCCCAATTTGCGGGTGCTACGGCCGAGGCGCTTTTTCATAATCGTCTGAAGGCGCTTAAATTCTTTTGGCTCAAGATAGCTATAGGCAGTTTCTTCAAGCTCCATGCGGACTCGACCCATACCGAGTCTGTCGGCCATCGGTGCGAAGACTTCAAGACTTTCAAGAGCTATCTTTTTTTGCTTTGGAACCGATTTGTGTTGCAGGGTCTGCAGGTTATGCAATCGGTCGGCAAGTTTTATTATGACAACTCGGACATCCTGACTAATAGCAATTAAGAGTTTAGACAAATTGTCTTTGGTTTGGGGCAGGTACTCATTCAAGTCTTGCATTCCAGCTCGAGCTTGAGAGACTTTTGTGACACCATCAACCAAAAAAGCGATGTCTTTACCAAACAGCGATTCGATCTGCTCGAGCGTTAGGTCGGTATCTTCAACTGTGTCGTGTAAAACTCCAGCAACGACGCTGTCAATGTCCATACCCCATTCAATTAAAATTATTGCTACCGAAAGTGGGTGTACGATATACGGCTCGCCACTTCTTCGTTTTTGACCGTCGTGCGCTTTTGTAGCCACGTCGATGGCATAGTCAAGCTCAAGCAAATTATCCTCGCTGTAGTAAGGTCTCGCAGAGTCAAGAACTTTTTGCTTATTCATAACATTAATTATACGAAATAATAGTGATGGATAATAGAGCCCTGGTGGTATATAATAAAGAGTAATTATGCTAACGCTTGTGATAAGGAGTGGAATCAAATGGCGAAGACTAAAATAGCAATAAATGGTTTTGGGCGAATTGGACGAAATGCTTTCAAGATAGCCTTCGATCGAAGCGATATTGACGTTGTGGCAGTTAATGACCTCTCGGACACCAAGACCTTAGCTTATTTACTCGAAAATGACAGCAACTACGGCAAATATAAGCACAAAGTAACCTATGACGACTCAAGCATTACGGTTAACGGCGAGGTCATAAAAGTCTTTTCTGAAGCTGACCCTTCGGAACTTCCCTGGGACGAGCTAGGAGTTACTGTAGTTATTGAGTCGACTGGTCGCTTTACAGACAAAGACTCAGCCGCTCTTCACTTAAAAGCCGGAGCTAAAAAAGTTGTCGTTAGTGGCCCTTCAAAAAGCGACGGCGTAGATACAATCGTTCTGGGTGTTAACGACGAAACCGTTGACAACGCTAGCGATGTTATTAGCAACGCTAGTTGTACGACTAACTCGGTTGGTGCTGTTATGGCAGTGTTAGAAGCCGAATTTGGCGTTCAGAAATCATTAATGACCACGATTCACAGCTACACAGCCAGTCAGTCGCTTCAGGACTCTCCAGCTAAGGACCTTCGTGAAGGTCGTAATGCGGCTGAAAATATGGTGCCAACGACTACCGGCGCAGCTATTGCTGTTACCAAAACGCTACCTCAGCTAAAGGGTAAGTTTGACGGTTTAAGCGTTCGTGTTCCGACTCCAGTTGTATCTATAAGTGATATTACAGTGCTTCTCGAAAAAGACGTTACCGTAGAAGACGTCAACAAGGCCTTCGAAAAAGCCGCTAAAGAGCCTTATTACCAAGGAATTCTCGGTGTTAGCAAAGAGCCACTAGTCAGTCGTGACTATATTGGGTCAAGCTATTCAGGAGTTGTTGACCTGCTACTTACTAAGGTAGTTGGCGGAAATCTCGCCAAGGTCATGGTCTGGTATGACAACGAGTGGGGGTATTCAAATCGCTTAGTAGAGTTAGTCGCAGATGTCGGTAAGTTAGTAGAGGGTTAGTGGTGAAGGTATTTTTAGGCAGTGATCATAATGGTTTTTATCTGAAGGATAGACTCTTTGCTTACTTGGCTAAGTATAAATACGAAGTAGTAGATATTAGCGGTGGCAAAGAGCTTGACCCAGAAGACGATTTCCCAGAGTTTGCGCAGTCAGTAGCCATAAAAGTTCTCGGTGAAGATGATTCTAGGGGCATATTGCTCTGCGGTAGCGGTCAGGGCATGGCTATGGCTGCAAACCGTTTTAACGGCATTAGGGCTGCTGTTGTATGGGATGCTCACGAAGCTAAAATGACCAGGAGAGACAATGATAGCAACGTCCTATGCTTATCAGCCAGAGCTTTTGAGTCTCAAGACGATGCTGTCTGGCAGGGAATTGTTGAAACCTGGCTTAATACTGAATTTACTAATGCGCCACGTTTTCGTAGGCGCAATAAACAACTGGATGAAATATCATGAGTTCAATAGCACCTACAATTATGGCTGAAACTGTCGACGACTTAGCCTCTTCATTGGAAAAAATTAAACCGTTTGCAGCCCGAGTCCATTACGACATTAGTGACGGTGAATTCGCACCACGTTTTTTGCTTGATCCAACGCAACTTTACTGGGAACAAGGGTGGCAGATTGACATACATGCTATGGTCAATCGTCCGTCCGACTACCTACCAAACTTAATAGCTATAAAACCTGACTTGGTAATTATTCACGCCGAAATCAAAGAAGACATTGTCGCACATCTTAATACCTTAAAGCAGGCCGGCATACGAGCGGGTCTAGCTTTGCTTAAGCCAACCGTGCCTAGCACTGTTGCAGAAGCTATAAAGATTGCTGACCATGTCATGATCTTTTCTGGTGACCTCGGCAAGTTCGGCGGGACTGCTAGTATGATGCAACTTGAGAAGGTCCGCTTGGTAAAAGCTATAAATCCGAAAGTTGAAATTGGCTGGGACGGTGGCATAAATGTCGACAATGCCTATACTATTTCAAAAGGCGGAGTCGATGTTTTAAATGTCGGTGGCGCCATAAGCCAAGCCGCAGACCCGATTGCAGTTTATCAAAAACTTGTTAGTGAAATTAATAAACACGGAGTGATATAAGGTGGGAAAGTTAACTAAAAGCCAACTTGAGCTAAAAGCTAATAATATTCGTAAAAGTATAATCCAAATGCTTGAAGAAGCTGGTAGCGGACACAGTGCTGGTCCACTTGGACTTGCTGATATATTTGCAGCTTTGTATTTTGACATATTAAATATAAATCCAGACAAGCCGGACTGGGAAAGCCGAGACTTGTTGTTTTTGAGCAACGGCCATTGTGTTCCTGTGCAATATGCTGCCATGGCAGAGGCTGGCTTTTTTGATAAAGAAGAACTTATGACTCTTCGTAAATTAGGCTCTAGGCTTCAAGGCCATCCTGAAAGGCATGCCCTTCCTGGCATAGAGAGTACCAGTGGTCCGCTAGGTAGCGGTTTGAGTCAAGCGGCTGGCTATGCCTACAGTTTGCAATACTTAGACAAAAATCCGCACCGTTTTGTTTACGTTATTATGGGCGACGGTGAACTTGATGAGGGAAATATTTGGGAAGCGGCAATGTTTGCTGGCAAATATAAGCTTGGTCAGGTCATCGCTATTGTCGATCGCAACAATATTCAGATTGACGGCACGACCGAAGATGTCATGCCACTTGAGAATTTACGTGGCAAGTGGGAGTCATTTGGCTGGCACGTAGTAGAAATAGACGGCCATAACGTTAATAGTGTAATCGATGCTTGTTCTCAGGGTAGGGCCGTAACGAACCGCCCAACGGTCATACTTGCTCACACTATACCAGGTAAGGGCGTTGATTTTATGGAATATAACTATAAATGGCACGGCGTGCCACCAGACGCAGATCAGGCTAAAGAAGCGCTTGAGGACCTCAGGACTTTGGGCGGGAAAATTACTCACGAAGGAGCAGGTGTATGAGTTACGCATTAAACCCAAATCTTTTTAAAGATGATATTGAAAGAGAGCCAATTAGGGCTGGCTTTGGCCGAGGCTTGAAAAAAGCTGGCGAGAAAGACGAGAAAATAGTAGCTTTATGTGCCGACCTCACCGAGAGTGTTCAGATGCACCTATTCCGTGACGCTTTTCCAAATAGGTTTATACAAGTTGGCATTGCCGAGCAGAACCTGGCGGCTGTAGCCAGTGGTTTAGCTCATGCTGGAAAGATTCCTTTTGCTAGTAGCTATGCGGCTTTTAGTCCAGGTCGGAACTGGGAGCAGATTAAAACAACCATCGCCCTAAACGACCAACCTGTTAAAATTATTGGGGCCCACGCTGGCGTAACGGTTGGTCCGGACGGCGCTACTCATCAAATGCTGGAAGATATCGCTCTCATGCGTGTCTTGCCAAACATGGTAGTTGTTGCCCCTGGTGACAGTATTGAGGCCGAGAAGGCAACCATGGCTATTGCAGGTAATGGTAAGCCAAGCTATTTACGCATGGCTAGAGAAAAATCGCCAATTTTCAGCACCGAAGATTCACCATTTGAAATCGGCAAAGCTTACGTTCTTCGAGAAGGTTCTGACGTTGCCTTGCTAGGCACTGGCGCCTTGACATACGAACTGCTAGTTGCAGCTGAAATTCTTTCTGAGCAGGGCGTTGAAGCTTCGGTTGTTCACGTACCAACAATCAAGCCCCTTGACGAAGAAACTATTTTGTCGGTAGCAAAGAAGACCGGCCGAGTCGTAACTGCCGAGGAAGCGCAAGCCGCTGGTGGTTTTGGCGGTGCTATCGCTGAACTGTTGAGCGAGAAGCTTCCAGTTCCAATTAAGCGAATCGGTGCTCAAGACCGCTACGGCGAGTCTGGTTCTCCGGCTGAACTCATGAAGCACTTCAGGTTCACTGGCCCAGAAATTGCTAGTGACCTGAAAAGCTGGCTGGACAGCACTTCACGCTACCACCAATCTTAAACGCTTATGCTATACTGTTAATTAGTAACTATATTTAGGAGTAAGAAATGGGACTGACTATCAGCCAGATTCGCGAGAATACCTTGCGCGCTAGGCATCTTATGCAAAGAACTAGGCAACAGCATTTTGCTGTTGGTGCTTTTAACATCGACAACCAAGAGACTCTCATTGCCATAGCACTGGCTGCTCAAAAACTTGATGCACCGGTTTTGGTTGAATTGAGCCAGGGAGAAGTTGACGCCATGGGTCTAGAGAATGTTAGAGACATGGTCGACAACTACAAAGAACAATACGGTATAGAGATGTACTTAAACCTTGACCACAGTCCGACCGTCGACGCCTGCAAGAAGGCTATAGATGTTGGTTATGAGTTTATCCATATCGATATATCTCAAGCCAACCACGACGCCTCAGACGAAGAGATCATCTCTAAGACAAAAGAAGTCGTTGAGTATGCTAAATTCACCGGTGCTCTTGTTGAGAGCGAACCGCATTATTTTGGTGGCTCTAGCAACGTCCACAAAGAAGAAATTGACTACGACAAAATAAAAGAAACTTTTTCCAACCCTGAAGGCTCCAGAGCTTTTGTTGAGGCAACCGGAATTGACACATTCGCAGCGGCTGTCGGAAACTTGCACGGTAAATACCCAGTTCCGAAAATTCTTGACCTCGACTTGCTCAAGGCAATACGAGACGCTATCCCATGTCAGATTAGTTTACATGGTGGCAGTGGCACGCCTCTGCACTTTTTCGAAGATGCAGCTAGGATTGGCGTTAGTAAAGTAAACATCAACAGCGACATGCGCTATGTTTACAGGACTGAACTGGAGCGTGTTTTGAAAGAAAATCCCGACGAGTATGCGGTTGTTAAGCTTATGCCAGAAGTTTACCGAGCTGTTCAGAAAGTAGTAGAAGAAAAAATTATCGCATTCGGAAGCGAAGGAAAGGCAGTTATTTAAATGACCAAAGTCCCGATTATTGCAACAATAGGTAAGGCAACGCAAGACGTTTTTTTAAAGAGTACTAAAGTTTTTGAGCAACTTAAAAACAAAAGTGTTAAGTACGAAAAATTACCTATCGGAAAGAAACTAGAACTAGATGATGTAATTTTTGCAACAGGAGGCAACGTTACCAATGCCGCTGTTACGTTTGCTCGTCAGGGCCTACAGAGCAGGTATTCCTGGTGTGTTGGCCTCGACATTAGTAGCGAGGGCGTTCTTCATGACCTTGATAAAGAAGGTGTCGACACCAGGTATGTTTATCAAGGCGATGAATACCGAGCTAGCTACTCAGTAGTTATTATGTTAGATGGCGGTGAGCGAACCATCCTAAACTTTAGAGGAAGTATGCCAGCTTATGACAGTCCGCATCTTGACCTAAGTGTAATCGACGGAGCTGATTGGCTGTATCTGTCTTCACTCGGTGACATAAGGTTGCTCGAAAAAATAATCAGCAGGGCTAAAGAGCAAGGTGCCAAGATTATGCTAAACCCAGCGGCTGCCGAACTAAACGAAACCGAAAAGCTTCGAGCCATTCTAGAAGATATTGAAGTTCTGATCGTTAACAAAGAAGAAGCTCAGCAGATTGTTGAAGGCGAGACTCTTGAGGAGTTGGTTCGCCACGCCTCGCATTATACGCCTACAGTTATAGTTTCCGACGGTCCTAACGGTGCCGTTGCTGGTGACCGTAAGACTATCGTGAAAGCTGGAATGTATGAGGACGTTGAAGTCACCGACCGTACTGGTGGTGGTGATGCTTTTGGTTCTGGTTTCTTGAGTTACTATTCACAGGGCAAAAGCTTAAAAGAGTCTTTAATTTTTGCTAGCGCAAACTCGACGTCTGTTGTTCAGCATATCGGTGCCAAAAAGGGCATTCTCTATGAAGGTGTCGAGCTTCACGATATGCCAATTATCGAAAAGGAGTTTTAGTTAAATGACAAGATTCTTGCAGACGCTTTTAGACGCTGAGGAGCCAATTTTTACACAAGCTGTTGAACAGTTGGCCGACCTCACTGGCAAGAAGGACGCAGACGCTAAACTAGCTTCCGACATTGTCAGTAAAGCTCACGAAAATTTACGTAGCTTAGGCGTTAGCCCGTTAACCGCAACCGGCCCAGAGATTTATCAAGCTCTTTTCGGACGAGTTGAAAAAGATATGATTCGCTTAACTCGACTGATCGGTGCTAAGGACCCAGAAGACGTTCGACACCTTGTTCCGTTTATGATCAAAGCGGCTAACAGTGTAACTTTCAACCGAAAAGTTTTTGTTATCAAACGAGAAAAAGCTAAAGACATCTTGCGTCAAATGCCACCTAAGAAGCTTATGGAGCGTCTTGGCTATCGAAACATCGAAGATATGTTCGAAAAAGAGGACTTTGATGAAATATACACCGCTTTGAGGTTTTCTGAAGGCGACCAGTGGCTAAGCAACTACAACGAGTTATTTAAAACAGTCACCGCAGACGATTACGAAGAGCGTGACATGCGCATTATTCAGATGGATCACAATAAGTACGTTGATCTAGCGGAAAATTTTGTTAAGAAAAAGCTCCATAACGTCACTCACAGTAAAGAGCTGGGAACTATAGTTGTCGTGCCGATGCGCGCTAGACGGATGCGTGGTTTGGTACTTAAAACTTTACCGCTATTGTTTCACTACATGAACGAACTTCGGCTTTACTCAGACTTTTTCAAAGCTAAAAGTTCTCAGCCACGATTTGGCAAAACTGTTGTCGACACTTTGTTGGCCGACCCTGACGCTAAGAGCCAGGTTGTTAACGGCAAGATTCGTTGGCGAGTTATCCAGAGGTATTTGGCCAAGCATAAAACTGATGACGACATCAATAAGGTTGCCTTTGAACCACATGTTCAGCCCGAGGACCTCCACTGGAGGAGAGCCGAGGAGCTTCTGTATGAACTAGACCCAGAGCTAGAGTTTTGGAAAGACCGTGACTACGTAGCTCTAAACTACGACGGTTTTCCGGTATCTTTCAACTTAACAGACGTAAGTTTTGCATATTCTAACCGAGAGCCGTACGAAAATCGCTACGCCTATCATTTTCGAGAGAGTCTTTGGAACGAAATATTTATTCGCTACATGGGCTTCAAAAACCTTTCTTCGCAGATATTAGAGCAACTTGATAATGAGATGATAGCGCCAGAGAAGCTTGTTGTCGCTTCGCTTAAATCGACAGAGCGCAAGAAAGTTGAAGAACGGTTCAAGAAAGGCTTTAAGCTCCGAGAGAATTTAATAGATTCAGCCGAGCTTCGCCTCAATAATGTTGTCCATGAGTTTGAAAAAGCATTTGATATCTTGAACAAGCACGAGAAGACCGTAACTATATTCGGGTCTGCTCGCAGGCAGAGCGACGGAGTCTTAACTAGCGCTTACGACCTGTCGGCTAAACTGGCCCGAGAAGGTTATGCGGTTGTAACAGGCGGTAGCTACGGAGTGATGGAGGCTGCTAACCGAGGAGCTTTTGAAGCGGGTGGGGAATCTATCGGTTTAAACATAATGCTTCCAAGAGAGCAAACCATTAACGACTATACAACAGCCAACTTTGAGTTCCAGCACTTTTTCGGTCGTAAAGTTTCGATGACGCTTGATGCTAGTGCGTATATCTATTTCCCTGGTGGCTTCGGTACTCTAGATGAGCTTTTCGAGATATTAGTGCTAGAGCAGACCTATAAAATACCACGTGCGCCGATTATTTTAGTAGATTCCGAATTCTGGCGTCCTTTTGACTCGGTCCTTAGAAAAGTTATGCTAGACAGGTACAAGACTGTTTCAGAAGAAGACATGGCGCTTATTAAAATATTAGATGATCATGACGAAATTGTTGAGTTCATCAAGGCCCATCAACGAAAACGGTCCCAGCGTCAATAGACATTTAAGAGCCTAGTGGAGTATACTTAGTTATGACAGCAACGGGTGAAGGAGCGTTATGAAGTTACCGATAAAATTTGACCGCAAGACCGTGACTATTATTGCAATTGCCGTTTTGGTTATTGCAGTTGTCTTTGTTTGGTGGTTGGCGCTAAAACCATCCAGTGATGACACCAATAAGCCTGCTAGTCAGGACAGTTCGCAATCTAGCGACAATAATAACGACGACAAGCTAGAAGTACCTAGCGACGACAACAGCAAAGAAGACGATCCAGACGGTACTAAAAACGAAGGCGACGACAAAGAGCCTGAGGTTGACCTATCTAGTTTTTCTTCTTTAGTCATTACTCAACTTAAAATTGAAGTCTTCTACGCAAAAGGTATTGGTGGTTTCAGCTATCAGATACTAAGAACGCCTGGCGGAACTCAGTATATCGACTTCAGCTCCGAAGATTTAATTGGCACGAAATGTACTGACGACAAGGGCGTGTTTGCTTCTATACTGAAGAATCCGTCTGCGGCCGAAGAAGCTACTATATCTGCCAGCACCAAGGTTGAGTCAGATTCTTACGGATTGTCATTGCCAGCTGCGACCTGTACATCCGAGGCTGAGCTACTAGCTCAGTATCAAGCGGCTTTCAAGAGCGGATTTAGTAGTCTTCGGGTTGCCAAAGACGAACAATAATGGCTAAATATGTTATAATAAATAGGTGAGCCAAACTTTTAACTTAAATTCAGAATACAGTCCAACTGGCGACCAGCCAACGGCTATTTCTACGCTTATCCAAGGTTTGGAGAAGGGTGAGAAAGAGCAGACGCTCTTAGGCGTTACTGGTTCGGGCAAGACTTTTACGATGGCTAATATAATTGCCAACAGACAAGTCCCGACTCTAGTCCTAGCTCATAACAAAACTCTAGCCGCCCAGCTTTATAGTGAATTTAAAATGTTTTTTCCTGACAACGAAGTGCATTATTTTGTCAGTTATTTCGATTATTATCAACCTGAAGCATATATTGCTAGTAGTGATACTTACATCGAAAAGGATTCTAAAATCAACGAAGAGATTGATCGCCTTCGTCATGCCGCTACGACGGCGCTTTTAACTAGGCGTGACACCATTATCGTTGCCAGCGTCAGCTGTATCTATGGTATAGGTTCACCAAGTGATTATGCCGAAATGTCCATAAACGTCAAAAAGGGTGAACGTCGTCAACAGGACAGGTTTGTTCGGTTACTGACGGACATTCAGTATCAGCGAAATGATATCGATTTTCATCGTAGTACTTTTAGGGTCCGTGGTGATGTTGTTGACGTTTTTCCGTCTGGTAGTGATCTCGCTTATCGAATTGAATTTTTTGGTGATGAAGTAGAGCGAATAACTCAAATTGACCCACTGACTGGCGAGATTCTAGACGAGCCAGGTGAAGTTAATATATTTCCTAGTAGTCACTATGTTACGCCGAAAGAGAAGGTTTTGCGGGCTGTTGAAGGTATCAAAAAAGAGTTTGAAGAGCGTTTAGCTTTTTTTGAAAAACATGACAAGTACCTAGAGGCTCAGCGCATTTCTCAGCGAACAAAATACGACATAGAGATGCTTGAGGAAACTGGTTTTGTGAAAGGTATCGAAAACTATAGCCGGTATTTGACTAATCGTGAGCCTGGCGAGCAACCAGCTACGTTACTAGACTATTTTTCAGACGATTTCTTGCTTATGGTTGATGAAAGCCACATGACGTTACCACAAGTCAGGGGTATGTATAATGGTGATCGTGCCCGTAAAGAGGTGCTAGTTGAGCATGGTTTTCGACTTCCAAGCGCTTTAGACAATCGCCCTTTGACTTTTGATGAATTTAATAAGCATATTAACCAAGTCGTATATGTTTCGGCGACGCCGTCTGACTATGAGTTATCTCGAAGTCCTAAGCCGGCCGAGCAGGTGATTCGTCCAACCGGTTTGATTGATCCGAAGATTGAAGTTCGACCTACCGAATATCAAATCGACGACCTCGTGAGTGAAATCCGCACAAGAACATCTAAAGGCGAACGTGTCCTGGTGACAACTTTAACCAAACGAATGGCTGAAGACCTGTCGCAGTACTTAATAGATGCCGACATCAAGACGGCTTATATACATAGCGAAGTGGACACTTTAGACCGAAGCGATATCTTAAAAGACCTGAGGGCTGGTGTGTACGATGTTTTGGTGGGTATTAACCTGCTAAGAGAAGGTCTGGACCTTCCAGAAGTTAGCTTGGTGGCAATAATGGACGCCGACAAAGAAGGTTTCTTGCGTTCAACCAGCGCCCTGATACAGACTATTGGCCGAGCGGCCCGTCACTTAAATGGTTCGGTCTTAATGTATGCTGACAGAATAACCGACTCAATGAAACGAGCCATTGATGAGACCGACAGGCGACGAACCATACAAGAGAAATACAACAAAGATCATGGGATCACGCCTGTTAGTATAGCTAAAGCCATTGACGAAGGCCTCAGGGCAATAATTCCTAAGAAAGAAGACAACAAACCTAAAGTTGACCTTAAGAAGATACCGGTTCATGAGTACCCTGGACTCATAAAAGACCTGACCGTCCAAATGGAATTTGCTAGTGCCAACCTAGAGTTTGAAAAAGCCGCTGAGCTTAGAGACCTGATAGCGGAAATAAAGTCGAGGACCTAGCTCATTGCTACCGTCTTTAATCTGATATATAATAAACATTGTTATGGCTCAAATCTTATTAAAAGATGTGCAGTATCTTGCACAACTAAGTAGTTTGCGACTTGGAAATGAAGAGGCAGAGGCTTTGCGCTCTGATTTAGAAGATATTATCGATTATATTACACTTCTTGGCGAGTTAGACACTTCGGGTGTCGAGCCGACATATCAAGTGACGGGACTAGAAAACGTCTGGCGAGAAGATGAGATCGATGATTATGGCGTTGGGCGAGACCAATTGCTTTCTCTTACTTCAGAGTCAGAGAGTAACCAGATTAAAGTTCCGAAGGTATTATAATTATGACTGCTAGAGAAAATGTTGAAAAAGCGATAGCAAAAGCCAAAGAGCATGCTGACTATAATATATTCATCTCCCTAGATGAAGAAGCTGCCTTGGCACGAGCCGATGAAATAGACTCATCTTCGACCAAGGGCCGTTTAGCTGGTGTTCCGTTTGTTATAAAAGATAACTTCTTGGCAACTGGTGGCAAAACCACAGCTGCTAGCAAAATGTTAGAAAATTTTGAACCACCTATTAGTGCTACTGCCTTAGAAAAACTAGAGTCGGAGGGAGCAATCTTTATAGGTCGAGTTAACCTAGACGCTTTTGCTCACGGCTCCAGTACCGAAAACTCAGCTTTTGGGGTTACTAAAAACGCCCATGATAAAACTCGAGTTGCCGGTGGAAGTAGCGGTGGCTCGGCGGTTGCCGTGGCGCTTGATATTGTGCCTTTCGCTCTTGGTACTGATACTGGTGGCTCTATTCGCCAGCCAGCTAGCTTTAACGGAGTAGTTGGCGTTAAGTCTACTTATGGTATGGTCAGTCGCTACGGAGTAGTAGCTATGGCAAGCAGTACCGACACGGTTGGTGTACTTTCTGACTCTGTCGAGATGGCCGAACTTGTTTTGGATGTTATTTCTGGACGTGACCGAAAAGACATGACAACTTTGCCTGACTTTTTCAAAGTCGAAGAGAGTTTAAGTAGGAAACTGAAAATAGGTGTTATCAAAGAATTTATGTCCGATGGAGTCGATAAAGAAGTCCTCTCCGCTACTAGATCTTATATAGAAAAAGTGCGATCTCTCGGTCACGAAGTGAGCGAAGTTAGCCTACCTCATTCGAAGTACGCACTGGCTATTTACTATATAGTCGTACCAGCCGAAGTCAGCAGTAACCTGGGACGATACGACGGCATACGCTACGGCCATCGCTCTGAACAGGCTAAGGATCTTGACGATGTCTACGGAATGTCACGTGACGAAGGTTTCGTAGCGGAGAACAAGCGCCGAATAATGATAGGTAGCTACGTTCTCTCTAGCGGTTTTTTTGACGCTTATTACCTTAAAGCTCAAAAAGCCCGCACTTTATTGATACAAGATTTTGATAATTTATTCCAAGACTATGACGTCTTGGTTGGACCAGTTTCGCCCGTTGTAGCACCTAAAATAGGCGAGAACGTCAACGACGTTATGAAGACCTACCTAGCAGATGTTATGACTGTTCCAGCTAGCCTTGCTGGTTTGCCAGCCATTAGCGTACCTGCCGGCAATAATAAAGAGGGCCTCCCGATCGGCGTTCAGCTCATTGGGTCCAAAAAGTCGGACGCTCTTTTGTTGGCTTTGGCTAAGGAGGTCAAATAGTGGATACTGGTGTTGTTTTAATCCTATTCTTTTCGGCGATTTTGATTTTTGGTGGTCTACTCTTTGCCTTTATATCCAGAAAAAGTAGTCACTTTGATATCGAGAAATACCGTTGCAAATGGATGGGCATAGAGGGCCGTCTTGATAAGAATAATCCTCAGTCTTTTGTTTTATGTATTTTACAGGCAGACTCTTTGCTAGACAAAGCTCTAAAAGACAAGAACGTCTCGGGTAAGACTATGGGTGAAAGAATGAAAAAAATGAGTAGCAAATGGTCACGAGAAAACGACCTTTGGACCGCTCATAAAATTCGCAATAAAATTGCTCACGAACCCGACAGCCTAAAGCTAGATTATATTCAGACCAAAAAAGCGCTAGCTCAGTTTAAACAGGGCTTGAAAGACATAGGAGCAATATAATGGTAACCCAAGACATAATTGACACATACGAAATGACAATTGGTATAGAGTGCCATGTTCAGCTAGCTACCAAGACAAAGTTGTTTAGCGGTTCAGACAATGACGCTCGTGAACGTGAGCCGAATTCGACGACTAGCCCAATAGATTTTGGCCTGCCTGGCATGCTCCCGGTTTTGAATAAAAAAGCTGTTGATCTAGCAATTATAGCAGCTAAGGCACTTAATGCAGATGTCGCTGAAGTCAGTCGTTTTGACAGGAAGCACTATTTCTATCCCGATCTTCCTAAAGGCTATCAGATTAGCCAGATGTATGAACCGACCATTTTATCTGGTCGAGTTGACGCTCCGCTTGAAGATGGTTCGATTGTGTCGGTGCGAGTACATCATGCTCATCTTGAAGAAGATGCTGGGAAGCTAACTCATCACAGTGGCTATAGCTTAGTCGACCTAAACAGGGCAGGCACACCATTGATAGAAATAGTTTCTGAACCCGACATTCACTCGGCTCAAGAGGCTAAAGCCTATGCAACCGAACTTCACAGGTTGATGACGTTTGCTGGCGTAACTAACGGCGACCTGTATCACGGCAATATGCGTTTTGATGTTAATATTTCGACTGCCAAAAAAGGCTCCTCGGAACTTGGCACACGAGCAGAAGTCAAGAATCTTAACTCGTTTCGAAGTGTTGAACGAGCTTCTGAGTATGAATTTCTTCGTCAAATTGAAATTTTAGAACGTGGCGAAAAAGTAGTTCAAGAGACTCGTGGTTGGGATGATGCAAAAGGTGTTACGAACTCTCAAAGGAGCAAAGAAGATGCCCAAGACTATCGTTATATGCCCGACCCAGATATCCCACCAGTTGTTTTGAGCAGGGAATACGTTGCAGAAGTACAAAGTAGCTTCCCTAAAACGCCAAGCGAATTTCGTGAAAGCTGGAGCGTTCTTGGGTTAGATATTTCGGTCATGAATCACTTAATGTGTAGTTACTCTGTCGCAAATACGCTAGACGAAGTGCTTGCCCAGCATGGCCCAGAGTTAGCTCGCAGACCATTTAACTGGTTAGCCTCACTGCCTCTTGACGACGCCCAAATAGAAGCCGTAGCTAGCGGTCTTGTTAGTTCCGAAAGATTATCGGATTTGTCTAAGATGGTCGCTGAGAATAAACTTAGCTCGACTGGCGCTCGAGAAGTATTTGTAGCATTTTTCGAAGAATCTAACAAAGGAAAAAGCGCTGAAGATATGGCAAAAAGCATGAACCTCCTTCAGGTTAGCGACGAGGGTGCTATTGTCAAGATAGTTCGCGAAGTTCTTGCTAGCCCAGATAGTGCTAAGTCAATTGAGGACATAAAAGCCGGACAAGAAAAGGCAATTGGTTTCTTGGTTGGTCAGGTGATGAAGAAATCTCAAGGTAAGGCTAATCCTCCGCTCGTTCAGAGTATTATACGCAAAGAGCTTGACCTATAAAATTTGAAGAGACGTGCAAATAGTGGTATTCTATAGTTAGAACATAAAAAAGGAATAAAATATGAGTGAAGCTGCAGAAATCTTGGTAATAATAGTATCATCAGTCCTTACTTTGTTTTTGATGGTGTCTATTATTCTGGGAATTTATTTAATTAAATTAACTGTTGAGATCCGTCGTATAGTCAAATCCGCAGAAGATACGGTTGATAGCATAGGGTCAGCGGCTAAGGGTTTTAGCAAGTTAGTTTCGCCGGTATTTGCGGCTGAGTTTATAAACAGGTTAGTGAAAAAATATACTAATAAGGGGAGGAAATAATTATGTCAAAAGGTAAAGTTGCAATAGGCGCTATTATCGGTACCATTTCTGGTGCTGCGGCTGGTTTCGTGGCAGGTATTTTGACTGCACCGAAAGCTGGGCGAGAAACGAGAAAAGACTTAAAGGAGGTGGCTACAAAAGCTGCCGACAATACATCTAAGGAAGTTGAAAAAGCTAAAAAAGAAGTAGTAAAAAAAGCTGAACAGGTACAGAAGAAAGCAAAAGACGTCACTGAATCAGTTTTAGACAAAGCCGAAGAAGTTAAAGGCCGAGTAGGGCAAGCTGCTGAAGGTGCTCAAAAAGGTTTTAGTAAAAAACCAACTAAAAATTCCAAGAAGTAGTTAATGGCTGTCAAAAAAGTCGCTAAGAAGGTTAAGGAGTCTCAAGAGGTTGGCGCTAGGCGAGACCTCCTTCGGGAACTATTTAACGACTTTCACTCTTCTAGAAAAGAGATTTACAAAGTAAATTTCTTTAGGGGAGTGTTTTTTGGAATAGGTAGCGTTATCGGTGGTACTGTAATTGTCGCCATAGCCTTAGTTGTACTTGGTTGGCTGACTGACATTCCTGGCGGAGTCGGCGATTTCATTCAGTATATTGTCAATACGGTCGAGCAGTCTAGGTCTTAGCTACACTCTGAAATTTAGTGTATACTAGTTATTAGTTATGGGGGATAGTGTGCAATCAAAATCTAGTGCGGGTTCTTTGCTGGACTCTTCTCAGTTTGTCCATTTGCATAACCACACGCATCATAGTCTTCTTGATGGTTTAACTAAAATTCCAAATTTAGTTAACCTCGTAAAGGATTTGGGCATGGAGGCGGTGGCAATTACTGATCACGGGACGATGTCTGGGATTATTGAGTTTTACAAAGCCGCAAAAGGTGCTGGAGTTAAGCCAATCCTAGGCATGGAGGCTTACGTTGCCTCTCGGTCTCGTTTCGACCGTGACCCTCAAAAAGACAAAGGACGTTTTCACTTGACTGTCTTGGCGATGAATAATGTGGGTTATCATAACCTGATGCAAATAAGCTCCAAGGCTAACCTTGAAGGGATGTATTACAAACCCCGCATTGACCACGAACTTCTAGAAGAGTTTAACGAAGGTTTAATAATTTTGTCCGGTTGTGCTTCGAGTGAGCTTAGTGAGAGCCTTCGAGTTGACAATTACGAAGAAGCTAAACGGGTCGCCTCGTGGTATAGGTCTATTTTTGGTGACAGATATTATTTGGAGCTTCAGGACCATGGCCATCCAGACGCACCTTCTAGATGGGACGTTCAGACGAAGATAAATAACTACTTAGAGAAGTTGTCCAAAGAGTTGGATATTCCAGTTATAGTTTCTTGTGACGGCCACTATTTGAAGCGTGACGACCAAGATGCTCATGAAATATTGCTTTGTGTCGGCACAGGCTCATTTTTGAGCGACGAAAAGCGTATGTCACTAAAAGACTTCGAACTTCACGTTACTCCACCGCAAGACATAATAGGAAGATGGGGGAAGACTAACCCTGACGCTGTTACGAATACTAAGAAAATTGCCGACAGATGCAACGTTGAGCTTGATCTTGGCAAGATTTTAATTCCAACATTTCCCACCCCAGACGGTTATGACGAAAAATCTTATTTAGACGAGCTAGTCTTTCAAGGATTAGCTTGGCGTTATGGTGGAGTTGGTTACGATGAGTCCAAAAAGTTGACCATCGAAGAAGCTCGTTCTAAAGTTTCAGAAGAAGTTTTGACTCGAGCTGATTATGAGCTAGGCGTAGTTGACCGCATGGGCTTTAGCGGCTACTTCTTAATAGTTCAGGACTTTATAAACTGGGGTAAATCTCGGGGAATTATCTTCGGACCTGGTCGAGGCTCAGCCGCTGGGTCCATAGTTGCTTATTCGACTCGTATAACCGAGCTTGATCCGCTCCAGTATGACCTACTTTTCGAGAGATTCTTGAACCCAGACCGTATATCTATGCCGGATGTTGATATCGATATTCAGGACACCAGACGAGATGAAGTTATCGCTTATTGTACCGATAAGTACGGCGTCGATAGAGTTGCTAACATTGTAACTTTTGGTAAGATGGCCGCCCGGGCTGCTGTGCGTGACGTGGCCCGTGTCCTGCAAGTTCCTTACTCTGAAAGTGACAGACTAGCGAAGTTGGTTCCGCCACCTATTCAGGGCCGACACACACCGCTTGCCAAAAGTGTCGTTGAAGACGCTGACTTAAAAAACGAGTATCAGAACAACCCAACGGCTAAAAAGGTGTTTGATTACGCCATTGAGCTTGAAGGGACGATAAGAAGCCATGGCGTTCATGCGGCTGGTGTAGTTATTGCTCCTGACGATGTCGTAAAGTTTACCCCAGTTGAAATGTCCCAAAAGGGTGTAGTAGTTACACAGTACCCAATGGGTCCGGTTGAAGATATTGGGCTTCTTAAAATGGACTTTCTTGGACTATCAAACTTGACTATTATCAACAACGCTCTGCGTATAATCAAAAAAGTTTACGGCAATGACATAAACCTAGACAAGATACCGCTTGACGATGCCAAGACCTACGAGCTATTTCAACGAGGCGATACCACTGGTGTGTTCCAGTTAGAGTCCGCCGGTATGAAACGCTATCTTCGTGAATTAAGCCCGAGTGTTTTTGAAGACATCGTGGCTATGGTGGCGCTTTATCGACCTGGGCCAATGCAGTTTATTGACGATTTTATTAAGCGAAAACACGGCGAGCGTGAAATAACTTATATGCATCCAAAAATGAAAGGTGCTCTAGAAAATACCTACGGAGTTTTGGTTTACCAAGAACAGGTTATGCAGATATCTAAAGACTTGGCTGGTTTTACGGGTGGAGAGGCCGATACATTGCGTAAGGCTATCGGTAAAAAGATGCTCGATGTCATGGCAAAAATGAAAGAGCGCTTCATCGAAGGTGCGATTGAGCATTCTGGCGCTAATAGAGCTGATATGGAGATTTTCTGGAAGCAACTTGAAGACTTCGCCGCCTACTGTTTTAACAAGTCTCACGCCGCTTGCTATGGCCTAATAGCCTACTGGACGGGCTATTTGAAGGCTCATTACCCTGATGCTTTTATGGCAGCCTTGATGACCAGCGACGCTGGCGATATCGACCGCTTGGCGATTGAGATATCGGAATGTAAGCACATGGGAATAACGGTTCTGGCTCCTGACGTTAACGAAAGTTATGTGGAATTTGCGGTTGTGCCGGGCGAGAACGAGATTCGCTTTGGTATGGCAGCAGTTAAGGGAGTTGGTACAGCTGCCGTTGAAGAGATCCTTAGAGCCAGGGAAGACGGTAAATTTAAAACTGTCGAAGACTTTGCTAGAAGAGTTTCAGCTTCAAAGGTTAATAAAAAAGCTTGGGATTCGCTAATTAAGACTGGTGCTTTTGACGAACTGGCGGACCGATCTGACTTGTTGTTTAATCTCGAGACTATTCAAGCTTTCGCCTCTAAAATACAAAAAGAAGCTTTAAGTGGCCAGACAGATTTGTTCGGTAATTTAGTTGGTGAGGATATTCAGCCGTCGGTTGCAATGGCCACCGCTCCAGTTAAACATACCGAAAAAGAGCGACTCGCCTGGGAGCGTGAGCTTCTGGGCCTATATATTAGTGCTCATCCGCTCGATAACTACGACGCTTATTTTGAGGAGCAGACACTGTCTTTGGCTGAGGTGAGCTCTGACATTGACGGACGAGTGGTTACCGTGGGTGGTATCGTGTCGACCGTTCGGACCATCGTTACTAAAAGTGGTTCAAAAATGGCCTTCGTTGGCATTGAAGACAAATATAATGAGGCTGAAGTTATTGTTTTCCCTAACCTTTATGAACAGATTGGCGGCAAATTAGTTCAAGATGCTATCTTGAAAACCACCGGTAAAGTTTCGGCCCGTGACCGTGACGGGAATATGACTAGCGAGCCAAAGTTGATAGCCGACCAACTTGAGGTGATTGACGAAAAAGAACTCAAAGATTACGAGTCGAATGGACAAAAGATGGCAAAACCAAAGAAAGCGACGGTTAATAATCGCAAATCTTCGTTCAGGAATAAACCGACGTCGGCCGCAAATAAAACAACAGCCTCGATTATGGTTAAGAATATAGTTGCCAAACCTATTCTTGAGAGCGATGTAAAACCTACAACACTCTATCTTAGGGTTAAAAGTTCAGACGATAAAAAGATCTTAGAATTAGCCAAGGATATTTGTTTAAGGAATTCTGGAATGAGCGATGTAATCATGGTCCTCGGTGAGGATGACAACAAATCTGCTATTAAACTGCCCTTTAAGGTGGAGACTAGCCAGGCTTTAATGGGAGAGCTCGTAAAAATACTCGGCGAAGACTCAGTCGTTGTAAAATAAGCCGTACAAGGCTATACCAGTAGCCACGCTGACGTTGAAAGACTCTTTCTCGCCCCTCATGGGTATTTCTATGATATCTTCGCACTGAGCCAGCAGCTCGGGTTCGATGCCATTGACTTCTTCGCCAATAATTAAGGCTATTTTGTCGTTGCTTGGTGAGTACTCTGAAAGTTGAATACTTCTCTCAGATTGCTCTAAGCCAACTACTCTATAGCCCTGCTTCTTAATTTCTTCTAAACTTATTTTTTCAACATATTCAAAAGGGACCGTTTTTTCGGCACCAAGAGCGGTTTTATGTATCTGAGAGTCGAGCTTTTCGGCGATATGAGGCAGGCGAGGGTCGTTATCTTGTGCGGGGTAGGGCGTATAGCCACTCAGTATTATTTTTGAGACCCCAAAGCCGTCGGCAGTTCGAAAAATTGAGCCAACGTTATGCGTAGAGCGAATATTATGTGCAATTAAAATTAAATCAAGCATTGAATTTCATTATATCACTATAAAACGCTTAAGTTTTCTGTTAAAATGATAAGCAATGGACGAGTCGAGGGTGCAGGCAAAAGCTCGGGAGACAGAAGAGCAAAGTACTAGAAGCAGGGCGGCTGTTTTAAGTCTGCCATATTTAGACAGTCGAAATTACGAAGAGACGCTACCTTTAATTAATGACGTATTCGAAATTTCCGAAATGCGCCAGAACCGTATTGTTCCTTTGTCCCGTGGAAATGAGTCCGAACCTTGGCAGTTTGGAGTTACCTCGCAGTCACCGCAGTCTTTTATGAACCAGCTAAAGGTCAAATATAATAACTTAGCTCAAAATGTTCAGTTTTTCTTAATAAGTCAGTCTGGTTTTAGTGGCTTCATGTTGCGCTATGACCCACCAGTGGTTGTGATTCATGACGACATCGAGATCGCTAAAGATGGCGACAGTGATACTCTTGCCAGGGTAAGCGAAACCCTGGAGTCCGTGGGTGCTGATGAGATTTTTGATTATCTCATAAATCAGGCTGATAAAATAGGCGCTAGTGACGTTCACATCGAGAATCAGCGAGAAGATATCCGCATCAGAATGCGTGTTGACGGAGCATTGCACCCGGTGGCGAAGCTCGGTAAAGACCGTTACAGGGTTATATTAGGTGCGTTAGCCTCACGAGCTAATGTTTCAACGGCTTCGACCGAGCCGCAATCTGGGCATATGCAAAAAGAGATCACCAAAGACGATGGCACAGTTACGATTCTTAACATGCGTATTGAAGTTGTGCCGACTCTGTATGGCCAAGACGCTGTAATCAGGTTATTTAACTATGACTCATCAATGCTTAATATCGACAGGCTAGGTATTCAGCCCCAAGAGAGGCGAGAAATTGACGATATCATAAGCCACCCACGGGGCATGGTGTTAATGGTTGGGCCTACGGGTAGTGGTAAATCTACGACACTTTATAGCATAATTTCGTCGTTGAACACTCTTGATAGAAAAATTGTTACCCTCGAAGACCCGATTGAGTTCGGCGTACCTGGCGTATCTCAAATACCAGTTAATACCACTGAGGGTCAAAGTTTTGCCGATCATTTGCGCTCGGTTTTGCGTCTTGACCCAGACGTCGTGATGGTCGGAGAAATTCGTGATGCCGACACTGCCAAAACGGCTATTCAGGCCTCTATAACTGGTCACCTAGTTTTGTCTACTTTTCACGCCAATAGTACCTCGGCGGCTTTTAGTCGTATGATAGACCTTATCGGCGTTAATCCTATTTTTAGTACAGCTATCCGTTTAGTTATGGCCCAGAGGCTTGTTAGAAGGCTAGACGACAACACTAAAGAAGAGTACGAGCCAGATGAAGCGACCAAGAACTGGATCCGTAACCAACTGGCTAATTTACCGGCCCATGTCCAAAAACCCGATCTTAATAACATCCGACTATTTAGACCAGTACCGAGCGAAGAGAACCCGTTTGGCTATGTCGGTAGAGTTGTCGTTATGGAGCAGATGGTCGTTACCGAAGGGGTCCAGAAGTTCCTCAGGGGCGACATAATCGACGTTGATGCAGGCGTTATAGAGAAAGAGGTCCGCAAACAAGGTATGGTAACCTTGCTTGAATCCGGGCTGCTGGCGGTGCTTCGTGGTGAGACTACCCTCGAAGAGATAAATCGAGTAATCTAAAAATATCTCCTCAGCCTCTTTAAAAAGTCTGTGAGTTATGCTATAATCATTAATTGATTGTTATAGTAATTACTAATAAGCGAGACAAGTGAGAATAAAATGAGTTTTGAATTAATCAACAGTGTCAACGAAAAGCAACGCAAACATGCCGTTGTTGACGTAAGAAGTGGTGATACCGTCCGTGTTCACCAAAAAATTAAAGAAGGTAGCAAAGAGCGAATTCAGGTTTTTGAAGGCGTAGTTATTCGTGTTGACCGTGCTAAGTCGCACACCTCACGAATTACTGTTCGTAAAGTCGCTAGCGGTGTTGGCGTAGAGAAAAGCTTTTTGCTACATAGTCCGCTTGTCGAAAAAGTTGAAGTTACTCGTCGAGCTAAAGTTCGCCGTAACTATCTTTCATTCTTGCGTAACCGTAGCGGTAAGGGCGCTCGACTTAAGGCGCTTGGTTTTGACCGTGAAGGTGTCAACACCCTGGAAGAGGCTCCCGTTGAGGTTGCTGAGTCAGTTGAAGAGCCAGAGGCTCCTGAGACTAACACCGACACTAAAGAATCTTAATTCTTTCTAAACTTATGTAGAATACCCCGACTTTAGGGGTATTTTTCATGACTATTTAAGAATATATCTATATAGTAGTATGTATGATACTTGGAGTAGACGAGGCAGGAAGGGGTCCGTGGGCCGGTCCATTAGTTGTTGGCGCTGTGGTTTTGCCAGACAACTGCCAAATAGACGGTCTGACTGACAGCAAGAAGCTATCCGAGAAACGTCGTCTCCAGCTAGAAGAAAAAATAAAAGAAGTTGCTGTCGGTTGGGGTCTAGGCTGGGTAGACTCTAAGGAACTAGACACGGTTGGCTTGTCGCAAGCATTAAAGCTGGCAACAGTTAGAGCGGTCGAGGCAGTAAAGGTGCCGTACCACGAAATAGTTATAGACGGTACAGTCAACTTCCTAAAAGACACCAAGAAGGGCGCTTATGTAACGGTTATGCCTAAGGCCGACTACTTAGTGCCGTGCGTGTCGGCTGCGTCTATCATAGCCAAGGTTGCCCGAGACAAATACATGAAAACCCAAGATGAGTTATTTCCGGACTACGGGTTTGCGTCTCATGTCGGTTACGGTACGGCAAAGCATAGGTTGGCTTTAGAAACCTTAGGTCTTACGCCACTACACAGAAGGTCTTTTGCGCCGATAGCAAAGTTAGAGGCATCAGTTCCGGCAGTATCTGACCAATTCGCCAAAAACAAAACAGCTAAAAGCATTGGTTATGACGGCGAGAAAAAGGCCTCAGAGTATTTGGCGAGCAAGGGCTTTACTGTGTTAGCGAATAATTGGCAAAATCGCTGGTGTGAAGTTGATATTGTCGCTACGAAAAACTCTAAAGTATACTTTATAGAGGTAAAATCACGCTCAAGTGGTCAATTTGGGTCAGCCTTAGAGTCCATAACTCCTCAAAAATTTAAACAGATGGTCTTGGCCGCTCGGCATTACGTTTCTAAGCATAATGCCACCAGCCTCGACATCGTTTTAGCTGCCGTAGCTATAGACGGACAACGAGTGTCACTTTCGGTGTTCGACGAGGGCCTTTGAGACAGCTTCGGAGTCACGGGAAATTAAGTCGACTTTAGCTTTTAGCTCATGCACACCGAGTTGAATGTTTCGTTTCAGTGCTAAATCGGACTCTAGCGGCTTGAAGAAGTTAGAGTATTCATCAAGATGCTGTTTCTTGTTCAGAGAACCAGCTATGTACCTCGGAAGCAAGTCATAGTTCGAGTCGCCACTAAAGGTTTCTGTCATCCACTGCCAGTTATCTTGAGCCCACTTCCACATATAGTCTCTGCCGTAGCGATTTCTTAGCAAACGCACGAACCAATAAGTGAAGTCCTGTAGTCTAACTATAGACGTATCTTTAGAGGTCTCAGCTAGCCTGCTAATAGTTTGGAGATTTTTAGTAGCGGTTAGTCCAACAGCAATATCGTCTTTTAGTGCGACATTTCCGTATATTTTCAAAGCCGTATCAACAGCTTGACTGTTCTCGGCATAAAGTTTCAGGCCTATTATTGTCGCTCGTTGTTTGGAATCACTTTCGGGTTCGTCTTGTTGACTATCCCAACCGAGGCGAAGGTATTCTTTTTCGGTCAACTTGTCGACAATTTCACGCAAAGAACGGTCTTCATCCGAGTCTGGCTCGATGAACGATTTTAATTCGGCCACTATCGCAGCCAGCATGTCCCAGACGCTGTTGTCTGTTTCTTCTTTGTGCGTCTCTAGTAGCGGAACTAAGTCGGCAGTAGATATGACTCCAGCTTTAGCTAGAAGCATTCTTTCTTGCAGAAAATAAAGTCGGTCAATGGTGTCTAGAGATTGGATATTTTGCAGAATTACTTTCAGCGTCAATTGATCGTAATTGGTTATGAAGTGACCAGTTGCTCCAGAGTTGAGGTAGACGAAGTCGTCACTCGTTTTTACGCTCAAGCTTTTAGAGTCGAGTAGTTCGGGTAGTTCTTCTAAGGAGGCTCTGAGTGGTATCGGCCAGGTTTCGTCGGTCGCCTGGTGGTCGCCTATGTAAAATCTCTTTTGTGAAACTGTAACTGTGTCATCTTCTCGGCTTACGTTAACCACCGGATAGCCGGGTTTGTTTATCCAGTCGTTCATAAATCCGCCGACATCTTTGCCGCTTACCTTAGATAGATGTTTCCAAAGGTCTTCGGCAACGGTGTTTTGGTAGGCAAATTCTGCAAAGTAAGATTGCAGACCTCTACGCATAGCATCTTCGCCAAGGTATTTTTGAAGCATTAGGAGTAGTCGGGCACCTTTAGCGTAAACAATCGAAGGGTCAAATAGCGTCTGGATTTCGTCAGGGTGGTTGACGTCACTTCTTACCGCCTGAACGCCATTTAACGAGTCTCGCTGGAGGGCGCTCGGAGTTCCGGAGGTGGCATCCATTAACCAAATATTCCAGCTTGGCTCTAAGGCATCGACGGCGACATTCTCCATCATACTAGCGAAGCTCTCGTTAAGCCAAAGGTCGTTCCACCATTTCATCGTGACTAGGTTGCCAAACCACTGGTGGCTAAGTTCGTGGGTAATGACAGTGGCCGCTTGGTGTTTGTCGGTGCTAGAGGTAGTTTTTGGGTCAGCCAGCAAGGCTGTTTCTCGATATGTTACAAGGCCCCAGTTTTCCATCGCTCCTGAAGAGAAGTCCGGCAAAGCAACGTTGTCTGATTTAGGTAGCGGGTAGGGGGTTTGGAAATAATCTTCAAAGAAATCAATAGTCCGAGTCGCAATATCTAAGCCAAAGCTCAAACTATCAGCGGGTTGTGCCGGTGTAGCCCAAACGCTTACTTCAACGCCACTTTTAGTGTAGGCGGTTTTTTTGTGGAGCTCACCGGTAACCCAAGCCAGTAAGTATGTACTCATCTTTGGCGTGGTGTCAAATGTTGTCGTAAGTTTATCGTCTGCTATAGCCTGCTCTATTGCTGGCATATTTCCTATAACTTGAATATCTTTTTCTGTTGTTAAAGTTACATCAAAAGTAGCTTTGGCTTCTGGTTCGTCAATGCACGGAAAAGCTTCACGGGCGTAGTGACTCTCGAACTGAGTCGCTAATAATTCCTTATTCTGACCGTCGTGTTGATAGTAGCAGGGGTAGATGCCGTTCATCTTGTCAGTTATTTTGCCAGAAAACGAGATTTCAACTTCTGTTCTTGCTTGTTGGTTTTTTGTAGCAATATACACTTCGTCATTTTCTGCAACTTCCCAGTCGACAGACTCTCCATCTAGCTTAATATTCTCAAGAGTCAGGTCTTTTGAGTGGAAGCCGATTTTTGAGCCATCGCCTTGCGTCTCGCCAGATATTGTTACAACGCCAGTGAAGCTTCGGTCGGCTCGGTTTAGGTCTATTGTTAATTTATAGTTGTTTGGTTTGAAGTATTCTATAAGTCGATTTACGTAAGTCATTCTTATATTGTATCAAAGTTAAGATTTGCCTGTCATAATAGATAGTATGAGAAAAAGGCGAGCGGTTTTCGTTGGGCTACTGTCGGTGTCGATTATTTTTGTCGTTGTTTACGGGGCTTACATTGGTGGCGGTGAGATAGTTCGCAACTATTCCTCGGAAAAAATAGGTCGAGTTGGTTCTGATACCATGGTGGCCCTGGACGCTCTCGACGTAAAAGGTAGGGCGCCAAAAACTGGCTACTCAAGGGACGAGTTCGGTGGTGACTGGATGAAAATATCGGGTTGTTCAATGCGTCAAATCATTTTGTACAGAGACCTGACTAATATCAATATGAAAGATGAATGCACGGTGAGTTCTGGTACCTTGCAGGACCCGTATACTGGCGAGGTGGTTGAGTATTCGTCGAGTTCACCTTCGGCCGTACAGATTGATCATGTGGTGGCTTTGTCTGATGCTTGGCAAAAAGGCGCTCAGCAACTGACGCCTACCGAGAGGGAAGCTTTAGCCAACGATCCAATGGAGTTGGTTGCCGCTGACGGGCCAGCTAATCAGCAAAAAAGCGACTCGGACGCCGCTTCGTGGCTACCTCCAAATAAGGTCTTTAGGTGTGAGTATGTCGCCAGACAGATTTATGTCAAAACTAAGTATCGGCTTTGGGTAACCTCCGCCGAGAAAGACGCTATGAAGAGGGTTTTGAATAAGTGTCCTGAGCAGAAGTTGCCAAGTAGCTAGCTTCTGCCTAGCCTTCCTCTTTCGATCTAGGCTTCACGCTGGGTTCTCGTAGGGCTTCGCTCCTTCTCGAACTCAGGTTGC